>NZ_LIRK01000319.1 GCF_001419765.1 Streptomyces torulosus
AGCGGGCGACACCAGGCGGGCGGACACCGAACGGGGGCCGTGAGTCGTCGGCGGGGCCGCCGGGGCGGGGGACGAGGCGGTGGAAGACTGCGTGCGGAAGGGTGAGTGGGGAGCCCAGGGTGAGCAGCAGTTCCACTTTCAGTTCGGGGTGGGCGTGGAGGGCCTCGTAGGTGACGACCGTGCCCAGGGAGTGGGCGATGACCACTCGGGGCCCGTGGTGGGCGATGCGCGCGGCGACCTCCCTGCGGGCCGCCAGCCGCACCGTGTCATCGTCGTCACGCAGATTATGTGGCCACTTCGCTGAAAACATCCGGATGAAGAGCTGTGTCAGCCGACCGTCCGGGCTGAATTTCTCGGCCACCCACGCGGCCGTATGACGGAGGGGCAAGGTCAGCGTGCCCATGGCCACGGGCTCGGGGGCGCCTAACTCCTTGAGCCATGCCGTCAGCAGCTCCTGGGCGAGCGGGTCATCCAAGCCGTCGGGGTCGGCCGAGCCTTGGGCGATGGGACCCGAGTTGAGGAAGGGCGCGTAGTAGGCGAGGTCGAGGTCGTACAGCCAGAGCCACCGCCCAGCCACGACCGCCGTTCTACTCGTGGTCGGCGATTTCGACCGCTCGGGCGAGGACATCGAGCGGAACTGGGCAGCACACACGGCTTGTTGGAGCCACACCGAGCGGGTGCTGCTGACCTACGAGCAGGTACGCGCCTACGAGCTTCCCGCGACCGAGGGCAAGCACGGCGACCCGGGAGATCGGAGCGGGGGCGCTGCGTGTGTGGAGGTGTCTGGCGGCGCCGGGTCGCCGAGGCTCGCCGCCGTCAGCGGGCCCGTAGACGCGCGCGCTGTGGGAAGCGGTCCGGAAACTGCCCGAGACCTGGCGGCTGTGGCACCTCATCAGCCCGACCCGCGGTCGGTGGAGGAGGCGGCGCCTGCGGCGGCGCGGCGCGCAGGGTGGCGATGTAGGCACGGACCATCTGGTAGGTGACCGGGGCGTTCTCAGCGATCAGTTCGCGATGCAGGCGAGTGACGTTCATGTGTCCCTCGGCGAACCGCCTCTCCAGGTAGGGCTTGTAGGGGTCCAGGCGACTGGGCCGGGGCCGGTTCTCCCGGAGCGTGTCCTGCCAGGTGGCGGCACGCGCGTAGCGCAGCACGGTGTTGAGCCCCCCAGCCCAGGTGGCGGGCGATCGCCCGGCGCGAGTGCCCCTGAGTGAGCAGTTCGTGGACCTGGGCATGTGCGGCCTTCTTGCGCTGGGCCCGTCGGCCGTCTATGCCGGGTCCGACGTGCGCCAAGTCGGCGGTTGACGCCTCGATCTCCGCTTGTACAGGCGGTGTTGGCGCATTCAGGCACTCGCGGTGGGCGGCGACGCAGGTCTCCACGGCCCGGCCGATACCCTGCCACAGGTGGAACCGGTCGGAGACCTGGATCGCGGTGGGCGCACCGAGTCGCGCCCCCTCGGCGTAGGCGCCCGCTCGGTCCCGGCCGATGATCTCCACGCCCGGGTGAGCGGCTAGCCACGCGGCCAGCGGTCCGGAGTCGCGCCGTCGGGAGCACGTCGACCACCCGATGGGTTTCTCCACAGGTCAACACGGTGGAGTAGGTCTGCCTCGGCGGGTCGCAAAGTCGTCCACGCCCAGCACGCGCGGCGTGCTGGGCTGGGCAACGCCATGACCTTGCGCAGCAGGGTCATCCGTCCGACGCGGAAGCCCAGTTGGGCGGTCAGCCGGGCGCCGGCCCGTCCGGCGAGTGCGAGCCCAACGCGCTCCAGGACGTGGCCGAGCCGCGTGGTGAAGCGTGCGTACGGGGCGGTCAGCTGCGCGAACGGCTCGGCGAACGTGCGGCGCGGGCAGTTTTCCGTCCCGCAGATGAAGCGTCGGACCGTCAGATGGATCACCACGCTTTGCCCAGCGAGCGGCAGATCCTTCAGTCTGCGCTGGTAGGAGTCGTGCACTCGGTTCGAGGAGCGGCTGCAGTCCGGACATGCTGCGCTGGCCGCCCGGCCTCTGGCTGTGACATCGACCGTGCCTACGGCGGCGGTCACCGCTTCGACGCCCATGTCGTCGATCCCGCTGAATACCAGCAAGTCCCAGAACGATGAATCGGCCTGCATTACCAGTAGCGTCACCGGCCTCGGCCAAAGCTGCGGGGAACCGTACAGACCTGACGGAGCGTCACTACCGCCTGCCCGACGCGGAGGCGCACGCGGTCTCACACGAGACCAGTTCCTCGCAATCGAACACCACGGTGACCCTCCGCGACCGCTCCCCAAGATCTGTGCCAGAGCCCCGTTCTCACCTACGCAGCCAGATGACCCTCGGCGAGGACCTGCTGCGCCTGAGCGGCGGTGCGTATGCGGCCTTCCAACTCCCCTTCGCCGATCTTGGCGTTGTCTCCGCCGGAGCCGGACCTGCCCGATGATCTACGCCATGGTCATCGGCCGCCGACCGGCACGGGTACCCAACTCGTCATTCACACCAGACCCGTGACCTGCGGCTTCACGATGCACACCGCCCATTTGGTGAGGAACCCGGCTGTTCCCAGGGCGGCCATGAGGAGAAGGAGGACGTACTGGGTGCGCCGGACTCCGCGGGTGAGGTCGTGCGGTTCCGTCATCGGTTTCTGTTCCCCTTTTGGTAGTCGCTGTGCAGGGCTACGGAGGGACGGGCTCAGTCGCCGACGTGGATGCCGGGGCGGCGGTCGGGGTCGGGTTCGTTGCTGCGGATGATCTCGCGGGTGACGGGGGCGGTGTCGCCGCGGCCGAGGAGGAAGTAGCGGATCATGTGCACCAGGGGGCTGCCTTCGGCCCAGGCGAAGTAGCAGTGTGGCCGCACACCGGTGCCGTCCCGCAGGGCCAGCAGGATGGCGGCTATGGCGTTGGGCGCGGCCGGGGCCTGGGCGCGCAGGATGCGGTGGCCGTCGACTTCGACGCCGTGGACGGTGAGGGTGTCGCTGAAGTCGGACGGGTCGACGACGTCGATCTCCAGGAAGAGCACGTCGGCCGGGCCCGGTACCGGGTTGGTGCCGCGCTGTTCGCGTTCCTTGGCGCTGTACTCGGCGGCGTCACCGGCCTCGCGGCGGTGGGCGATGATGTTGATGGACTCGTCGTGGGCGAGGGTGTCGGCGATGAACCGGCGGGCGGTCTCGTCGAAGACGAGACGGTCGGCACGCAGCTCGGTCGTGCGCGATACGCGGGAGACCAGTGACACGGCGATGATGCCGAGGATGAAGAGGCCGGAGATGGCGATGCCGTCCGGCTTGTCGATGATGTTGGCGATCAGCGCGTAGAGCAGGACCGCGGTGAGCGCAGCGAATCCGGTGGTGGCCGCGCGCCGTCGATGGCGGGCGACGAAGACGGTGACGGCGAAGGCGCCGGAGACCATCATCGCCAGGATGCCGGTGGCGTAGGCGCCGGCCTGCTTGTCGACGTCGGCGTCGAAAGTGATGGTGATGATGATGCACAGGGCGGTGTAGACGAGGACGACCGGGCGCACGGCGCGTCCCCATTCGGGTGCCATGCCGTAGTCGGGCAGGTAGCGGGGCACGATGTTGATCAGTCCTGCCATGGCGGAGGCACCGGCGAACCACAGGATCAGGATGGTGCTGATGTCGTAGACGGTGCCGAACGCCTCACCGACGTGCTCGTGCGCGAGCCAGGCCAGGGCGCGGCCGTTGGCGGCGCCTCCGGGCTCGAACTCGTCCTCGGGGATGAGGACGGTGGTGACGAAGCTGGCGGCCAGCAGGTAGACGCTCATGATGAGCGCGGCGACGGTGAGGAGCTTGCGGGTGTTGCGGATGCGGGCCTGAAGCCGCTGTTCGTCGTCGGCGCCGTCGGCGGCCACCAGCGGCATCATGCTCACCCCGGTTTCGAAGCCGGACAGGCCCAGCACCAGCAAGGGAAAGGCCAGCAGGGCGGGGCCGGCCAGATCACCAAAACCGCCCAGGTCGGTGAGGGAGCCGGTCCACGCCGACCAGGCCTCGGGATCGGTCAGCACATGGGCCACGCCGACGCCGATGACGACGGCATTCAGGGCCAGGAAGACAGCGACCAGGGGGATGGCCACCTTGACCGCTTCGCTGAAGCCCAGCAGGAACACTCCGCCGAGGATCAGCAGCAGCGCCACCGTCAGGGCGACCTCATGGCCGTGCAGTACCGAGGGGAAGAAGGGGTTTTCCACCACGTGCACCGAGGCGTCCGCCGTGGACAGGGTGATGGTGATGATCCATGAGGTGGCCACGAAGCCGAGCAGGACCAGCACGAACAGCTTGCCCCACCAAAACGGCAGCAGATCCTCCAGCATCGCCACCGACCCCGCCCCGTGCGGGCTCTCCTTGGCCACCCTGCGGTACATCGGCAGCATCCCCAGCAGCGTCAACGCCACGATCAGCAGTGTCGCCAGAGGCGAGACGGCTCCTGCGGCCAGGGCGGCGATCGCCGGGACGTAGGCCAGGCTGGAGAAGTAGTCGACGCCGGTCAGGCACATCACCTTCCACCAGGCATGCGGCTCGGCATGACTCTCACCGGCCGCGGGTCCCACCGGCTGCACTCGGTGACGCAGCAGCCACCGCGCCGCCCTGCCTGTCGGCTCGGCCCGCAAGGCGGGACTGTCCACCGTCTCCGGCATCACCGGCCGACTCGCCTCACTCATGTCCCCGTTGTCCTTCCGCTGCTTGATCACTGAAATGGCACCCGGAGCTGCCAAGGGCACCAGCGATCATCGCGTATGCGGCACCGGATCCCTCATCCGGTACTGAGATGCACCTGAGTGAGCCGAGGGCGGCTGGTCATGTCATCTGCTGCAACCCAGGACGCGGTGCGCCCTGGACGCACAACACGCCTTCGGTGACCTCGACGGTCACCGGCCCGCGCTCCTGGGCGTGCACGACGCCGTCGACGATTTCACCGCCTAAGGGGCGGAGCTGTCGGGCTCGCGTTGAGCAGCCGGCCCTGTCCGACGACCCGATCCTCCAACACGGCCTCCAGCTGCCGAACTCCTGGTGGGAGGACCTCGCCGGGACGCTGGGGAGAGTGTCGGCCGCCGACACCGACCGCGTTGCCGTACGGCAGCAGTACATGGACCGCTCCGCCAGCTCATCGGCCGATGCGGACTGCGGACGGGGAGGGACGGATGAGGCCAAGGCAATCACCGATATACCTGTCACGGCTGGACTCGCCGTTGCCTCGATGGCGCAGGACGTGCCGGAGGTGAAGGGGATCACCAAACGTTGGGAGTGACGGGGACCGTCCAGAGCTCGTCGTTGGTGTGCTGGGGGTTCTCCAGGCTCAGTGCGTTCCAGGTACCGCCGTCACCGAGAGGGGTGCTGGTCTGCCTCAGGACGGTGGAGATGTCGTCCCGGGGGTGGATGGAGACTGTCCCGCGCGGCGCCGGGTAGGACTCCGACCACAGCTGGAAGTGCTGGTTCGTGGCGTTCGGGCTGCACGGTGCCAGGGTGACAACCCATGGGCCGTATCGTTCCCAGTCGCCACCGGCTGCCGGCCTCGGGCTGCGGGTCCAGCACGTTCCCTGGGTGGTGCTCTGGATGCTGTAGTACCTGCCGTGCTCGCGCGGAGTGAAGGTCCAGCTCCTGTCGGACGAGTTCGGCCAGTTCGCATCGGTGAACGCAGCAAGCACCTGACCGTAGTTGCCGTAGGTTCCGATGTGCCGGCCGGTGCTGGCGTTGCGGACCTCTCCGGTGCCACCGGACACCTCAGCCGCTGCGGATGCCGCAGTGCCCAGCACGCCACCCAGCGCGGCACACACTGCGGCCACAGCGACAGCCGTACGGCGCCACCCCCGGGGGCTCGGGCAGGCGGCAGCCGTACCGGCGGCCACGGTCATGGACCGGCGTACACGCATGATGTGCTCCTTTGCAAAGGACGAATGGGACGTCCGCAACCTGTCCCGCTCCATCCTCGTGACACGCCTCAACGCTTCAACCATCCGATCGAGCGATCACTTTCCCGCCACTCATGCGGGCCCGTTGGTTGAGGCCACCGCCGGGCGCTTGTGCACGAGGTGACGAACGGGGGCGGGAAAGGGGCCACGGAGAAGTGGAAGGCCTCGTGAGGCTGGACCGGGCACCACGACGAGGGGAGTCTTTGCTCCCGTTCGGTAGTCATGCTGCCGTGAGGACTGCTGGCAGTGGGGGCTAGCACGGGGGGTGTGAGGGGGCGTAGAGCTGGCGACCGCGTCGGCTTGGAGATGTCTCAATTCACCAATGACTACAATTAGTAGTATTGCCGCTACTCTCAGTCGCAGGAATGCTGGTTATGACTTCGCGGGTCGCAGATGTCGTTGGCTCTGCCGCTGCGCCGGAACGTACGGGTGCCGTGTTGCCTCCTCGCGTACGCGCCGCATCACTGCTGCCGTCGGCCCCGCGGCCCCCTCCACTACCGGAAAGCAGGATGACGCTGACCATGCAGACCCCAGTCCGCCTCGCGGCAAGCGTCGCGCTCACCACCGCCGCCATGCTGACCGCAGCTGCCCCCGCCTCCGCCGACGCCTCGATCATCCGAGGCCAGGGCCGCGACGCATGCACCCGCAACTACGTCTGCCTCTACGACAACTGGGACTACAACGCCCCCACCGACGCCCGCATCCTACGAACCACCGAGGACATCACCCACCTGAACGACTACAACTTCAACGATGTCACCAGCTCCGTTGTCAACAACAGCCGCTTCCTCGTCCGGATCTACCCCGACTACGACTTCAAGGGAGTGCCCGTGACACTCCTGCCCGGCGAGTCCATCAGCTTCAACCGGGGCAACGGCTTCAACGACGTGGCCTCCTCCGTCCAGTTCCTCCCTTACACCATCGGATAGCCGACAGCCGCATCGATCGAGCGGGCCCGGGGAGGGCGACTGCTGTGGAAGCCGTCGTTTTTAGCCGGCCATGACGTCGCGTAGTTCCCGTGCAGCGTGTTCGCGGTGGTGCTGGGCGGGGATCGCCTCGTACAGGGTCACGGCGCGGCGGCGGACCAGGCCAGTGCGGTAGTCCGCGGGCAGCGCTGTCAGGGCGTCGACCATACGGCGGCACGCCTGCTCGGTGTCGCCGTCGTGCTGGGACGCCGCCGCGTCGATGTTCAGCAGGGTGCGCGTCATGGTGCTGGTCGGCGCGGACAGCTCCAGGGCGCGCTGCTGGCTCTCGCTCGCGCGGCGGGTGTCGGCGTGCGTGGTGCAGGCGTGGCTGAGGTGGACGTGGTGCTTCTGCTCGCTGTACGTCAGTCACGTGTCCGACCGCTCGCCCTCGGGGAGCCGGTCCATGAGGGCGTCGGCGGCCTCGAGCGCGGCGCGGGCCTGCTCAGGCTGGTGGTTGAGGGCGTAGGCGCGGGCGGCGACTGCGGCCGCCAGCGTCGCCGCGGCGGTCGACCGGTGTCCGGCGACGTGACGGGCCCGTTCGGCAAGGCCGGCCGCCGCTTTCGGGGCGCCGTGGTTGAGCGGCACCATGGCCTCGCGGGCGAGGACCCATGCGTGCAGTTGGTCGTCGCCGGATTCAGCTGCGGCCCGGGCGGCGGTGGCGAACCACGCGCGGGACTCCCCACGGCTGCCCAGGTCGTGTAAGACGATCACGGTCATCCCGGCCATCTGCCCGGCCGTCCGGCACAGCCGCGCCCGTACCGGTGGGGGCTGGGGGACGGTGAGCAGCGGGCGCAGGGTCGTGAAGTCGGTGACCAGGTCGGCCAGCACGCGGGTGGGCTGCTGGCCGTGGTAGCCGTACCCGTAGCTCTCGGCAGCGGCCTCGAGATCGGCCAGGTCCTGGGGTACGCCGGGGGAGAGTGTCTGGTCGACGTCGGTCCGGGCGGCGGTGGGGGCGGCGAGTGCCGGGGCGGTGAGCCCGGCGGCGAGCGCGCCACGCAGCATGTTGCGGCGCTTCATCGGGTCATCTCCATGGTCGGACTCCGGCCACGTCCGGGCCGTCGACCGGCGGCCTGGTCCGCTCCCGCCAGCAGATCGTCGCCGCCCGGGGCTGCAATGCCATCCCCTCGGACGGCGGCGGCACCGGCAAGAGCGACGGCAACGACTGACGATCGGGAGCCCTGACGCGATGAGGGATCTGTCTATCGCGGTGCAATGCCTGGGCGAGGACTTCCTCGCCCAGGCACTGCACCGCGAACACCGACACGTACTCGGCGCGCTCGACGTGACCGGACTGACGACCTGGGACGACCTCAACGACCTCCTGGCCGCTCACCGGCTGGAGCCGCCGCGCTACGAGGAGATCGTCACCGGAGACCGGCAGCTGGTCGCCCAGATGGGACGGGTGATGTTCACGATCGGCGACCACGCCGCGGAAATCGAGCCGATGAGGCCGCAAGGCGGCACGCATTCAAGGTCAGTAACAGACACCGGATGCCGTGCAGTTGATGCCGACCCACGGCCACGTCGTATACCGAGCACACGGGTTGCTGTTTACCCCTCGTGCAACCGCTCCACCGTCCCGGAAAGGGCACACAGTTGCCCGCATGGATCTCGTCCGCAAGGGAGACCGCCATTCCGCGCCAACACAGTCCATAGGACTGGCTCGCGGTTCACACAACGGCGTCCACTCCCGCACGGCCGAGCGAGAGTGGACGCCATCGTGGTCCACATCGTGTCGCAGTGGAGTCCACTGAGTCTTCGCCAACCTGAAGTCGCAAGTCAAAGGGCTGGTGTGACTGATTCTCGGGGTGCTCACGCTGGTCGTGGGCGGGAGTCCACGGACGAGATCATCTGACAGAGCCGGGCTTGTCTCTGAAACGGAAGTCAGTCCAGGCGGGTGCTCTGACCGGTACACCCGGGCTGGGAGGCAGTCCGTCCTGCTGGCCAAGCACGTAACTCACTGGCAGTGCCTGTTCAGTACATGACATTCTGGCTCGGTGCTCCTGAATGACCCCGCAAACAGTGTCGATCTCCGCCCCGTGCGCTATCAGTTCGCCGCGGTCCGGGGTGACTCGTTCGACGACAACTGGCTGGTCATTGCTGGCACAGTGACGACTCCGGAGGGCAGCTGGTCGTTCGTCGATCCGTGTTTGCTCACCCGTGAGGCACGCGAGGTGGCCGTGTGGCTGCGCGCGGTGGCTGCGGGGGCGGTGGCCGTAACCGAACCTGATGCCGAAGGCGAGCTGGCACCGGACGTTTCGTTCATTGAGCCGCTCGTGGCCTTCAGTCTCGCCGGTCGGAGCGAGAGTGAGGCCGCGGTGATTCGCATTCATCTGTCCTTGCAGGCAGCGCCCCCGTGGCAGCAGGGTGACGACCGGGCTGGCATCCACCAGTACGTCGTGGAGGTCAGGATGGACGCTGCGGCGCTGCTTCACGCGGCTGATCAGTGGGACCTCGCTCTGACTTCCTTCCCACCCCGCTGATCACCGTTCATGCGCGATAACCCGACGTGCATTTACGCAAGATCCACCTCAGCCGGGGCGGCCACCAGACACTCCCCGTACCGCTGATTCCTGCTCGCAGTGCCCGGGGAGTCTTCTACGATCCGGTGCATGCTGGATCCCGAGCTGCTGGAACGGATTACCGCGCGGCGCGCGGAGCTGGATGAACTCGAAGGGCAGCTGGTTAACCAGCTGGCGGAAGTACGGGCCGAGCGGGACGAAGTCGGCGTCGCCGAACGCGTTCTTGAACGGGTGACCGAGCAGCTGGCTGAGGAGCGTTCCTCAGCCCGGCCGATGCCGGGGCAGGTGGGTGGCCGGGCAGTGATGATAGTCCCGCATCGCGAGCCGGGCGTGGAGGAGAATGCCCTGCCCAGGGAACTACCAGCGCATCATCGCCGCCGTGCGACAGGCCGCCGGACCGGTCATGGCCCGCGAGGTCGGCGAGGTAGTGGGGGTGGAAGTCAGCGTGAAGGTCAAGCTGGAACCGCTGCGCAGCAATCTGATCAAACTCGCCATGACGAATACCAAGGTGCGCGCCGAGGACACCTGCCCGCTTATCTACCAGTGCCGTCTTCCGCTGCCCACGCACACCGTCAACCACCTCGCCGATCTGCTCAGGCGCCATCTGAAGGCGATTGGGTCCCGGTGGCGGATTCTGCCACCGGGGAAGATCGCGGTGATCGTCCTGGCCGTGCTGCGTCACGACCAGCGCCTGGCCGACATGGCCGGCGGCAACGATGTGTCCGAGTCCACCGTCCGGCGCTGGCGCGACGAACTGATCGGGCTGCTCGCCGCCCAGGCGCCGCGTCTGGACCGTGCCCTGAAGAAGGTCACCAAGCAGGGCGGCGAAGTGGTCCTGATCGATGGCACCCTCATCCGCACCCAACGCCGCACCGGCAAGGCTGACCGGCGGAACTACTCCGGAAAGCACCGCAGCCACGGCCTGCACTTCCTCGCCCTGACCGACGAGAAAGGCCGCCTGATCTGGATATCCGCCGCCCGGCCCGGCAGCACCCACGACAACACCGCCGCTCGCCACGACCACATCCTGGCCCACCTGCAGGCCGTCGGCCTCGGGGCGCTGGCCGACCTCGGCTTCCGCGGCCTGGACAACGACGTCCTGGACCCCGTGATCATCACCGGCTACGCCGCCACTCGCACCCACAAACTCACCCCAGGACAGAAAGAAGCCAACAGAGTCCTCGCCGTTGGACGCGCACCCGTCGAGCACGGGTTCGCCCACCTCAAGAACTGGCGGATCCTCACCAAGCTCCGCACCGGCCCCGCCCACGCCACCCGCCTCCTGCGCGCTCTGCTCGTCCTGACGAACCTCGAAGTCAACCGCTGACGGACGATCTACTGCTCAGACAATCGCCCGTGACCAGCTCCTGTTGTTGAACCGGGGGAGCGGGCGTCCGCCCCGCAGCCCTCCGTCACTTGCACCAAGATGTGCCTGCATGTCGACGATCGCGTCGGCGTACGCAGGAACGGAAACCGGTTGGATCCGCTGCCTTCGACAGCAAGCTCCACCGTCGGCAAGTCCAAGCTCATCCTGCCCCTTCGGGCCGGCGCCGGAAGCCGGG
>NZ_LIRK01000032.1 GCF_001419765.1 Streptomyces torulosus
CGTACTCTTCGCGGCCGACGGTGCTGAGCACCTCCACCGTGCCGCGGCCCGTGGGATACAGCGAGAGGACCTCGTCGGTGACCACAGAGTCACCCAGTGCATCGGTCAGGCACTCGACCGCGACACGGGTGCGGATGGCACCGCCGTCCTCATCAAGCATCGCGGGACCGCGGTAGTCCGCGAGCAGCGGCATGCTGGCCTGAAGCTCGGCGCTGTCCACGGTCCGGACCGGTATGCCGCCGGCCTCCTGCAGAATGCGAAGTCTCCCAGGAACGGGGCCGCCCAGGGCGACCACTCCATCCTGGGAGATCAGTTCGGCGCCCAACCGGTCGGCCCACTCGTCCCAGACGGCGCGGCCCTGCCGGGTGAATTCGACCAGGCGGGCGTCGTCGTGCGCGTGGCGGAATATGCGGGACTCGCCACCGGATTGCCCGTTGCCTGGAACGCCGCTTTCGTAGACCCGCGCCGTCGTTCCGCGTTCGGCCAGTGCATAGGCGGTGCAGAGTCCGACGATGCCGGCTCCTACCACGGCCACTTCGGGAACCCGGCCCATTCGATCGCCTCACTTCGCGCCCCCGGAGATTTCCCTCTACGGAGCAGGGGTTAGGCCATCAGTCGCCGCCGCGAACTGGTGGGCGACTGGAGCCGAGGGGCGGCTCTGCCCGGCTCTACGCGATACGGCGGCGGAACCCCTCTTCTCCAGCGTCACACCGGTCTGAAATAAGTCAAGCGGGCACCTCGGATGGCGGCCCTGACCGACCGGCGGAGAGTCGCGGGGGCGGCCGCCCTGGTCGAGGCCTGGGAGGACCCAGACCTGCCTACGGCCGTCGCCCCGCACCCACGAAGGAACTCAGGAGCTGACGATGCGGCGCACGTTGTCGACTGCACCGCAGTTTTCCTTCAGCTGACGCTCGCGCTCCTCCACAAAGGCCTCGCCCAGTTCCTCGCGGCGCTCCATGGCCACGTTCTCGCGCGCCCCGTTGAGGATGGTGCGCTCCTCCTCGTCGGCGTGGTGGGTGACGGCCCGAACGAGATCCTCCAGCCTCTCGTTCCACTCCTGGGATCCGACCTCGTCGACTTCCAGGAGTGCCAGGAGTGCCTTGTTGCCCTCCTCGTGCTCCTCCTCGCCGTGTTCCACCTCTTCGTCGTCGATCTTCTTGTAGCGCTTGAGCGCGGGATAGACCTTCGCCTCTTCCGCCAGTGCGTGCGCGATCAGCAGACCGGAGAATTCCCGCAGAGCGGCGGCCCGGTCGGCTTCGACGCTGCGCATCAGGCGAAAGAGCTCCTCCATCTTCCGGTGGTCCTGAAGGATGAGTTCAACGACGTCTCGTGTCTCTGCCATGGGAATACGCATCACTTTCGTGCGGGGGACCTTGGCGAAACCCTGGTACCCCATCCACTGGTGTTCAGCAGGACTGCCTGATCGAACAACGAGCAGACCCCTCTGACGGACGGGAAGATTCTCCTGATTGATGCGGGCGTGCTCGTTTCGCGTCGAGGGTCGACGGGGACCCGGGCGGCACGCCGCCGGTACTCCGCATCGCAAGCCGCCGGCCGCGCCGTTGCACCTGATCCGGGTGAACGACCCGCAGAGGCATGTCGGAGCCACGGACCGCGTCCCGCACCCCCTCGTCAACGCCCGGGAGTGAGGCCTTTCGCGCCGTCTCCATCACCGCCGTGGTGCGGTCGTGCCGCGACATCAAGGGATTGCAATCATGAAGGCAGCGGTATACGAAGGACCGCGAACGGTCACGGTGAAGGACGTGCCGGACGCGAAGATCGAGCACCCCTGCGACATCATCGTGAAGATCACCACCACCAACATCTGCGGTTCGGACCTGCACATGTACGAGGGCCGCACCTCGTTCGAGTCCGGCCGCACGCTGGGACACGAGAACATGGGCCAGGTCGTGGAGGTCGGCCCGGCCGTGCGCAAGGTCCAGGTCGGCGAGTATGTGGTGCTGCCCTTCAACATCGCCTGCGGCTTCTGCAAGCAGTGCGAGCGGGGGCTGACCAACTACTGCCTGATCATGCAGCCGGAACCGGCCCTGGCCGGAGCCGCCTACGGCTTCGCCGACATGGGCCCCTACCAGGGCGGCCAGGCAGAGCTGCTGCGTGTGCCCTACGGCGACTTCAACGCGCTGCGCCTGGGCGAGGACGCCGCCGAGCGGCAGACCGACTACGTCATGCTCGCCGACATCTTCCCCACCGGCTACCACGCCACCGAGATGGCCCACGTCAAACCGGGCGACCAGACGATCGTCTTCGGGGCCGGTCCCGTCGGGCTGATGGCGGCCTACTCCGCCGTGCTCAGGGGCGCCGGCCGCGTCTGGGTGGCCGACCACCAGCCCGACCGGCTGAGCAAGGCGGAGGAGATCGGCGCCATCGCGATCAACACCGCCGAGCAGGACCCGGCCGAGGTCGTCAAGGAAGCCACCCTCGGTCTGGGCGCCGACAACGGCTGCGAGTGCGTCGGCTACCAGGCACACGACCCCGAGGGACACGAGGATGCCGGCCTCACGCTCAACGGCATGATCGACTCGGTCAGGTTCACGGGCGACATCGGCGTGGTGGGCGTGTTCCTGCCCCAGGACCCCGGCGGCGAAGAGGCCCAGGGCGAGCTGGAGGCACAGGGCAAGGTGCCGATCGACTTCGGGATGATGTGGTTCAAGGGCCAGCACATGGGCACCGGCCAGGCCCCGGTGAAGCGGTACAACCGGGCGCTGCGGGACCTGATCGCCGGCGGGAAGGCGACCCCGAGCTTCGTCGTCTCCCACGAGCTCAGCCTGGACGAGGCCCCCACCGCCTACGAGCACTTCGACGCCCGCGACGAGGGCTGGACCAAGGTGGTCCTGCATCCCAACGGACACAGCAACGGCAGCAAGCGATAGGAACCCAAGGACCGCCGCCCGTCTGTCTCCCCGGACCAGTCCGGGTGACGGGTGGCAGTCACCCTGACTCCGGGAGGGGCTGAACCATCGGCGATCACCGGAGTTCGGCCCGGTAGGACGGACCGCGGCCCCCGGATGCTCGCCAAGCCGGAGGCCAAGACCCCGCCGGACATACGGTGCGAGGCAGACCCTGGGACTGGTGAGGCCGCATGCTGATGTGTCGCGAGTGCACCGATGCTCAGTTCTTGGGCCCAGCGGGAGGCTTCCTCGCCCGGCGGCCCCGCCTTGACCAGGCCGCCGCGACCCGGCAGCGCGTTCCGACCGGGCTCACACCGTGAGGTGGCTGCGGACCTTGAGGGAGGTCGCGCGCTCCGGGCTCACGATCGAGGAGACGCGGCTGGAGCCCCTGCTCGCGCTGCGCACGGCCGCTGGGGTGGCGCTCGTCATCGGACCGGCGCTGTGGCTGGTCTCCCCTGCGTACGCCGCGTCCGCCGCCCTCGGTGCCTATTCCGCCGGTGCGGCCACTTTCCAGCGCAGCTGGCGTCCGCGCAAGGTGATCGCGCTCGGCGCGGGCGTGGGTCTGGCCCTCAGCACCTTCGTGGGCTACCTGGCGGCGGGGCGACTCGTGACGTTCCTCCCGCTGCTGGCCGGATGGGCCATTGCCGCGGGGATGGCGTGGGCCCTCGGATCGACCGCTGGGATCGTTGCGGCGACGACGGTCGGCAGCATGCTGGTGACCGTCACCCTGCCCACGAGCGTGGGACGAGCTCTGCAACACGCCGGGGTCATCGCGCTCGGAGGCGTGGCGCAGGCTGTGCTGATCCTGCTGTTCCCGATTCGCCGCTGGGGGGCGCATCGTGACGCGCTGGCCGACGCGCTGGCTGCCGTGGCCGACTACGCCCGTCGGCTGCGGCACGACTCGACCGCGCCGTTCGACCCGGAGCCGCTGATGACGGCCCGGGACGCGGCCGCCGTGACGCCATCACAGGCCCGCACCCGGCCTCCCGTCCTCCATGGCCCCCGGGGCCTCGCCGAGCGCATTCTGCCGGTCGTCGTCGCGCTCGCCGATCCGGACGTCGGTGCCCCGGCGGAGGGACCCGGGCGGGACCGCGCACGGGAGTTGCTCGGCGCGGCCGCCGACGTCCTGGACGCGGCCGCCCGTTCGATCCGCCGCGGCACTCCCGCCGAGACACCGCCCCGGAGCGCGGACGTTCTGCGGGTCGACGAGGAGGGTGAGGTGCTGGAGGGGCCCGTCCGGCAGGCCGCCGAACGGCTCGTGGAACTGCTCGCCGAGGCGCTGGAGATCGCCCGGAGCGGCGGGGCGCGCGACAGGACGCCTACGCCGCCCGGCCACACGAGCGCCCAGTTCTTGGTGCGCCCGACCATGTTCAGGCTGCTCCCGGTCGTCCTCCGGGCGGTCCGCCGTGAACTCCGCCGGGACTCGCCCGTGTTCCGGCACGCCGTCCGCCTGGCGGCGGTGGCCACGCTCGGCTATCTGATCGCTTCCCGGCTCCCCCTGGAACACGGCTACTGGGCGCCCATCGCCTCGGTGATGGTGATGCGGCCGGACTTCCACCGCACGTACGCGCGTGCGGTGGGTCGTCTCGCCGGGACCCTGGCGGGGGTCGCGCTCGCCACCGGGATGGTGCGGGCCCTGGGCCCGGACGCCCCGGTGTTCGGCGCGCTGGCGGTGGTCTCGGCGGCCCTGTCGTACACGCTGCTCCGTACCGGCTACGCCTACTCCCAGTGCTTCACTGCCGCGTACGTCGTCTTCCTGCTCGGCATGGGCGGCCAGACATGGGAGCAGACGGTCCCGGAGCGGGTGGTGCTCACCCTGCTCGGCGGGGCCCTGGCCATGCTGGCGTACCTGGTGTTCCCCGCATGGGAGACCCCCCGGCTGCCGGGCCGGCTGGCGGACTGGCTCGCCGCCGACGGCCGCTACGCGGCCGCAGTGCTCCGCAGCCACGCCGAACCGACCCGGGAGCATCGCGCCGACATGCGCAGGGCCCTGCTGGCGAGCAGGGAGGCACGTGCCGCCTGGCAGGAGGCCTACGACCAGGCGAGGCAGGAACCGGTCGGGCCCAGAGGTCTGACATCGCGCGAGGCGGAGGAGGCGCAGGAGGCGCTCAAGGGACTTGACCGGGCGGCGATGCTCATGGAAAGCCACGTCCCGCGGGCCGACAGCCGTTTCGCCCCGGAGGCGGAGCGGCTCGCCGAGGCCCTGGAGGCGGACACCGCACAGGCGGCAGACGATGTGCGCGAGCACAGGAATCCGGACTGGGGACGACGTGTGGAGGAGGCGCTCCACGCGTGGGAAGGCGCCGCCGGGGACCGGAGCCCGGTGCTACGACGCGGGGCGGAACTGCAGAAGCGGGCCCTGGAGGACCTCGCGGCGGCAGTGAGCCGCACACCCTTGGAACGGGATGTCAGCTCCGCTCGCGAGGAGCAACGGGTGCGGGCGGCTGCGTCTGAAGGTGACGGATCAGGACCCGCGCTTCGGGGTGGGTGACGGCTCCGGCGACCGGGAGCGCCGCGCCTCCTGGAGCGGGAAGCAGTCTCCCGGCCGCGTCGAGGGCCGCCACACGGGGTGGGAGCAACTCGGCCACGACAGGACCAGATTGCTGTCCAGGCCGGAGAGAACGACCGCCTCTTCATCGCGGCGGCGCCAGGTCGCCGGCCTCGGCCGCTTCTGCGGGGGTGGCAGCTCGGGCATGGCCGCCGAGTTCGGCGACCAGCCCGGCGAGGGTGTGGGGGTCGCGGGAGTAGGCGAGGACGACGTCAAGGCCCGCGGTGACGGTGAGGCAGGTCAGCGTGCGGCCGATCATGCCGCTGCCGATGAGTCCGAGCGTTGTGGGCATGGGGAATCACTCCGTCTGGTCGAGGAGGTGTTCCGGCTCTGCGGGGCTTGCGGGACGGCTGATGGCATGCGCCGGGGGCAGGGCCGGGGCATCAGCGATTCGGTACGGGGCCGGGGCAGGCGGGCCGCCATGCAGGTGAAGGTCGGAGGCGAGGCGGCAGGACGATCGCTGCCGCCGAGGAATCCGGTGAAGGCACGGTACGGGTCTGCCGTGACGGCACGCCCCGGGAGCCGGTTCGTCCCGGGCCCTGGCCACCGGAGGTGCAGGGCTGTCGCCGGAGTGGCCCGGTGAGGATCAGGTGGGCAGGCCGACTGCGCGGGAGATGACGGTGTCGAAGGCCCGTTCGGACACGATGCGGCGCAGGGCGATGAGGGGGCGGGCGCCGAAGCCGGTGGCGTAGCGGGTCTTGGGTCGGCGGGCGGTGACGGCCTTGCCGATCGCGTCGGCGATGACCTGGGGCGGGGAGTTGCGCTTGGTGTTGGCTTCGGAGCGCAGGGAGGAGGCCACGGCGTCGGCCTGTTCGGCGTAGGCGCCGGCGGTGGAGGACTTCTCCAGCTGGTCGGCGGCGATGTCGCCGGGTTCGATGACGACGACGTCGATGCCGAAGGGCTTGGCCTCCAGGCGCAGGCAGTCGCTGAGGGTTTCGAGGGCGAACTTGGTGCCCTGGTACCAGCCGCCGAGCGGGGTGTAGATCTTGCCGCCCATGGAGGTGATGTTGACGATCGTGCCGGCGTGCTGGGTGCGCATGTGCGGCAGGGCGAGTTGGGCGAGGCGCATGGCGCCGAAGACGTTGACCTCGAACTGGCGGCGGGCCTCGTCCATGGGGACGTCCTCGATGGCGCCGTAGGAGCCGTAGCCGGCGTTGTTGACCAGCACGTCGATGCGGCCGGTCTCGGCGACGATGCGGTCGATGCCGGCGCGCATGGAGTCGTCGTCGGTGACGTCCATGGCCAGCGGGCGGATGCCGCGGTCGGCCAGCTTCTGCAGGCGGTCGGTGCGGCGGGCGGCGCCGTAGACGGTGTACCCCAGGGACTGGAGCTTGAGGGCGGTGGCCTCACCGATGCCGGAGGAGGCGCCGGTGACGAGAGCGGTCTTGGCGGTCATGGGGGCTTCCTGTCGGAGTAAGATGAACTTCGGTTCACCATTCATCATGAACCCTGGTTCACGTCGAGACGCCCACCGCAGGAGTCTCAATGACGAAGTCAAGCCGCTTGCGTGACCGGCGGGGCGGAGGTGAAGACCCGTCCGTCACGCAGCAGGGCCCACAACACACTCGCGCGTCGGCGGGCGAGGGCGATGACGGCCTGGACGTGCTTGCAGCCCTCGCCGCGCTTCTTGAGGTAGAAGTCCCGGTTCGGGCCCTCGCGGATGATGCTGGTCTGCGCGGACATGTAGAACACCCGGCGCAGACGGCGGCTGTAACGCTTGGGCCGGTGCAGGTTGCCGGTCCGGCGTCCGGAGTCACGCGGGACGGGCACCAGCCCGGCCGCCGACGCGAGGTGACCGGCGTCGGTGTAGGCCGACAGGTCGCCGGCCGCGACGACGAACTCGGCTCCGAGTATCGGGCCCATGCCGGGCAGGGACTCGATGATCTCCGCCTGCGGATGGCCGCGGAAGGTTTCGCGGATCTGCTTGTCGACGCGCTTCAGCCGGTCGTCCAGGGCAAGGATCTGGGCCGCCAGGTCAGCGACGATCCGGGCGGCGGCGTCTTCGCCGGGCAAGGCGGTCTGCTGGGCCTGCGCGGCCTCCAGCGCGGTCGCGGCGACGGCATCGGCGTTGCGCACGCCGCGGTTGGCCAGCCAGGCCGTCAGCCTGGCCCGGCCCCGGCGGCGGAGAGCCGCCGGAGTCTGGTAACCCGTCAGCAGGACCAGCGCTCCCTTGTGCGAGCTGTAGTCGAAGGCCCGCTCCAGCGCGGGGAAGACGCCGGTCAGCACGTCGCGCAGGCGGTTGATCATCCGTACCCGGTCGGCCACGAGGTCGGAGCGGTGGGCGGTCAGCAGAGCGAGGTCGGCGGCCAGCGGGGCGGGCACGTCGATCGTGGCGAAATCGTTGCGGTGGCGGGCGGTCTCGGCGATGACGTAGGCGTCGCGTGCGTCGGTCTTCGCCTCGCCCCGATAGGCGCCCGACATGCGGTTGACCGTGCGTCCGGGCACGTAGACGGCCTTCTGGCCGTGCGCGGCGAGAAGCGCCAACAGCAGCGCGGAGGATGTCCCGGAGATATCCACCGCCCAGTGCACCTGGTCTGCCAGGCCGAGGATTTCGCCGAGCGCGGTCAGGATCGCCGACTCGTCGTTGTCGACCTTCTTCGACCACAGCGTTGCGCCGGTCTCGTCGACCACCGCCGCCCAATGGTGGCCTTTTCCCGCATCGACACCGGCCCACACCCGGGCCTTCGGCTTGCTCACTCTCCACTCCTCGCACCATCCGGCATGCCGTCGGCCCGAGGAACACCCCGCTGTCATCTCCGTAATCAGCGACCGCACACGGCGCGCACATCTCAATCAGCAGCCAGGGCGCCCCGGAGAGCCGGACGGCCACTCCTGAGAAGCCACTGAAGGCAAGAACCCATAAGCCACACCCGGCCCTCCCGGGCCACCAAACAACTTACGGAGAGCCCATGGCCCAGACCCGAGCACCGCGCCGACGCCGTCCGCAACCGCAAGAAGATCCTCGACGCCGCCCGCGAGCAGATCACCCTGCACGGCCCCGACACGGGCATGGACGAGATCGCAGCCGCGGCGGGCGTGGCCGTGGGCACCCTCTACCGGCACTTCCCCACCTAGACCGACCTGGTCGCCGCCGTCGTCGCCGAATACACCACGCACGTCGCCGAAGCCGCCGAGGGCGCCCGTGAACGCCTCACCTCCGGTTCGCGCGCGGTGGACGAGATCAGCGACTTCCTTGCCCGCGTCACGGAGGCGACCGCCACCAACCATGCCGTCAAGGCCGCCGCCCGCTCCCTCGGCGCCGACCCGGTCGACCGGGACGCCGAAGCACGAGCAGGCGCCGCTCTGGCCGCGCTGATCCAGGCGGGGCAGGCCGACGGAGACATCCGCCAGGACGTCACCGTCGACGACATCTACCTGCTCTTCAGCACCGCCCCCACCGACCGGCCGCCCGCCGCCCGCGCCCGCTGGCTCAGCCTGGTGCTGACCGGCCTGACCACCCACACGCGAACCGCGAACGAGAAGCCCGCCTCCTGACCAGATGTCCTCCGGTCACGGCAGCTGGACCGCCCGGACGCAGGTCAGGCGGGCTGGTTCAACGCCCTGGTCAACTGCCGGTTGGCTTCCCGGGGCTGCTGGGTGGTGATGACACCCGCGGTCGCCCTGCCGATCGGCAGTCGCCGCCCCTTTCGGTAGGACTTGCGGCGCCGCGCCCCCGACACCGCGTACGACAGCAAGTCACGCACCGCGGCCAGTACCCCGTTCACCCGCCGCTCGCCCCGCGCCGGCTTCGTCCCCGGGGACCTCGCCTCCGGCGCCCTTGGCGGCGAATGAACAGGTCGACGTGTTTGACGTGGCCGAAACGTCGGCACCCGCCCGGAGGACGGCGACGGGGACATCAGTGTCTTCCTCACCGACCTGCCGAGCCGTGCCGGAGGAGGCGGGCGCACTGGAGGTGTGTGATGAGTGTTGACCGCTCCGACGAGAGCCGTGATGGTCACGTACTGGTCCTCGACGCCGGCTCATCGAGCCTTCACATCGCTCTGTTCGCGGCGGACGGTGAACGGGTGGCGGATCGAGACGCCTCGGAGCCCCCGGGGCCTGCTGCGGCGGCGGAACTGCGGAACTTCCTCAGCGAGGTGTCGGTTCCCGCGGCGGTCGGTCACCGCATCGTCCACAGCGGTCCGCACCTGACGGCACATACGCTGATCGACGCACGCGTACGGGCTCTGCTGGCGGATGTCGCCGATCTCGCGCCGCTGCACGTGACCCCTGCCCTGCGGGTGGTCGATGCCGCACGAGAACTCCTGCCCGACGTTCCTCATGTCGCCTGCTTCGACACTGTCTTTCACAAGGATCTGCCGGCGCAGGCGCGCACGTACGCCGTGCCGGAGCGATGGCGAGCCGAATACGGGCTGCGCCGGTACGGCTTTCACGGGCTTTCCTACTCGTGGGCACTGCGGAGGACGGCGCAGGCCCTGGGCCGACCCGTCGACAACCTCCAGGTCGTGCTCGTGCACCTGGGCGGCGGCTGCTCGGCCTGCGCCGTCCGGAACGGACGCAGCGTGGACACCACCATGGGCCTCACTCCGCTGGAAGGCCTCGTGATGATTCGGCGCAGCGGCAGCCTCGACCCCGGCGCGCTGCTGTGGCTGCAGCGGCGGCACGGTCTGAGCACGGACGAATTGGATGACACACTCCACCGGCATTCCGGTCTGCTCGGCCTCTCCGGTACCTCGGGAGACACCCGGGACCTGGTGCGCGCCCGTGCGGAGGGTGATGCCGCGGCCGCGTTGGCGCTGGCGACGTTCACACTCAGCTGCCGCAGGGGCATCGCCTCGATGGCTGCCTCGCTGGACCGGCTGGACGCGCTGGTCTTCACCGGGGAGATCGGCGAAGACCAACCCGAGGTACGCGAGGAGATCTGCTCGGCCCTGACTGTTCTCGGTGTGCGAGGCGGGCTGCTCGTCCCCGAACTGGAAGATCTGATGCGGGAAGGCCTCCGACGCATCGATCAGGCGGTGAGCGGTGTCCCGGTCCTCGTGGTCGCAACCGGCGAGACCCAGCAGATCGCCGACGAGACCCGACGCGTGCTCGGCACTGCTGACGGGACGCCGTAACCCTCACGGTGAAGGTCTCTCACCTCACAGCGGTCCGGCAACGACACCGCCGGCAACCGTGGTGCATCGGAGGAACCAGCTCCTGCCGCGCGGAACTTGATCGCTTCTCTGCCTCTCCCGTTTGCGGCCACCAGCGGCGCCCTGCGCGGTGTCGGCTCCGGCTGGTGTCTCGATGTGCCGGGCGCCAGCCGGACCGACGGCACCAGCACCCAGATCTGGGACTGCCACGGCGGGACCAACCAGCAGTGGACGCTGACGGACAACAACCAGCTGACCGTCTACGGCAACAAGTGCCCGGACGTCCCGGGCCATGCCACCACGGCCGGGACCCGGCCGGTGATCTGGTCCTGCAACGGCGGTACGAACCAGCAGTGGCGGGTGAACGCGGACGGCACGGTCGTCGCCGTGGAGTCCGGGCCACCCGAGGTGACCTCGCATGACCGTGACCCGATCCGACGGCGTGGGCGCCCCGCACCGGGGTGACCCCGGACTCTTCGGGCCCGACTCGGTGACCTGGCAGACGCACGGCGATCCCATGATGTGGATCGCCGGGGTCCGCGCCCTCTACCTCCAGGCCCTGCACCCCCGGGCCGTACGCGGCGTCATGCAGAACTCCGACTTCCGCAAGGACGCCTGGGGCCGGCTGCTGCGCACGGCGGACTTCGTCGGCACCGTCTCGTACGGCACCACGGACGCCGCCGAGCGGGCCGCCGCCCGCGCGGGGGTCACGCCCTGGAGGTTCGTCAACCGGCTCTCGCGGCTGGTCGTCGACCCCGAGCGGTTTCCCGACGAGCGGGAGGAGATGCTGGCCGTGGGGATGGGCGCTGTCTACACGAGGACGACGCACCAGGAGGCCCTCCGCCCGGACGGGTACGACGGACGGCCCCTCGTCGACGCCTACTTCGTGCCGTACGCCGCCGCGATGACTGACGCCGTGGCGCAGCGCCTGGAAGCCGCCGGGCGGGCCGTGGTCGTCGACGTCCACTCGTACCCGAGCGAGCGCCTCCCCTACGAGCTCCACGGCGACGGGCCCCGGCCGCCGGTCTGCCTGGGGAGCGACCCCTTCCATACGCCGCCCGAGCTTCTCGTCCTGGCGGAGGAGGCGTTCGCGGGGTTCGGCGGGACGGGCGTCAACAGCCCGTTCGGGGGCGCGTACGTGCCGCTGGAGTACTACGGGAAGGACCCACGGGTCACCGCCCTGATGATCGAGATCCGCCGCGACGTCTACATGACCGAACCGGGCGGCCCGGCGGGCCTCGGCCTGGAGGAACTCGCGGACGCGCTGGCCCGGTTCGTCGACGCGGCGACGAACGCCATCTGAGTCGGCCCCAGCCCCCGCCTCGCCGACGTCTCTCCCCCCGGCCCGCTCGGGTGGCCGTCACGGGGCCGTCGTAGCGGCTTGCCGCACGGGGGTGGGTGCGGGCCGGCGGTGAGGCGTGTGCAAGCTTGCTGTGTGGCGCGTGGGCAAGGTCGCGGCGGGCGGGTGCAAGCTCGGTACGTCAGCGCTGGCGCAGGGGTGCGGCACAGCGCGCGGGCACGCTTCAGGCGAGGCGCGTCGGCAGGCGGAGTCGGCGGTCACCTCGGACTGGGGCTGCCGTGCCCGGCTGTCCACGCAAGCTGCGGCTGCCCCTTGACCGGTCACCTCAGGCGGACGCCGTCGCGCCGTCCTGTTCCGCCTCCACGCGGGCGTTCCACTCCTTCTTCGTGGCCTGCCAGCCGTCCTCGTTGTGGCCGAGGCGCCAGTAGCCGGAGACGGACAGGTCCTCGCGGGGGATCTGGCGTTCGACGCGGAGCAGCCGGCGCAGCTCCTTGACGAAGCCCGCCTCGCCGTGGACGAAGGCGTGCAGTCGGCCCTCGGGGAACTCCAGCGCGCGTACGGCCTCGACGAGCAGGGAGCCGATGGGCCGGTCACCGCGGTGCAGCCAGACCACGTCCACGTCGGAGTCGATCTTCTGCTCCTCCTCGGGGCCTGCGACCTCGATGAACGCGTAGGCGCGGGCACCGTCAGGAAGGGCCTCCAGCGAGGCGCCGATCGCGGGCAGGGCGCTCTCGTCCCCGGCGAGCAGATGCCAGTCGGCCTCGGGGTTCGGCGCGTACGCGCCACCCGGGCCCAGGAGCCGTACCGTTTCGCCCGGCTGGACGCGGGTCGCCCAGGGGCCGGCGAGGCCCTCGTCGCCGTGGAGCACGAAGTCGACGGTCAGCTCGCGCAGTTCGGCGTCCCAGGCACGCACGGTGTACGTCCGGGTCACGGGCCACTGGTCCCGCGGCATCTCCGCGCGGATCCGCTCCAGATCGAACGGCTCCGGGTACGTCACGCCGTCCGGGCCGAAGAGGAGCTTCACGTAATGGTCGGTGCTGCCCCGCGTGGCGAACTCGGTGAGACCGTCGCCACCGAGGACGACGCGCTGCATGTGCGGGGTGAGCCGCTCGGTGCGGACGACTCGCGCGGAGTGGGGCTTGGGGCTCCTGCGTACCGGACGCTCTGCCATGACGGCCTCCCGAATACCTAGTAAGGCTTACCTAAGTTATCATCTCTCCCGGGAATTCACCCCATGCTCGACCAGTGGACGACAACTTCGCGATGTGAGTCGTGCCTCAGACTCCTCACCACCGACGTGTCACCCCACCCTCCGGCGTACGCCCCACCGGTCAGGAGCCGCCACCACCAGAACCGTTCACCAGCACACGACCGGAACCGGTCACGCCCCGTCCGGTCCCGGTCCGGGCCGGCCTCTCCGCCACCGGCCCGGTCACACAACCACCAGCCCGGCCGGTCACACACGACCGGCCCGGCCCCCGCACCGCCGTCGGCCCCGCCCCGCTGCCGTCACCCCTGCAGCGTGGTGAGCAGTCGCTGCAACGACCCTCCCAGGCCCCAGCGGGCGGCGAGGGCCTCCAGCGCGGCCGCGTCCCGCGGCGCCTTCGGCAGGACGGTGTCGACGTCCGGGAGCGGTACGTCCGCGGCCACCCGCACCACCTTCGGTGCGACCGCCACGTACGGACGCGCCCCGTCCAGCCGCTTGCGCTGCGACGGCGTGAGTGCCGCCGCCGGATCGTCGACCGCGGCCATGATCCCGGCCAGGTCGCCGAACTGCGCGAGCAGCTTCGCGGCCGTCTTCTCACCGATGCCGGGCACTCCCGGCAGGCCGTCGCTCGGGTCGCCGCGCAGCAGCACCAGATCCGCGTACCCCTGCCCGACCACCCCATACTTCTCGCGCAGCAGCGCCTCGTCGGTGAGCTGGAGGGTGCCCACGCCCTTGAGGGGGTACAGCACGCGGATGCCGCGCTCGTCGTCGACCAGCTGGTACAGGTCGCGGTCGCCGGTGACGATGTCCACCGGGTCCTTCGCGAGAGCCGTGAAGGTGCCGATGACGTCGTCCGCCTCGTACCCGGCGACGCCGACGCGCGCGATGCCGAGCGCGTCCAGCACCTCCTCGATCACCGGCACCTGCGGCGACAGCGTGTCCGGCACCTCCTCCTCGTCCGGCCCCACCTCGTGCTCCGCGGCCACGCGGTGCGCCTTGTAGGAGGGGATCAGGTCGACCCGCCACTGCGGCCGCCAGTCCGCGTCCATGCACGCCACCAGGTCCGTGGGCCGGTGGTCCTTCACGAGGCGGTCGATGAAGTCCAGCAGCCCGCGCACCGCGTTCACCGGGGTGCCGTCCGGGGCCTTCACGGACTCCGGCACCCCGAAATAGGCGCGGAAGTAGAGGGAGGCGGTGTCGAGAAGCATCAGGCGTCCAGTCACGTCCCGCATCATGCCGTACGGCGCCGACGGCGGGCCCCTGACGCAACCGCCGCGACCCGGACGTGGGAGGGCGTGAACGCGTTCCGTGAACACCTCTGACCAGCGGTGACGGCCTGTGAAGCGGGCCACTGTCGCGTTTCGGGGGGTGCGGCCAGAGCAGGCGCGGCCCCGGAGCAGCGCCGGCCGTGTCGGGGAGCCCGCGATGAACTCGCTGGCGCTGGTGCTCGTCTCCTGCGTGATCATCTTCGCGCTCGCCGTGCCGATCGGGATCGCGGCGGCCCGCAGCCGCGCCGTCAGCGGCGCGGTGCGGCCGGTGCTCGACCTCATGCAGACCATGCCGGCGATGGTTCACCTCATCCCCGGCATCTTCTTCTTCGGTGTCGGCCCGGTGCCCGGCATGGTCGCCACCATCGTGTTCGCGATGCCGCCCGCCGTACGCCTCACCGAGCTGGGCATCCGGCAGGTGGACGCGGAACTCGTCGAGGCCGCCGAGGCGTTCGGCACCCACCCCCGCCGCACCCTGTGGCGGGGTGCAGCTGCCGCTGGCGCTGCCCACGATCATGGCGGGCGTCAACCAGGTGATCATGCTGGCCCTGTCGATGGTCGTCATCGCGGGCAGGGTCGGCGGTGGCGGCCTCGGCTCCACCGTGTACGACGGCATCAGCGCTCCGTCGACGTCGGCCTCGGCTTCGAGGGCGGTGTCGCCGTGGTCATCCTCGCGATCTACCTGGACCGGATGACCGGCGCCCTCAACCAGCGGATGTCCCCGCTCGGCCGCCGCGCCCTCGCCAAGGACGACGCGGCGCTCGGCGGCCCCCGGTTCCTCCGCTGGAAGCCGGCCACCCCCGTCGCCATGGTGGGCGTCCTCGTCCTCGCCCTGGTCGCCGGCGGCCTCAACGTCTTCGGCAGGGCCGACGAGGGGCCGAAGGTCACGGCGGACGTCGGCCACGGCCGCCCGGTCAGCATGGGCTACATCGACTGGCCCGAGGGCGTCGCCTCCACCTATCTGTGGAAGGAGATCCTCCAGCAGCGCGGGTTCACCCCCGAGGTGAGGTCGCTGGAGGTCGGCGCCCTCTACAACGGTCAGGCCCAGGGCAGCGTCGACATCCAGACCAACTCCTGGCTGCCGGCCACCCACGCCCCGTACTGGAGGAAGTACCGGGACCAGCTGGAGGACTACGGCGCCTGGTACGACCGGACCTCGCTGGAGACCGCCGTCCCCTCCTACGTCAAGGGCGTCAGGACGCTCGACGACCTCAAGGGGAAGGGCGGACTCTTCAAGGGCAAGATCTACGGCATCGAACCCGGCGCCGGCGAGACCAAGCTCTACGAGGACCAGGTCCAGAACGTGTACGGCCTCAAGGGCGAGTACCGGCTCGTCAAGTGCAACACCTCCGCCATGCTGGCCCAGTTGGACCGCGCGTACGCGAAGAAGGAGCCGATCGCGGTCACCCTGTGGTCGCCCCACTGGGCGTACGACAAGTACCGGCTGACCAAGCTGGCCGACCCGAGGAAGGCCTTCGGCTCGGGAGACGGCATCCACACCCTCGGCCGCGAGGGCTTCGCCGCGAAGGAGCCGCGCGTCGCCCGGTGGCTCAAGGACTTCAAGCTCACCGAGGCACAGCTCACCGCCCTGGAGGGCGCCATCGAGGACGCAGGCAAGGGCCACCAGGAGGACGGCGTCAGGGCCTGGCTGAAGAAGAACCCGGGGATCGCCGACAAGCTCGCCCCGGTGGCCAAGACCCGCTAGTGCTGTGACCAAAAAGGTTCACCGGCTCGCGACGCCCGGCACGGCACCTCGCGGCGTTGTCGC
>NZ_LIRK01000320.1 GCF_001419765.1 Streptomyces torulosus
GGGATCTACGGGTAGGTGGAGGCCGAGCGCCCCCACGCGGCGGGGCCGCATATGTCACCGCCCCGCGCCCCTGAAAAGCGACCGGGGCTGCGCCCCGTGCTGTGCAGGGGGAGGGCGGGCCGCAGGCCCGACCCTCCAGGGGCGCGGGGAACTGCGCGATCAGCCCCCACCCACCCGCACCCGGCAACGCACCGGTGGCCCGACGACGCGCCCCCGGCGGCCGCCGTGTCGCGGGGGAGCCGGTCAGCCGCCGCCCTGGGTGGCCGTGGCCCGCAGGGCGATCCGGTGTTCACCCGCGTACACGTTCATGGAGGCTCCCCGTAGGAAGCCGACGAGGGTCAGCCCCGTCTCGGCGGCCAGGTCCACCGCCAGTGACGACGGCGCCGACACCGCCGCCAGGACCGGGATCCCGGCCATCACCGCCTTCTGCGCCAGCTCGAAGGAGGCCCGCCCCGACACCAGCAGCACGGCCCGCGACAGGGGCAGCGACCCGTTCTGGAGCGCCCGCCCGATCAGCTTGTCCACCGCGTTGTGCCGGCCCACGTCCTCCCGTACGTCGAGCAGCTCGCCGTCCTCGGTGAACAGGGCCGCCGCGTGCAGGCCCCCGGTCCGGTCGAAGACCCGCTGGGCCGCGCGGAGCCGGTCGGGGAGGCCGGCGAGGAGGTCGGGGTCGAGGCGGACCGGGGGAGCGTCACCGCCGTGCGTGTCGTCTATGGGCCAGCGGGCCGTCGTACGGACGGCGTCCAGGGACGCCTTGCCGCACAGCCCGCAGGAGGACGTGGTGTAGACGTTGCGTTCGAGGGTGATGTCCGGGATCACCACCCCGGAGGTCGTCCGCACGTCCACCACGTTGTACGTGTTGGAGCCGTCGGCGGTGGCGCCCGCGCAGTAGACGATGTTCTGCAGGTCGGACCGCTCGGCGAGGACGCCCTCGCTGACCAGGAACCCGGCGGCGAGCGCGAAGTCGTCGCCGGGGGTGCGCATGGTGATCGCGAGGGGCTTGCCGCCCAGGCGGATCTCCAGTGGCTCCTCGGCGACGAGCGTGTCCGGGCGCGTGGAGACCGCCCCGTCCCGGATGCGGATCACCTTGCGTCGTTCCGTGACTCGTCCCATGTCCTGCCCCTGTCCCGACCGGTGCCGATCAGTCCCGGTTCTGTACGTGCTGGTAGCCGAAGCGGCCCTTGATGCACAGATTGCCGTGGGTCACCGGGTTGTCGTGCGGCGAGGTGACCTTCACGATCTCATTGTCCTGCACGTGGAGTGTGAGGTTGCAGCCCACTCCCGCAGTAGGCGCACACCGTGGTCGTCTCCGTCTGCGCCGACTCGTCCCAGGTGCCGGCCGCCCGCATGTCGAACTCCGACTTGAAGGACAGCGCACCCGTCGGGCACACCTCGATGCAGTTCCCGCAGTACATACGGCCGCGCACAGGTCCGCCGCACCGGACGCCGCGCACGCCAGGTCCGTGCACACATGGAGCACGGTCGCGGGGCGCGGCCGGACCGAGAACATCGCGTAGAACGTGGCCACGCCGTACGCCTCCGCCGGCGGCACCGTCAGCCGCCGACACAAGTAGTCCAGCGCGCCCTCGCTGATCCAGCCGACCCGGTCGTTGATCGCGTGCAACCCCGGCAGCAGCAGGTCACGGCGGTCCCGGGCCTCCCGGCCGCCCCGCGCCCACCGCAGGTCGGCGGCGCGCATCTCGTCGCGGGCCGCGCCTTCCCAGGAGGACTCCGGCGGTCCGAGCAGCGCGTCGACGGCCGCCCTCTCCTCGTCGGTGGGTTTGCTGTCGCCGAAGCGCAGGTCCACTTGCGTCACCTCACGACGGTCGCGACGGGCAGCTTCTCGATCCGGATCGCCGACGCCTTGAACTCCGCCGTCCCCGCGATCGGGCAGTTCGCCTCGATCGTCAGCTGGTTGGTGTCCACCTCGTCGGGAAAGTGCATGGTCATGAAGGCGAGCCCGGGCCGCAGCGCCAGATCGATCCAGACGGGCGCCACCACCGACCCGCGCCGCGAGGACACCCGGACCTCCTCGCCGACCACGACGCCGTAGCGCTCGGCGTCCTCCGGGCACAGCTCGATGTACTCCCCGCGCCGCGGCGGCGAGGCGAAACCGCCGCTCTGCACACCGGTGTTGTACGAGTCGAGCCGTCGCCCGGTGGTCAGCCGGATCGGATACTCCTCGTCCGTCAGGTCGACCGGCGGATCCCAGCCGGCCTGCCGGAAGGGCTCGTCGCGGGAGTCGCGGACGAGGGGGTGGGTGAGCCGGGTGTAGGTCTTCGGGCCGCGGTCGCGTTTCCTCATCGGCCTTCCCCTGAGGTCATGCCGCGCTCCCCGGAGGTCATGCCGCGCTCCTGAGCGCGAGCAGGTCCGAGATGGCGTGGACGGTGCGGAGTGTGGGCACGTCGACGCCGCCGATGTCCGCCAACTCGACGACGGCGGCGAGGAGTACGTCGAGTTCCAGCGGTCTGCCGCGTTCCAGGTCCTGGAGGGTGGAGGTGCGGTGGTCGCCGACGCGTTCGGCGCCGGCCATGCGCCGCTCGATGGACACGCCAACCTCGCAGCCGAGGGCCTCGGCGACGGCGAGCGTCTCGGCCATCACGGTCTCGATGACCTCGCGGGTGCCGCCGCGCCGGCACTCCCCCAGAGGGGGCACCCCCAGCCGCATGGTCGCGCGGGCCAGGGCGCTGATCGGGTTGAACGAGATGTTGCCGAGCAGCTTGACCCAGATGTCGCCGGGGATGTCCGGTTCCACCGGGCACTTCGGCCCGCCCGCCACCATGGCCTCGCCGAACGCCCGGCAGCGCGCCGAGACGCTGCGGTCGGGCTCGCCGATGGAGAACCGGGTGCCTTCCAAGTGCCGTACGACGCCCGGCCCTTCGAGTTCGGCCGCGGCGTAGACGACACATCCGACGGCCCGTTCGGGCGCGAGCACCGCGCTGACCGCGCCGCCCGGGTCCACGCTCTCCACGCGGTGGCCGTCGTGCGGGCCGCCGTGCCGGTGGAAGTACCACCAGGGGATGCCGCTCTGGGCGGCGACCACCGCCGTGGTGTCGTGCAGCAGGGGCTCGATCAGCGGCCCGCACGCCGCGTACGAGTGGGCCTTGAGGCCGAGGAAGACGAAGTCGACCGGGCCGATCTCGGCCGGGTCGCCGGTGGCGTGGGCGCGGGCGGTGAAGTCGCCGTGCGGGCTGAGCACACGCACCCCGTCCCGCCTCATGGCCGCCAGATGCGGTCCACGGGCGACGAGATGCACATCGGCGCCCGAGCGGTGGAGCGCGGCGCCGATATAGGCGCCGATCGCACCGGCGCCGAGAACTGCGACTTTCATGGCGGGGGAGCTCCGTTCGGTCGAGGGATACCGCGGAGATGACGCACTGACGAAATCTGTCGACGATATATTGTCTACAGTATGGAAGTTCGGCCAGCAAGGGGTTGTGCGACGACGGGAACCGACCGTCGGCCGGGCGCGCTCGCTCGGCTTTGGTCTAGGACATGTCCATGTCCTAGGGTTCCCGGGCGAGAACGATCAACGGGGTGAACGAATGCGCGTGACAAGGGCCTTGGCGGCCGCGGTGGCCGCCGGTGCGATGGTCGTGTCCCTGGCCGGATGCGACGACAAGGAGCAGGTCGGCACGAGCCCGGTCGGCAGGGAGCGGGCCGGTGAGGGCCGAGCCGGTGAGGACCGGGCCGGTGAGGACCGGGCCGGCGAGGACCGGGCCGGCGAGGAAGAGGCCGGGAGCGGTGACGAGGAGTCCGTCGTGACCGGGCAGCGCAACGGAGGTGCCACGAGTGACCTGCCGGGCGGGCTGACCACGCGGCAGAAGCTCATGCTCGACAACCTCCCGGAGTCCGGGTCGGTCATGGCGGCCGGTGAGTACCTTCAGCGGTTCACGACCTGCGAGCAGTACAGCATCGATCCGGCCGACACCCGCTACTACCCCATGGACGAGGAGTTCGACGAGAGCTGGGGCGTGCGCTTCCGCGGCACCTGCAACGACGCGGGCGACAGCTACATCCGTGTCTTCTGGACCGGGACGGACGGCATGAAGACCCTCCAGGAGGCCTACCGCGCCGACATCGCCGAGCGGATCAAGAAGTCACCGAGCGCGGGCATCGACGGTGGCTTCGCCATCGGCAGGGACTTCGCCGTGATCGCGCCGGACCCCGACACCGTGCGGCAGCTGTCCTCGTCGTTCCTGCTGGTCCTCAACTGCAACCCGAACTTCGAGCCCGTCGGCGACATGAGCACCGCGCCCGCGCAGGTGGACGGGTGTGTGCTGACGGACGACTTCACCGACTGAGCTGTCCCGCACGACCGTTCGGCGCGCGTCGCATACCGTTCATCGCATACGGTCGACGCGCCGCCTTCTCAACTCTCCTGTCACTCCCTACCGTCCGGGATCATGAGTCCCCCCGTCGCGCCCGTGGGCTGGAGCCGCTGGCTCGTTCCCCCCGCCGCCCTCTCGGTCCATCTCTCCATCGGACAGGCCTACGCCTGGAGCGTGTTCAAGCCGCCGCTCGAATCCGCGCTCGGCCTCAGCGGCACGCAGAGTGCGCTGCCCTTCCAACTCGGCATCGTCATGCTGGGGCTGTCCGCCGCGTTCGGCGGGACGCTCGTCGAGCGCAACGGGCCTCGCTGGGCCATGACCGTGGCCCTGATCTGCTTCTCCTCCGGTTTCCTGATCGCCTCCCTGGGTGCGGCCACCGAGCAGTACTGGCTGATCGTCTTCGGCTACGGCTTCGTCGGCGGCATCGGCCTCGGCATCGGCTACATCTCGCCCGTCTCCACCTTGATCAAGTGGTTCCCGGACAGGCCCGGCATGGCCACCGGCATCGCCATCATGGGCTTCGGCGGCGGCGCGCTGATCGCCTCGCCGTGGTCCGCGCAGATGCTGGAGTCCTTCGGCGCCGACTCCTCCGGGATCGCCGTCGCCTTCCTCGTCCACGGACTGTCGTACGCCGTGTTCATGACCCTCGGGGTGCTGCTCGTGCGGGTGCCGCGCGGCGAGAAGCCCGTCCACAGCGGGCCGAGCGCCTTCGAGGGCCCGCAGGTCTCGGCCCGCGACGCCATCCGCACCCCGCAGTTCTGGTGCCTGTGGGTCATCCTCTGCATGAACGTGTCCGCGGGCATCGGCATCCTGGAGAAGGCCGCCCCGATGATCACGGACTTCTTCGCCGAGTCCTCCACCCCGGTCTCGGTCGGCGCGGCGGCCGGCTTCGTGGCGCTCCTGTCGGCGGCCAACATGGCGGGCCGCATCACCTGGTCGTCGACCTCCGACCTGATCGGACGCAAGAACATCTACCGCGTCTACCTCGGCGTCGGCGCCCTGATGTACCTGCTCATCGCGCAGTTCGGCGACTCCTCCAAGCCGCTGTTCATCGTCTGCGCCCTGGTGATCCTCTCCTTCTACGGCGGCGGCTTCGCCACGATCCCCGCCTATCTGAAGGACCTCTTCGGCACCTACCAGGTCGGCGCCATCCACGGCCGGCTGCTCACCGCCTGGTCCACCGCCGGTGTCCTCGGTCCGCTGATCGTCAACTGGATCGCCGACCGCCAGGAGGAGGCGGGCAAGAGTGGCCCCGACCTCTACGGCACGTCCTTCTTCATCATGATCGGCCTGCTCGTCGTCGGCTTCGTCGCCAACGAACTGGTCCGGCCCGTCCACCCCCGCTTCCACATCCCCGCCCCGAGGGAGGCCGCCGATGTCGTCCAGCGACAGCAGCCCGAATCAGCCTGACCGGCGCCCACTGATCGCCTTCGCCTGGCTGTGGGTGGGCGTACCGCTCGCCTACGGACTGTACGAACTCGTACGAAAGGCCACGCAACTGTTCACCGCATAACCGCTCGGTCGAGTACGTGGATGTCCAGAGGTCTGACAGAAGCCCACAACATGGGTTCGTCTTTACTGTCGCCTCACTCGCCCCCCTACCCGTGGGTCACTGCGCAGACTGGTGAATCCCGCTGACCACAGGCTATGAGGGGGAACACCCATGATCGGCTCGCGCATCGCCGCCGTCGGCCACTACCAGCCCGCCAAGGTGCTCACCAACAAGGACCTGGCGGGCATGGTCGACACCAGTGACGAGTGGATCACGACCCGTGTGGGCATCCGCACCCGGCACATCGCAGGCCCCGACGAACCCGTCGACGAGCTGGCCGGGCACGCCGCCGCCAAGGCGCTCGCGACGGCCGGTCTCGCCGCCGCCGACATCGACCTCGTGGTGGTCGCCACCTCCACGGCCGTCGACCGCTCCCCGAACATGGCCGCCCGGGTCGCCCGCCGGCTCGGCATCCCCTCCCCGGCCGCGATGGACGTCAACGTCGTCTGCGCCGGCTTCACCCACGCCCTCGCCACCGCCGACCACGCCGTCCGCGCGGGCGGGGCCACCCGGGCGCTCGTCATCGGTGCCGACAAGATGTCCGAGGTGACGGACTGGACCGACCGTACGACCTGTGTGCTGGTCGGGGACGGCGCGGGCGCGGCGGTCGTCGAGGCGGCCGACCCCGCCGCCGGGGCGCCCGGCATCGGGCCGGTGCTGTGGGGCTCGGTGCCCGAGATGGGGCACGCGGTACGGATCGAGGGGACGCCCGCGCGGTTCGCTCAGGAGGGGCAGAGCGTCTACCGCTGGGCCACCACCAAGCTGCCGCCCATCGCCCGCGCCGCCTGCGAGAAGGCCGGGCTCGCCCCCGCCGACCTCGCCGCGGTCGTCCTGCACCAGGCCAACCTGCGCATCATCGAGCCCCTCGCGGAGAAGATCGGCGCCGTCAACGCCGTCGTCGCACGGGACGTCACCGAGTCCGGCAACACCTCGGCCGCGAGCATCCCGCTCGCCTTCTCCAAGCTCGTCGAACGCGGCGAGATCTCCAGCGGCGACCCCGTGCTGCTGTTCGGCTTCGGCGGAAACCTGTCGTACGCCGGACAGGTCGTCCGCTGCCCCTGAGCACCGCCCTGGTGGTGATGTGACGAGACAGACGCGTCAACTCCCTGGCCCATGGGGCTCGTAGACTGTAGACGAAAGACAATCCATACTGGCTGTTGACTTCGACTTTCCAGTACGGGCCGTCGACTTTCCGTGTGCAGTACACCCAGTGGTGCTCTGGAGGGGGACCCGATGTTGTCGACAGGACTGCCGCACGGGGCCGTGCCCAAGCTCGAACGTCCCGGCCCGCTGCGCGACCGCGTCTACGAAGCCCTGCTCGAACTGATCACCACCCGCGCCCTGCGCCCCGGCCAGCACCTGGTCGAGAGTGAACTCGCCGGCCACCTCGGGGTGTCCCGGCAGCCGGTCCGCGAGGCCCTCCAGCGGCTGAACACCGAGGGCTGGGTCGACCTGAGGCCCGCGCAGGGCGCGTTCGTGCACGAGCCGACGGAGGAGGAGGCCGACCAACTCCTCACCGTCCGGACCCTGTTGGAGGCGGAGGCGGCCCGCCTCGCCGCGGCGAACGCCGGTACGGCGGGGATCACGGCGCTGGAGGAACTCTGCGCGGAGGGAGAGCGGGCCGTCGACGCGGACGACGTGGACGCCGCCGTCGCGATGAACGCCCGCTTCCACGCGAAGGTCATGGAACTCGCCGGCAACACGGTCCTCGCCGAACTCGCCGCCCAGGTCGACCGCCGCGTCCGCTGGTACTACACGCCGGTCGCCCGGCAGCGAGGCCACCAGTCCTGGATCGAACACCGGGCACTGATCGAGGCGATCTCGGCCCGCGACGAGCAGCGGGCGACGGAGGTCATGCGGGCGCACACGGAGCACACCCGCAAGACGTACCACGAGCGCCCTCGGCCGTAGCGCCGGGTCAGGACTCCGTCCCCGACAGGTCGAAGGTGGCTGTGCCGCGATGACTGAGGGCCACGAGGGCGTCGGGGCCGTCGAAGGCGACGTCGACGACTTCGCCGTGGAGATCGATCTCGGCGAGCGACCGGCTGTCGATGCCGCTCAAGGTCGGGCTACCGAATGCCCGGGATGCCATGGACAGTGCCACGGGGAGCAGGAACCAGGCGAACGGCTCACTGGGGATCAGCAGGAACCAGCCGCAGAAGGCCAGGAGATTGAGCACGCGGTTGATCCAGTGCCATGTGTGGATCGCCCGCAGGTCGGCGACGTGCACGGCGGATCCCTGGACCCATGCGAGCCTCGCACCTCGACGGATCGGGTGGGCGGCCGCGAGCTGCCCCGGGACGGCGAAGGCCAGGGTCTTGGACGGCAGGGCCCGCGGCTGTGGAGCCACCCCGAGGGACATCATGGTGTCCAGTCCGTCCTTGCCGGTGACGAGGGTGAGCGAGGTACGTCCCGCGTCGACCAGAAGGCACTTCCGCACGGCCCCCCTGCGCTGCTCGACAATGCCGGCCAAAGCCTCTGCGTTGGGACTCCAGAGATGCTCGCGCAACGCCTTGTTGAGGTTGAAGGGATAGGCGGCGCCATAAGGTGTCCAGCCGCACGAGAAGCCGGTCGGGGACGGGTCCTTCTCCCAGCGAAGCACCCAGAGATTACGTGAGGGCTTCGTGCCGAGAGAGGTGCGCGTCACCGTCGAGTCGTCCGCGCAACTGACGACGCACGGCCGTCCCCGGACGATTCCGAGGGACACGGACAGGACCCTGTTCTGGTGGGCGGGGACCGTCATGGAGGACCATTCCGGGTTCTCATCGAGGGTGAAGACACGGACGGACCCTGATTGCTCACCTGCGGCCACCAGGAGCTTCTGGCCCTGGCACCGGGCTGCGAGGGCCGAGACGACCGAGTCGCACGAGCCTATGGGTGTGTCCGTTCCGTTCCTCAGGTCGAGGGCGAACACCTTGTCGTCTGAGCTCATGACGAGCAGCGCGGTTACGTGATGGGTCACACAGGCGGTGTACTCGGGCTCGTACGGTGCGCGGTGCCGGGCCACCACCTGCCCGTCGGAGCAGTCCCGCAGGACGATGTGGCCGGGGTGAACGACGACCACGACCCGGCGGCCGTCGAGTTCCGTGGTGTGAACGGCGATCGGTTCACTGAGCTGTTCCGTTTCCCGGCTCACTCGGGCACCTCCGGAAAGTCCCAGATCCGTACGGCGCCGGAACGCTGTCCGGCCGCTATCACCACCTGGCCGTGGCGCAGTTCCACGACGCGCACCTGGCTCACGGCCGAGCGCACGTCGTAGAAGTCGGAGACCGAGATGCCCGGCCGCGTCAGCGAGAAGAGTTCCAGTGGCTGGTCGCAGTAGTCGTGGCCCGCGATCGCGAACGTGTCGCTGCCCCTTGTCCACACATCGACGTCCCGGACGGACTCGGGGCTCCTTCGGAGCAGCTGCGGTGCACGATCCGGATGGACCCGGAAGATCGTGTGATTGTCCTTGCCGACCAGGAACTGCGGGGGATTTGTTCGGGGGATGACCTGAATGCCCCTGGCGTAGCCGCTGCCCCCTGAACACAGCTCGCTGCGGCCGGTCTCCAGATCGATGAGCTGGACGCCGTTCCAGGCGCTCACGACGGCCCGGGGTCTTCCCTCGACCGGGGTGACGACGACGGTCGCGTTGCTTCTCATGAAATCGCATGCGCTGTTCATGGGGAGAGAGGGGAGCGGGGCCGCCCCCAGAACGTCGAAGCGGTGCAGGGCACCTTCGTCGGTCATGCAGAACAACCGCAGCTCGCCCACGACTTCGGCGAACACCACCGCACTCGTCTCACTGTCCGAGGCCGCATGGCCGACGGGCCAGCCGCCGAGTGCCCGGTTGCCCCCGAACACATCCCAGAGGTGGACCCTCGTCGCGCTGCTCGTGGCCATGAAGACCCGGCCGTTCCCGACCGCCGTGTCCAGGCCGGTGATGTGCTTGTCCCCGGTGATCGTGCCGGTGATGACCGGACGGTTGGCGTCGACGTTCCACACCTCGATCTCGCCGGCGTCGGACGCGATCGCCAGGTGCTGGTCGCCGGCGTACCGGAACGCCGACATGCGGGTGACCTCGCCGGAGAGCTTGGTGAGGGTGTAGCCACTGCGGCGGGGGCGCATGTCGACCCAGCGGGCCTTCCAGGGTGAGGCGGCGGACACGGGGGACATACGGGACCGGAGCGTGCGGGCCCTGTGGGTGCGGACCGCCAGGTCGAGCGCGGCCGGCCACAGCACCGGCGCGGAACGGCGGAAGTCCGCTGCTGCCTGCCGGTAGGCGTTGATCGCCGCCCGGACCTCCGACATGTCCCGGTCGGTGGGGAGCCGGTGACCGTCCAGCGCCCCGAGGAGCCGGTGCGGGATCGCGCCGAGCAGGTAGCCCGGGTCGAGCATCAGCTCGTCGAGGACCTGGTGCCCACCGGCCTTGGCGATGTGCGTGGCCAGGTAGGCGCGGGTGTAGAAGCCGGCCCGCTCCCAGTCGCGGGTTCCGTCGGCGCGGACCGGGGTGTGGTCGACGAGGAAGTCGACGAAGTGCCGGTGAACCGCCCGGGGATCTGACACATGGCGCAGATGCTCGGCGAGGGACAGATGGTGGGGCTGGTAGACGTCGTGCCCCTGGTCCGTCGACCTGACCGCGTAACTTCCCACGTACTCGCGCAGCCAGAGCACATCGGCATAGTCGTAGGTCCGCTCCGCCATCCGCCCGGCGAGACCCGCCCAGATGTCCTCGTCCGGCGAGCCGTTGCCCTCCGCGAAGGCCAACGGGCGCAGCAGGTCGAAGGCGCGCTCGGCCTGCTCCCGGCCGAGGCGCTCGGCCTGCTCCCGGTCGAGTTGTTCGGCCTGTTCCCGGTCGACTTGTTCGGCCTGTTCCCGGTCGAGTCGTTCAGCCCGTTCCTGGCGGATCCGCCGGTAATGTTCCCGGGTGAATCGCTCGGTCAGGTCCCGCTCCAGGATCTCTCCCGGTAACCGCGGCAGTTCGGCGTCCCAGCCCGGGTGCAGGTCGGGAGGTTCCGCACGGCCCGCGAGCATCTGGGCCAGCAGGCGGCCCACCAGGAAGGACGGTCCGGCCACTCGCGCGATGTCCTCGGCCACCTGGGACACCGTCTCCGCGGGCACCTGCCGGAACGGGCTCGCCTCGGTCGCCTGGAGCAGCACGTGCTCGACGTGGCTCCGCATGCCCTCCGGATCGGCGAAGTCGCCGTCCAGGTCGACCTCGTCGCACAAGTCGCTCAGCTCGGCGGCCGGTTCGGTACGTATTCCGAGCAGCAGGCGTGCCGAACCGTCCAGGAGCAGTGGCTTCAACACCGAGTCGACCAGCAGCTTCGGCTCGTCGGCCTCGTCGACGGCGTCGATGAGGACGACGGGGGTGGACGTCCCCGCCCGGCGGGTGGCGTGGGCGAGGGCGTCGCTGATCACTTCCGCGCTCAACCCGGCCGCGTAGATCACCGCGCTGAAGCTGTCCGGGGGCGGCAGCGCATCCGCGTCGACACCGACCCGCTCCTTGGGTACGTGCGAGTGGTGGCGAGGGTCGGCCAGGGACGCGATCAGGCCCAGGACGGCCGTCTTCCCGGAACCCGGGGCTCCCGCGACGACGAGTCCCGGCCGGTTTCCCGCAGGGTCGGTCAGCCATGTCACGATCCGGCGGAGTGCCTCCTGCCTTCCCGTGAAGTCCCAGGTGACGCTGTCCGTCCGGACCGAAGCCCTGGCCTTCGGCAGGAAGTGCCCCGTGAACGCCTCGCGTTGTCGCTCGGCCGAGGCCCGCTCCTGCTCGATCCGCTCGTGCCCGGCCAGGGCCCTGAGGCTCTGTGCCGCTACGTTCTCCCCGCCCCTCCCGTTGTACACGGTGGCGTGGTGGATGTCGCCCCCGGCGACGATGGCACCGGCGCCCTCGGCGATCAGCGCGTGTGGGCGGGACCGGCCCCACCCAAGGTCCCGCCACCGACGCAAGCCGCGGCGCCTCATGAAGCCGTCGCTCTGTCCATGCCGGTTTCGTATACCCATCCGAGGAGTCGTACAAAGCAAACCGCCCTGGCCTGGGCTGATTTACGGCTCTGTGATCATGCGGGTCCGAGATGCGGCGGTAACTGAACGCTTCTTTGTCCTGTGAGTGGAGAAAGTTGGCGTCAATCTGTGTGCAACTTCTTCCCAGCCGTGGTGACCGCTGCTACGTTCCCTGCGAAAGCAAGCCACACTGAGGTGGCCGGAACCCAGCGCGACACAGGCCGGTTGAGGCGGGGAGGGGCTCGTGAGACGGATGACGGCTCGTCCCGCGAACGCGCATCAGGCACGGCTGCTGAAGCTGTTGCGGGACGGCGGACCCCACTCCCGCGCGCAGCTCGGTGACCGGGTCGATCTCTCCCGGTCGAAGCTGGCCGTCGAGGTGGACCGGCTGCTGGAGACGGGCCTGGTCGTGGCCGACGGACTCGCCGCCTCGCGTGGCGGCCGGCGCTCGCACAACATCCGGCTCGCCCCCCAACTCCGGTTCCTCGGCGTCGACATCGGCGCGACCTCGATCGACGTCGCCGTCACCAACGCCGAGTTGGAGATCCTCGGTCACATCAACCAGCCCATGGACGTCCGGGACGGCCCCGTCGCCGTCTTCGAGCAGGTCCTCTCCATGGCCGCCAAGCTGAGGGCCTCGGGGCTCGCGGAAGGGTTCGACGGCGCCGGCATCGGCGTCCCCGGACCGGTCCGCTTCCCCGAGGGCGTCCCGGTGGCCCCGCCGATCATGCCCGGCTGGGACGGGTTCCCGGTGCGCGAGGCACTCAGCCAGGAACTCGGCTGCCCGGTGATGGTCGACAACGACGTGAACCTGATGGCGATGGGGGAGCAGCACGCGGGCGTGGCCCGTTCCGTGGGTGACTTCCTCTGCGTCAAGATCGGCACCGGCATCGGCTGCGGCATCGTCGCCGGCGGCGAGGTCCACCGCGGTACGACGGGCAGCGCCGGCGACATCGGCCACATCCTCGCCGTACCGGACGGCCGCCCCTGCGCCTGCGGCAACCGGGGCTGCCTGGAGGCCCACTTCAGCGGCGCCGCGCTCGCCCGCGACGCCAAGGAGGCCGCCCAGCAGGGCCTCTCGGTGGAGCTGGCCTCCCGGTTGGAGACCAACGGCACCCTGACCGCCGTCGACGTCGCCGCCGCGGCCGCCGCCGGTGACGCCACCGCCCTCGACCTGATACGCGAGGGCGGCAACCGCACCGGCCAGGTCATCGCCGGACTCGTCAGCTTCTTCAACCCCGGCCTGGTGGTGATCGGCGGTGGGGTGACCGGCCTCGGCCACACCCTCCTCGCCGCCATCCGCACCCAGGTCTACCGCCAGTCCCTGCCCCTCGCGACAGGCAACCTGCCCATCGTGCTCGGGGAGTTGGGGCCCACCGCCGGAGTCATCGGCGCGGCCCGCCTCATCAGCGACCACCTGTTCTCACCCGCGTAACCGCTCCGTACGGAGCGATCACCAGCACAGCGCCCTGCTCGGCCCTGCCCCACCCTGCTCTGCTCTGCCCTGCCCGAACGCGCCTGCCCCGCAGGCTGATTCGCCCTGCAACCGGCCCGCACGCCCGCCAAGGGGAACTCATGGCACCAGAATTACCGCTGCTCACCATGTCCGGCATCACCAAGTCGTTCCCCGGCGTCCGGGCCCTCGACGGCGTCGACCTCGACGTGCAGGCGGGGGAGGTCCACTGCCTGCTCGGTCAGAACGGGGCCGGCAAGTCCACCCTGATCAAGGTGCTCGCGGGCGCCCACCAGCCCGACGGCGGCACCATCGGCTGGCGGGGGGAGCCCGTCACCCTCAAGTCGCCCATCGCCGCCATGCGGTTGGGCATCGCGACCATCTACCAGGAACTGGATCTGGTGGAGCACCTCTCCGTGGCCGAGAACGTGCATCTGGGGCACGAGCCGACGACCGCCGGATTCGTCGTCCGGGGCAAGGCGGCACGCGCCTCGACCGCCGCTCTGCTGAAACGCCTCGGGCATCCCGAGATCGATCCGGCGCGGCTCGTCGGTGAACTCTCCGCCGCCCAGCAGCAGATCGTCTCCATGGCGCGGGCGCTCTCCCACGACGTACGCCTCATCGTGATGGACGAGCCGTCCGCCGCCCTCGACCCCGACGAGGTCGACAACCTGTTCAGGATCGTGGGGGACCTGACCGCCGACGGGGTCGCCGTCGTCTACATCTCGCACCGGCTGGAGGAGATCCGCCGGATCGGCGACCGGGTGACCGTACTGAAGGACGGCCGGGCCGTGGCCGGCGGACTGCCCGCGAAGTCGACGCCGACCCGCGAGGTCGTGGCGCTGATGACCGGACGGAACGTCGAGTACGTCTTCCCGGACCGGCCGCCCGCCCCGCCGCCGGAGGCCACCACACCCGTCCTGGAGGTGCGGGGGCTCGCCCGTGACGGGGAGTTCGAGGCCCTCGACCTCGACGTCCGGCCCGGGGAGATCGTGGGCCTCGCCGGACTCGTCGGCTCAGGCCGCTCCGAGATCCTGGAGACGATCTACGGCGCCCGCAGGCCCTCCGCGGGGGAGGTCCGCGTCGACGGACGGCCGCTGCGGACCGGCAGCGTACGGGCCGCCGTACGCGCCGGCCTCGGACTCGCCCCCGAGGAACGCAAGGCGCAGGCGCTTCTGATGCTGGAGTCGGTCACCCGAAACGTGTCGGTGTCGACGATGTCCCGCTTCGCCCGCGTCGGGTGGATCGACCGGGGCGCCGAGTACCGGGCCGCCCGCGCCGCGACCCGCGAACTGTCCCTGCGCCCCGACAACCCCGCCGTGCCGGTGCGCACCCTCTCGGGCGGCAACCAGCAGAAGGCGGTCCTCGCCCGCTGGCTGCTGCGCGGCTGCCGGGTGCTGCTGCTGGACGAGCCGACCCGGGGCGTCGACGTGGGCGCCCGCGCCGAGCTGTACGCGGTGGTGCGGCGCCTCGCCGACGAGGGCCTCGCCGTGCTGCTGGTCTCCAGCGAGGTGCCCGAAGTCCTCGGCCTCGCCGACCGCGTGCTCGTCCTGCGCGAGGGCCGGGTCGTGCACACCGCGCCCGCCCGTGAACTCGACGAACACCGCGTCCTCGACCTCGTGATGGAAGGAAGCCCCGTGGCAAGTGCAGCCAGTCCCGCCGGCGCGGCCGGCCCGGCGACCGGCGAAGGGAGGCCGGCGTCATGACGCGGCCCGTGTCCCCGCCCCGCGACGGCACCGACAAGGTGACGCAGGTCGCCGAACCGCCCGCCTGGCGCACCGTCCTCTTCCGCGCCGACGTCCGCACCCTCTCCCTCGTCGGCGTCCTCGCCGCACTGATCGTCATCGGCGGCCTCACCAAGCCCGACGAGTTCCTCGACACCCGCAACCTGCAACTCGTCCTCACCCAGGCCTCCGTGATCGGTGTCGTCACCGTCGGCATGACCTTCGTCATCACCTCCGGCGGCATCGACCTGTCGGTGGGCGCGATCGTCGCCCTGGCCTCCGTGTGGGCCACCACCGTCGCCACCCAGGAGTACGGCTTCGCCGGGATCCTCTTCACCGCGGTGATCGTCGGCGTCGGATGCGGCATGGTGAACGGGCTGCTCATCGCGTACGGCGGGATGGTCCCCTTCATCGCCACCCTCGCCATGCTCGCCTCCGCCCGCGGACTCGCCCTCCAGATCACCGACGGCAAGACCCAGATCGTCGAGGTGCAGGGCGTCCTCGACCTCGGCGAGCGCGACGCGTACGTCCTCGGCATCCCGCCCCTGGTCCTGGTCTTCGCGGTCGTGACCGTCATCGGCTGGCTCGTGCTGAACCGCACGACGTTCGGCCGGCGCACCGTCGCCGTCGGCGGCAACGCGGAGGCCGCCCGGCTCGCGGGCATCGACGTCCGCCGCCAGCGCCTCTACCTCTATCTGCTCTCCGGGCTGTGCTGCGGCATCGCCGCGTTCCTGCTGATCGTGCTGTCCGGCTCGGGCCAGAACACCAACGGCAACCTCTACGAACTCGACGCCATCGCCGCCGCGATCATCGGCGGAACCCTGCTCACCGGCGGCCGGGGCACCATCACCGGCTCCGTGCTGGGCGTCCTGATCTTCACCACGATCACCAACATCTTCGCGCTGAACAACCTCCAGAGCGACGTCCAGCAGATCGCCAAGGGCGCGATCATCGTCGCCGCGGTCCTCGTCCAGCGACGCACGGCCAGCACGACCTGACCCACCGAAGAGTCCCCACCGGAAAGGTCCACCGCCATGCCACAGTTCCCCAGCCGCAGAGGACTGCTCTTCGGGACCGCCGCCGTCTCGGCCGGCACCCTCCTCGTCGGCTGCACCAGCAACGACACCGGCGACAAGGCGGCCGCCGACAAGCAGCCCGCCGCCGACGACAAGCCCGGCAAGGAAGTGACCATCGGCTTCGCCGGCCCCCAGGCCGACCACGGCTGGCTCAACGCGATCAACGACAACGCCAAGAGCCGCGCCGAGCGGTACGAGGACGTCACCCTGGAGATCACCGAGGGCTCCAACGACACCGCCCAGCAGATCGGGCAGATCGAGACCCTCATCAACAAGAAGGTCGACGTCCTGGTGGTCCTGCCCGCCGACGGCAAGGCCCTCACCCAGGTCGGCCTCAAGGCCATGCGGGCCGGCATCCCCGTCGTCAACCTCGACCGGATCTTCAACTCCCCGCAGGCGTACCGCTGCTGGATCGGCGGCGACAACTACGGCATGGGCCTCAACGCCGGGCACTACATCGGCGAGAAGCTCAAGGACAAGTCCGACGCCCGCGTCATCGAACTCGCCGGCCTCGACAACCTGGAGCTGACCAAGCAGCGCACCCAGGGCTTCGACGACGCCCTGAAGAACTACCCCAACATCAAGAAGGTCGCCCGCCAGGCCGCCGAGTTCACCGTGGAGTCCGGGCAGGCCAAGATGGCCCAGCTCCTCCAGGCCCAGTCGAAGTTCGACGCCCTG
>NZ_LIRK01000321.1 GCF_001419765.1 Streptomyces torulosus
TCGCCGTCCCATGAAAGCCTCGCACCGCCTCACGGTCCTTCTGGTGAGACGCGGGCAACCTCGGCTTCACCTGACGGCCGCCCGTGTGTCGTCCGGAAGACGATAGTGCGCGCGGGACCGTCGAACGACTGAAGGGCGCGACGGGGATCACGGATGCACATCGCGGCCGGGGTTGTGACCGGCCACGGACAATCACCTGGGAGCATGGGCCCCTGCACGGACGCACGGCGGGAAGGGCGACGGGGGATGGCACGGGGGACGAACGACTTCGTAAGGAGGCGCACGCGCCCGGCACGGGGGACGCGGGGACGGCTGGCGTTCCTCGTCCTGGCGCTGCTCGGTTTCCAGTTGGCGTCGCTGGTGGCCCCGGCGTACGCCTGCGGGTGCGGGGCGATGGTGCCGGACGGGCAGCGCAGTGTGTATGTGAACCGTGAGACGTCCGTGGTGCGCTGGGACGGCCGCGAGGAGCAGATCGTGATGCGTCTGACGGTCGCCGGGGACGCCCGGACGGCCGCATGGATCATGCCAGTGCCGAACCGGGCGACGGTGGAGCTGGGGGACGCGGCCCTCTTCGACCGGCTCGCCGAGGAGACGGCGCCCGAGTACCGCGAACGGGAGTACTTCTGGCCGCGATCGAGCGATTGGCCGTTCGACGCGTTCGAGGAGGACGGCTCGGCGGGAGCGGCGCCCGGCGACGGCGCGGTGGACGTCGTCGGCCGGGAGCGGCTCGGCCCGTTCGACGTGGCCCGGCTGACCGCGACGGACTCCGGGGCCCTCGGCGACTGGCTCGACGACAACGGCTTCGCGCTGCCCGACCGCCTGGAGACCGCGCTGGAGCCGTACGTCCGCCAGAAGTGGGAGTACGTGGCGATCAGGCTGGCGCCGGAGGAGGCGGCCGGGGACGTGCCGCTCGGCGGCACCCTCGACCCGCTGCACCTCACCTTCGCCAGCGACGCGCCGGTGTACCCGATGCGGCTGTCGAAGCTCGCCACCACCCCGCAGGCCCTCGACCTGTACGTCCTCGCCGGGCACCGGATGGAGCCCGGCTCGGCGATCGGCGGGGAGGAGCCGCAGGTCACCTTCGCGGGCCGGATCGGCGCGCCCGGCGGCCCGCTCGGCGAGCTCGCCGCCGGCGGCACCGACTTCCTGACCGCCGTCGAGCAGAACTTCCCTCAGCCGTCGCGGATCTCCGGCGATCACACGCTCCGGCGGGCGGCGGCCGACGACCCCTATCGAAAGGTCATCTACGTGGACGAGATGTGGACCGTGGGCGGCATCCCCGGCTGGCTGTTCACCTTCGGGCTGGGCATCGCCGTGCTCGCGATCAAGGCGGTGGCCGTCGCGATCGTGCTCCGCCGCAACGCCCGCAAGCAGCCGCCGCTGCCTCCGACGGCGCCGGGCCCGTGGGTCCCGCCGGGCGGCCCGCACGCCGGGTACCCGCACGGCGCTCCCGTGCCCCCGGCCGCTCCCGTGCCCCCGGCCGCTCCCGCGCCGCCGGCGGACCGCAAGCCCGGTCCGGGCGCCTGAGTGCGAACGACCGAAACACGCACGCGAAACGCCTGACAGCGAAGGGACCTGCGCCTACCATTCGTTAGCGCAACTAGTTAGCAGATCTAACTAGCTATCGGAAAGGGCGCAGGTCCATGAGCAGCTCGCAGACGTGGGACGACGTCGACACCTACTTCACGACCCACCTCTCCCCCGACGACGCGGCCCTGGAGGCCGCGTTGCGCGACAGCGAGGCCAACGAGCTCCCGCACATCAACGTCGCCGCCAACCAGGGCAAGCTGCTCCAGCTCCTCGCCCTCGTCCAGGGCGCCCGCCGCATCCTGGAGATCGGCACGCTCGGCGGCTACAGCACGATCTGGCTGGCCCGCGCGCTGCCCGCCGACGGCAGGTTGATCTCCCTGGAGTACAGCCCCGAGTACGCGGAGGTCGCCTGCCGCAACATCGCGCGCGCCGGGCTGGACCCGCTCGTCGAGGTACGGGTCGGCGCGGCCCTGGACTCGCTGCCCAGGCTGGCCGACGAGAACCCCGAACCGTTCGACCTGGTCTTCATCGACGCCGACAAGGCCAACAACCCGCACTACGTCGAGTGGGCGCTGCGCCTGACCCGCGCCGGCAGCCTGATCATCGTCGACAACGTCGTACGGGGCGGCCGGGTCGCCGACGCCGACAGCACCGAACCGGACGTCCTCGGCACCCGCGCCGCCATCGAACTCATCGCCACCCACCCGAAGCTGGACGGCACGGCCATCCAGACCGTCGGCACCAAGGGCTACGACGGGTTCGCACTGGCCCGGGTCGTGGACTGAGTGGACTGAACGGGCTGAGTGGACTGAGTGGACTGACCCGAGGACGGCGGGGCCGGGGCCGCGGCGCCGTCCTCGGGGGCGGTCTCAGAGCTCGTGGTAAAAGCCCACGTTGACGCTGCGCGGGCCCGTGCGGTCGACGATGACGAGCTCGCCGGAGCCGTTGTGCGGGAGCTTCGCGGTCCCGCCGTACGGCAGCGGCTGCGGCGGGTGGCCCTGGAGGGCCAGGCGCACCTCGGAGGAGGGCTCGGCGTGCGTACCGCGCAGCCAGGTCACCTGCCAGGTGCCGTCGGGGCCGCAGAGGAACTCCAGGTGCACACGGGAGACGAACAGCCAGTCGTCCGGGGTCGCGAGACGGCACACCGCCCGGTCCCGGCCCACCCGGAGCACGGCGCCCGGCTCGCTGGGCGCGTCGGCCATCTGCATGCCGGCCGTCGCCCCGGCGTCCGCCTCGGACACCGAGGCCATGGTGAGTTCGAGCACGTACCGCTCCTAACGGGTCAAACTCCGATTGTCGCTGGACACGGCGCGCTCGGCGCACCGCCGCCGCATGATAAATCGCCGGATCGTCCGCTTGTGCGGGGTCCGGCACAATGGACGCATGACCGAGCGAAAGCCACCGGGTGTCAGCTTCGAGTCCTTCGTCGACAAACAGATCCGCGACGCGGAGGCGCGCGGCGATTTCTCCCACCTCCCCGGAGCGGGGCGACCGCTCGACGGGGACGACACGACGTACGACGAACTGTGGTGGATCAGGCGGAAGATGGCCCGTGAGGGGCTGTCGGTGCTGCCGCCCGCGCTGGAGTTGCGCAAGGAGGCGGAGGACGCGCTGGCCGCCGCGGCGCGGGCCCCGTCCGAGCGGGCCGTACGGAAGATCGTCACCGATGTGAACGTGAAGATCCGCGCCATGATGTTCCGCCCGCCGCCGGGACCGCCGCTGGGCCTGAAGCCGTACGACGTCGAGGCGATCGTCGAGGAGTGGCGGGCCGCCCGACAGAACCGCTGATGTCATCGGGCGCGGGCAGGCGGCCGCGCACGCGGGAGGCCGCGTCCCCGGGCACGACCGGGGGCGCGGCCTCGTTCAGGGGCGCCGCTTCAGGGGGCGCCGCTTCAGGGGGCGCCGTTACAGGGGGCGCCGTTACAGGGGGCGCCGTTACAGGGGGCGCCGTTACAGGCGGAGCAGTCGTTCGGTCAGTTCGCGGTAGTCGCGCAGGGCCAGCCTCAGTTGCTCCGTGTCGGAGGAGGAGGCGCGCTCCTCGCCGGCCGTCTGCCAGCTGGCGCGCAGCGTGCGGCGCCGCTGGTTGACCGCGTCGGTGAAGCGGGAGGCCGCCTCCTCCAGGACGTGGTCGGCCTCCTCCACGGAGGTCCGGGGCCCGTCGACGAAGCCGCCGACCGCGTGCTGCAACCGCAGACTGAGCTTGTCGGTCTCCTCGTTCGGCAGCAGATGCCCGCCGGAACCGGCGGCGGCACCGGTCGCCCGGCCCTCCGAACGGCTCTCGGTACGGCCTCCGGTGCGGCCCTCGGCCGTGCCCTCGTCCTCGTGGCCCGCCACGAGCGGGGACCGGGTGTCCTCGGCGCCGGTGGCACCCATGGTGTCGGTCGGGCCCGTGGTGTGGGCGGGTCCAGTGGTGTGGGTGGAACCAGTGACGCCCATGGTGTCGTTGGGGCCAGTGGTGCGGTTGGGGTCCACGGTGCCCTTGGTGATGCCGGAGTTGCTGGTTCCGGTGGCGCCCGTGGTGTAGGCGGTGCCGGTGGCCGCGGGGCGCTGCTCGCGCCGCCCTCGGGTGTTGCCGTCACCTGTCGTCGTGTTCTCGGTCATCCCCCTCAACTCCCCTTCGCATGACGCCTGGTCAGGTCCCACGGCAGATGGTGTCGGCCGTCGGAGCGAGCGGCGGCGGTGGTCGTGTGGCGGCGGTCGGCCGCCGTGCGGTCGGGTTCCGTCCCTGCGTCACGTTCGGCCCGCGTGTCGCGGCGACCGGGTGCCACCAGGTCCTCGAACAGAGCGCGGCCCTCGACCATGGCCTCGCGCAGTTCCTCGGTGCCGGCGCCCGAACGGCCGTCGGCGGTCGCGGTGTCCGGGGAACCGCCCTGCGCCGCGCGGTGCAGTCGGCGGTAGCCGTGGACATGGTGGGCGTGGTGGACGGAGAGCGCCTCCAGCTGGGTCTCGTAGCGGCCACCGTCCGGGAAGCCGCGCGCACCGGCCAGGTCGGCGATCAGCCGGTCCGCCTCGACGACCGCCTCGCGCGGCGAGTCGACGAAGCGTTCCTGGGCGGCGGCCCAGCGGGCCTCGTACCGTTCGCGCTCCGCGCTCGGCAGCGGCCGGCGCTCCAGGGAACCGTGCCGCTTCACGCGTTCGGCGAGTTCACGGGCGGCGGCCCGTTCGTCGCCGTCATGGTGGGCCACGGTCCGGTCGTACTCGGGTCCGAAACGCCGCTTCAGCGATCCGCCGCCGTTCGAGGCGCCGCGGGCGCGCAGGGTCAGGACGGCCGCGAGAACGACCACGACCGCCACGATCACGATCAAAGCGATGATCACGCCTGTGGACATGAGTGCCTTCCAGGTTCGTCGGCCCAGGGCTTCTCGGCTCGGCGGGCCGTCTCTCGCACCGGGTTGCCCGAACCCTTTCGTTCAAACGGCGACGACGGCCCGGCGGAAGGGGCGACGGCGCCCGGCGCGGCCCCGGGGCGGCTGAAGTGGCCCCGGGGTGACCGCCGTTGACCCCGGGCGGGGACAGCCTCCACCACCGGCGGTGCGGGCCGGGGCCGCGCGCCCGCCGCAGCCGGTGCCGGTGCCGGTGCCGGACCGGGACGGCGTCCACCGCTGCCGGTGCCGTACCGGAGGGCTCGCGTCGACCGGTGCCCGCCCTCCCCGCGAAGC
>NZ_LIRK01000322.1 GCF_001419765.1 Streptomyces torulosus
GTGGCCGCCACGTCCCATAGCTCCGGGCCTCATCATTCCCCGCGGTCGGGCGCCAGCCCCTGGCTCAGACCGGCGCCGCCACATCCTTCGACGGCGGATCGCCGGAACCTGCCCGTGGCGCTCCTCGGTAGCGAGGCCCGGTGCGCGCAGGTCAACCCCAGGGTGCCGGGGGTCGTTTGTCAGGGCGCTGTCGCACCCAACAACGTGACAGCGCCCGATGAGAAGGTCACCATCCCCGGCTTCCTGACCTTCGAGCGCACCCATCGTGCCGCCCGCACGGCCCGCAATCCCCGGACGGGCGAGCCGCTGGAGATCGTAGCTGGATACAGCGTGAAGGTCTCGGCGGGCTCCAAGCTCAAGGAAGCCGCGAAGGGCAAGTAACCCCGTCCCCCTCGTGCCGTGACCACTCCAGGACCGCGACCTGGCCTGACCAGGTCGCACTCCGTCAGGCGATCACTGCGTGGAGACCGGATAGTTGCGGCGCCGACGGGGTAGAACGGACGCCGGGTGCCCTCCGTTTACAGAGGGCTCCAACTCCAGACCAGCCGGGATTCCTCGGCAAGATCGAAGGACACGCAGTATGGCCAGCGGCACCGTGAAGTGGTTCAACTCGGAGAAGGGCTTCGGCTTCATCGCCCAGGACGGCGGCGGCCCGGACGTCTTCGCCCATTACTCCAACATCGCCGGCAGCGGCTACCGCGAGCTGACGGAGGGCGACGCGGTCACCTTCGATGTGACCCAGGGCCAGAAGGGCCCCCAGGCCGAGAACATCGTCCGGAGCTGACGGCTGTTCGCGTGCCGCCCCGCCCACGAAGATCACTGTGTAGAGTGGCCTCACCGACGCGGGGTGGAGCAGCTCGGTAGCTCGCTGGGCTCATAACCCAGAGGTCGCAGGTTCAAATCCTGTCCCCGCTACTGACCGACGGGCCCGGCATGCAGCCGGGCCCGTCGTCGTATTCGGGCACCGCGCGCCGCCCGGCTTCAGCGGGGCTATGCATCACTCCGGCGAGACGATGTTGGCCGGGGAGATGCGACGCGATGCCAGGGCGACGGCGATGCCAGGGCGCCAACGACCTCCTCGCCACCTCCCGGCGCAGCTGACCGGGCCCGCCCCTCCCCACAGGCTCGCGTCACTCCGGCCTCGGCGGAGGCCACAGGAGCCGAGGGATCTCACCCGGCGCAAGGATCAGCTTGTCCAGGTCTTGATCTGCGCGGCGACCTCACGCACGGGGAGCCCCTCCCGGGCGGCGCGGGCGAGCGGGAGGACTGTGTCCAGGCCAGGGCTTACCGGCAGGCCGCATGCCGACAGGTACGCCGCGGTCACTGTGGCCGCGAAAAGGAGGTTCCGTACTTCCAAGCTCGGGTTTCTCGCCAGCTCGCACAGCAGTGCGGCGGCCTTGTGATGGGGCTCGGGGTAGACCTCGTGGTCCAGGATCTCCGCCCGGTGGCGTGCTTCCGCTGCGACCGGCACGCCGTAGTCGACGACCTGGGGATCTCCCGGGATCTGCTGTGCTACAGCCAGGATCCAGGCGAGATCGATTCGGAGATTCACGCGGCGTCCCTCGGCGCGCTCTGTGCCAGCCCTTCCGGAAGACCCGGGTACCGGTCCTCGCCGACCTCCGCCTCGAACTGCTCCGTGTACCCGGCCAGGAACGCCGCTGCGCCAGCCATGAAGGCGGCACGCGACTGGTTCACATCAGCCTCGATCAAGTCGGCCACGTATCCCTGCAAGCTCAGGCCGCGGCGCTTGGCCCGGTCCTCGGCGGCAGCCTTGACGGCGTCGTCCAGTCGGATATTCGTCTGCTTTGCCATACCCACCACCATAGCTAGCCACTGATACCGTCGGCTAGCACTCGGCTGAACAGGAGTCGGCACCACGGCAAGATCGCCAACCAGACCGCCTGGAAGGTTTACGGCCGCTGGGAAACCGCCCACCGGCACGGGCGTCCTGGAATGATGAATCGCCACATCGCACCAGATCGCCAAGGGGACGAATGGGCCTGCACATTTCGCGGATTGAGATACGCAACTTCCGCAACTTCCGGCACCTAGTCATCGACGACTTCCCCGCCCACGCCGTGATCGTTGGCGAGAACGGCGTCGGCAAGTCGAACCTGCTGGAAGCGATCCGCCTGGTCCTCGACCCGTCTCTGTCCGACGCACGGCGAATGCTGCGCGAGGAAGACATCTGGGAAGGACATCCCGCAGGCCTGGCCGGCGGAGCCGAAGTGACCATCGTTGTCGAGCTACGCGGCTTCGACGACGACGCTGACGCCAAGAGCATCCTGTCCAGCGCAGCGGTGGACTTCGATCCCTACGTAGCCCGGCTGACCTACCGCTTCGCCCCTCGCACAGAGGTAGCAACCGGCGACGGATCCCAGGTGCAGCCCACCAGCCGGCCGCTGACCGCGAAGGACTACGACGTAGTCGTCTTCGCCGGCGAGCGCGAGACCAACGACGTACGCGCCATCCGCCGCGAACTGGCCCTGCGCGTCCTGCCGGCCCTGCGGGACGCCGAGTAAGACCTGCACAACTGGCGGCGCAGCCCCATGCGGGACCTCCTCGAACGACTTCCCCTGGACCCGGTGAACCTGGAAGCAACCGCCTCTGCGATCGCCACCGCTGTCGACCAGCTCACCAAGGACGGCAACGTCGCCAAGCTGGAAGGACACCTCACAGACCGGCTGCAGGCCATGTTCGGGCCGCGCCTGGCTGTCCAGCCCACCCTCGGCTTCGCCTCCTCCAAGCCCGACGAACTGATCCGCGCCGTACGGCTGTTCTTCGACGAGGCCCGCCGCAGAAGCATCTCCGACACCAGCCTTGGCAGCGCCAACTTCATCTACCTCGGCCTGCTGCTGGAAGCCCTCAGCCAGCAGCGACTGGACGAGGAATTCATCGCCACCCTGGTAGCCGTACAAGAGCCCGAGGCCCATCTTCACGTCACACTCCAGCGGCACCTCTTCCGGTATCTGCTGCGCACCGGGCCGTCGCTCATCCTCACCACCCACAGCCCGCACATCGCGGCCGTCGCCCCGGTCCGCTCCTTCATCGTGCTGCGCGCCACCGAGAGCGGCACGACCGGAGCCACCACGGCCGCCCTCCCCGTCAGCAACGAGGAAGCCGCGGACCTGGAGCGCTACCTCGACGTCAGCCGCGCGGAGGTCCTCTTCGCCTCCGCCGTGGTGCTGGTCGAAGGACTGGCCGAGCTGTACATCCTCCCCGCCCTGGCCGAAGCCGCCGGATTCGACCTCGACGCCTACGGCACTGTGGTGGCCAGCGTCCACGGCACCGACTTCAAGCCCTACCGGGCACTCCTCGGCCCAAAGGGCCTCAACACCCCCCACGTGGTCATCACCGACGGAGACGCCGCACGCGACAAGCGCGGCCGTAGAGAAGCCGGCCTCAAGCGAGGCGCGAACCTCCACCCCGAGGGGGCTCGCCGCACAGCCCTCCTGGACCAGATCGCCGCCCTGCCGGAAACCCAGGAAGCCAGCTACCAGACGACGCGCGCTCCTCTCGCCGCAGAGCTCCAGAACATCGGCGTCTACGTCGGCGCCCAGACCCTGGAGACCGACCTGTGCTCCATGTTCGGCGAGGAGATCATCCAGGCCTTCAGGGAGCTGAACGGCAACGCCGGCGCGATCGGCGACGTGAGCCGCAGGGTCGCCAACGAGCTGAACGTGATCATCGACCCCGACGTCCGGAAGAAGATGCTCAAGCGGATCGGCGACCTCGGCAAGGGCCGCTTCGCACAGCGCCTCGCCGCGCACATTGCCCGGGTCGACCTGGACGCCCGGATCCGGTCCGAAGCCCAGATCGCGGACGATGTCCCGCTGGACGAGCAGGCCCTGCGCCGCCTGGGCACGGCTTCCTACCTCTTCCTGGCCATGGAACGCATCAGCCGCGCGGCCCGCGGAACGCCACTGCTCACCGGCCACGCGGCGCCACACGGCAGCGGGGCAGGGCAGCGATGCAGGTTAGTGACACCCTCCTCGCGGAGCTCGACAGCCTGCACCCCAGGCAGCGGACCGCCGTTCTCCACGACGGCAACGTCGTTCTGCGGGCCGGTCCCGGAAGCGGGAAGACGCGCACCCCCGTCGCCCGGATCGCCTACGTGCTCCAGACACAGATCTCGGCCTTCCGCGGCGTGGCCTGCATCACCTACACCAACGCGGCGGCCGAGGAGATCCGCCGCCGCGTCCTCAGCAGCGGCGTGCGTGCCGAAGGGCGGATCACCTGCTCCACCGTGCACGCATTCTGCCTGAACGAGATCCTGCGGGCCTTCACACACCTGACCGGGCAGCCGGCACCCCAAGCCGGACAGGTCCTCAACAAGGCCGCCACCGAAGCCCTTTTGCAGCGCTGCTTCGACCAGGCCGGCATCACCGAGGTCCTCGCCCAGCACCGCATGCCCCACAACACCCGGATCCGCCGGGCCTTGGCCTGCAACGAGAGCCTGGACAGCTTCGACCCGCGGGAAGTCCAGGCGGCACGCCTCTACGAGGAACAGCTCATCCTCCGAGGCGAGATCGACTTCGAGGCCATGGTGACGCGGGCCGTACGTACCGTCCGGGGCGAGCCCGCTTCCCTCACCTCGTCGTCGACGAATACCAGGATCTCGGCGGAGTCCTCCATGAACTCGTCGTCGCCCTGCGCGATCTGGCCGGCATCACCGTCTTCGCCGTCGGGGACACCGACCAGTCCGTCTACGGATTCACCGGAGCCGACGCCAAGTACCTGACCGAGCTGGCCGCTCGACCAGACTTCCGCGACCTGGAGCTCGAGGTCAACTACCGCAGCGGCCAGGACATCATCACCGCCGCCGAAGCCGCCCTTGGGCGCTGTCACGTTGGCTGA
>NZ_LIRK01000323.1 GCF_001419765.1 Streptomyces torulosus
GGTCGGGGGCGGGGAAGGCCCCGGTGCCGGGCCGTCGGCCGTGCCCCCGTCGCCTCAGGGGCGCCCCGTACGGGTCGTCGACGCGACCGGTAGTGATGCGCGGGGGACCGCGGCCCGGTGCGCGGACGTGGTGCTCGTGCGGGCCGCCGCCCCCGAACAGGCCGCCGCCGTACGGGAGGAGGTGCGGGGTGCCGCGGCCGGGTTCGGCCGTGACCCCGACGAGGTGCGGATGCTCGCGGCACTGCGTGTCGATCTCGGCGGTGGTGAGCACGCGGCGGAGCCGGGGCACGGCGGCGGAGGGCCTCGGTGGAGCGCGCAGGGCCCGCTGTACCGGGGCGGGCCCGTCGACCTGGCCGAGCTGGTCACCGCCTGGCACCGGGCCGGTGTCGTCGACGGCTTCCACTTCACCCCCGTCGAGCCGCGCCGTGACCTGGAGCGGCTCGTCAACGGGACCGTGGCCCTGCTCCAGCACCGTGGTCTGTTCCGCACCTTCTACCCCGGCAGCACCCTCAGGGAGCACCTGGGCCTCGCCCGCCCGGCCGACGGGTACGGCCGCAGGGCCGTGGCGGCCCTGCCCGACGGGGCGTCATGAGCGGGCAGCCTCACGGGTGCGCCGGGACGGGGCGTAGGGCGTCCGGGATTCACACAGAATCCCCACAACCCCATCGGCGAGATCAACTGCCTTGCCCACTGGGCCGGTTGGTGTTCGAGCGGCCGAAAGGCACTCTTGCGGGGATCGGTGGTACGGCCGAATACTTCCCCGCAGCGCCTTGTCAGGAGCACGGCATATTCGGAATCCGGACACGTGCCCTGATTCGCGCCTCACGGGCCCAAACCCCACGCGGGCCCCCGACTTCCCTTTAGGAGGGAACGAACAGTGAGGATCAAGCGCACCACTCCCCGCAGCGGTATCGCGAGACGGACCCGGCTGATCGCCGTGACCACCGGACTCGTGGCCGCGGCCGCCGCGACAGTCCCCACCGCCACCGCGGCAGACGCCCGAACGTTCAGCGCGTCGGAGCTCAAGAGCGCCAGCGCGTCGGTGCTCAAGGCGGACATCCCCGGTACCGCCTGGGCGGTCGACGAGAAGGCGGACAAGCTCGTCGTCACCGTCGACAGCACCGTCTCCCAGGCCGAACTGCTGAAGATCAAGGAAGCGGCGGGCGACAAGGCCGGCGCTCTGACGATCAAGCGGACGCCGGGCAAGTTCAACAAGCTCATCAAGGGCGGCGACGCCATCTATGCGAGTAGCTGGCGCTGCTCGCTCGGCTTCAACGTCCGCAGCGGGAGCACCTACTACTTCCTGACCGCCGGTCACTGCACCGACGGCGCGGGCACCTGGTACTCCAACTCCGGTCGTACGACGGTCCTCGGCCCGACCACCGGGTCGAGCTTCCCGACCAACGACTACGGCATCGTGCGCTACAGCAACACGTCCATCGCCAAGGACGGCACCGCGGGCAGCGTGGACATCACCAGCGCGGCCACCCCGAGCGTGGGCACCAACGTCATCCGTACCGGCTCCACCACCGGTACCCGCACCGGACGCGTGACCGCTCTCAACGCGACCGTGAACTACGGTGGCGGCGACATCGTCTACGGCATGATCCAGACCACGGTCTGTGCCGAGCCCGGCGACTCCGGCGGCCCGCTCTACGGCAGCAACGGCGTCGCGTACGGTCTCACCTCCGGCGGCAGCGGCAACTGCAGCTCCGGTGGCACGACCTTCTTCCAGCCGGTCACCGAGGCCCTGAGCGCCTACGGCGTCAGCGTCTACTAGGCCGACCGGATCGGTTGGACCGCCGACCGGCCGCCGTGCCGGTCGGGCGGGCCGGCCCCGAGCGGGTGCTCTCCCCCCGGCACCCGCGTCCGACCGTATGGCGTATCGCGGTCAGTAGTTCGAGCCCCCGCACGTGACGACGTGCGGGGGCTCGCCCTGTTGCGGCGGCGGGACTACCGTCGAGACAACGTGCGCCGTGTGCGCGCCGGTTCTCCCTCTCATACGCCCACTTCGGACCCTGGGGGCCGTGATGGTCGAGGAGCTCGTGACGGCGGGGGTGGCCCTCGCGTCGGTCGGCATGGCGTACGCGATGTGCGCGGCGCGGGTCGTGAAGCAGTACGAGCGGGGGGTGGTGTTCCGGCTCGGCCGGCTCCGGTCGACGGTGCGCGGGCCCGGGTTCACGATGATCGTGCCGTTCGTCGACCGGCTGCAGAAGGTCAACATGCAGATCGTGACGATGCCGGTGCCCGCGCAGGAGGGCATCACGCGGGACAACGTCACCGTCCGGGTGGACGCGGTCGTCTACTTCAAGGTCACCTCGCCGGCGGAGGCGATCGTACGGGTGGAGGACTACCGGTTCGCGGTCTCGCAGATGGCGCAGACCTCGCTGAGGTCCATCATCGGCAAGAGCGAGCTGGACGATCTGCTCTCCGACCGCGAGAAGCTCAACCAGGGGCTGGAGTTGATGATCGACAGTCCCGCGGTGGAGTGGGGCGTCACCATCGACCGGGTCGAGATCAAGGACGTCTCGCTGCCCGAGACCATGAAGCGTTCGATGGCGCGGCAGGCGGAGGCCGACCGTGAGCGCCGGGCGCGGGTCATCAACGCCGACGCAGAGCTGCAGGCGTCGAAGAAGCTCGCCGAGGCCGCCAAGGAGATGTCCGAGCAGCCCGCCGCGCTGCAACTGCGGCTGCTGCAGACCGTGGTGGCGGTCGCCGCGGAGAAGAACTCCACGCTCGTCCTGCCGTTCCCGGTGGAGCTGCTCCGCTTCCTGGAGAAGGCCCAGCAGTCGTCTCCGGGCGCCGTGCCGCCGGTTCCGGGTGCCGTGCCGCCGGTTCCGGGTGCCGCCGTGCCGCCCGCTCCGCCGGTCGCCGTGCCTCCCCCTTCGTCGGTCCCGGCCGTGGCGCCGGAACCGGTGCGGGAGCAACTTCCGTCACAGGACGCCCCGTAGGGAATCGGACCCCGGAGGGTCGGCTTTCAGACAGGACTAGACCTCACCCGTTGCGCAGGGGGTCGTTGCGTCCTGTGTTTGCGCTGTGAATTCGCATGGGGCGTTACCGGACGGTAATGACATTGGGGGCGCGCGCCCACGGTGTGTGCTCGTCCTGAAGTCGACCTTGTGTGCTCCCTGCGTGCCTCGGAATAGTTGGCGCCGCACAGTTGGCATGGACGCGGCGTTTTTACCGTCCGCCGCCTCCATATCCGTATTCCTTACGGCCGAACGGGGTCCCCACAACCTCTTCGGCCGACCCCCCACAGGAGGACGTGAGTTGAAGCACCGACGCATACCCAGGCGCCGTGCCGTCGTGACGGGTGCGGGCATCGCCGCGCTGGTCGCCGCGGGAGTGACTTTCCAGACTGCGAACGCGAGCGAGACCGCGCCGACCGCCCAGCCGAAAGCGCTCTCCGTGCTGGCGGCCGGAAAGCTCGCCTCGACCCTCGGTGAGGACCTCGGCGCCGACGCGGCGGGAACGTACTACGACGCGAAGAGCAAGCTCCTCGTCGTGAACGTGCTCGACGAGGCCGCCGCCGAGACCGTCGAGGCGGCCGGCGCCAAGGCCCGGATCGTCGAGAACTCCCTCGCCGAGCTCAAGAGCGCCCGTACGACCCTCAAGGACGACGCCACCATCCCCGGCACCTCCTGGGCCACCGACCCCACCACCAACAAGGTCGTCGTCACCGCCGACCGCACCGTCTCCAAGGCCGAGCTGGCGAGACTGACCGAGGTCGTGGACGGGCTCGGCGCCACGGCCGAACTCAAGCGCACGAAGGGTGAGTTCAGGACCTTCGTCGCGGGTGGCGACGCCATCACCGGCGGCAGCGGGCGCTGCTCCCTCGGCTTCAACGTGGTCAAGGGCGGCGAGCCGTTCTTCCTGACGGCGGGTCACTGCACCGAGGGCATCTCCACCTGGTCGGCCGGCGGCCAGGTCATCGGCCAGAACGCGGACTCCAGCTTCCCGGGCGACGACTACGGCTTGGTCAAGTACACGGCGGACGTCGACCACCCCAGCGAGGTCAACCTCTACAACGGCTCGACCCAGGCCATCAGCGGCGCCGCCGAGGCGACCGTCGGCATGAAGGTGACCCGCAGCGGCTCGACCACCCAGGTCCACAGCGGCACGGTCACCGGCCTCGACGCCACCGTGAACTACGGCAACGGCGACATCGTCAACGGCCTCATCCAGACCGACGTCTGCGCCGAGCCCGGCGACAGCGGCGGCTCCCTCTTCTCGGGCGACAAGGCGGTCGGCCTCACCTCCGGCGGCAGCGGCGACTGCACCTCGGGCGGCGAGACGTTCTTCCAGCCGGTCACCGAGGCGCTGTCGGCGACGGGCACGCAGATCGGCTGAGGCAGATCGGCTGAGGCCGAGCGCGCGCCGGACCTCCGGATCGGCCGAGAGCCCGGCACACCGGAGGGCGAAGGGCCGCCGCACGACCGGGGCCCACGGCTCACGCCTCGGCGGGCCGGCGATCCGGCTTCCTTCTCAGGGCCGCCATCACCAAGGTGATGGCGGCCCCCGCCGTTGCCCAGGCGGAGAGCACCAGCAGGGGGACGGTGGTGTCGTTGCCCTCGAAGTACGCGATCGAGCGGGCCACCCAGACGCCCGCGCCCGGCGGGAGCGCCGGACCGATCGCCGCCCAGAACGGGGGCAGCAGCGGCGGGGGCAGCGCGCCGCCCGCGCTCGGGTTGCCGGCGACCACCACCAGCAGCACGGCGACCCCGATACCGGCGATCCCGAAGACGCACTGGAGCGCCAGCGTGGCCGCGCCCACCGCGAAGACGACCAGGGTCCCCAGCCCCCACAGTGCCGCCACGCTTCCGGGCAGGGCGCCCAGCACCGGCCCGGCGATCACCGCGCCGCCGAGCCCGCCGAGGACCGAGAACACCGCCAGGGCGGCGAGCCGGATCACCCCGCGCCGCAGATCGGTGGGCCGCGCCCCGGCGCTCATCGCCAGCGCCGATGCGCACAGATAGCCGCCGACGCACCAGCCCACGACCAGATAGAAGGACGTGAGCCCGTTGGCGTCCCCGAGGCCGGCCGGGGCCACGTCCACCGTCCGCAGCGTGCGTCCCTCGGACTGCTCCAGCGTGCCGACGAGGGCGGCCAGCGCGTTGGCGAGGGAACGGCCGCCCCCGGAGGCGACCAGCAGGGTGTCGGTGGTGCGGGCCGGGTCGATCAGCACGGCGCCGTCGATCTCCCGATCCAGGATCTGCTCGCGCGCCGCCGCCGCGTCGGCCACCGTGCGTGGATCCAGCGGCTCGCCCGGTAGCCGTTCCAGCCGGGTCACCGTCTGTTCGGCGGCCGCCCGCGGCGCGACCACGCCGAACGGCACGTCCCGGAGCTTCGGGTGGTGCAGCGCCCCCACGTACGAGGCGATGAAGAGCAGCTGGAGGGCGAGCACGCCGACGATCAGCAGGGTGGCCCGCGGGGTGACCCCGTCCCTCAGCTCGTCGAGGAAGGACGGCGGGGAGGACGGATCCGGTGCGGAGGCCGGGTCCGACGCGGGGGACGGGCGGGGGCTGTCGGCCGGCTGCGTCATGTCCTCACGGTCCGAGCCGCCGCGTGTTTGCGCAGGTGGGGCGGGGCCGAACGGATGTCGTACAGAGGTTCGAAAAGTGGTCTATGGTGGAGACGAGCAGGCTGTGAACTGATGTTCGATTGATCGAGTGCGGGAGGTGCGGTGCCAGGCTTCACGCATCTGCACACCGCCTCCGGGTTCTCCCTGCGGTACGGCGCCTCGCACCCGGAGCGGCTGGCCGAGCGCGCCTCCGAGCGCGGCATGGACGCCCTCGCGCTCACCGACCGGGACACCCTCGCGGGCGCGGTCCGGTTCGCCAAGGCCTGCGCGGCGGCGGGTGTCCGTCCGCTGTTCGGGGCCGAGCTGGCGGTGGGGGCACCCGCGCCCTCCGTGCGGCAGGCGCGGCGCCGGGCCCCCGTGCGGGGTGGTGCCTTTGTCGATGAGTCGACTCCACGGGTGACATTCCTCGCCCGCGAGGGGGCCAAAGGGTGGGCCGAGCTGTGCAGAATCGTTTCGGCGGCGCATGGGGGGAGCGATGAGGGTGGTGGCCGGGGCACGGGCGGCGGCGCGGCCGGTGGACCGGGCGCGACCGGTGTGCGGGGCGCGGCAGCCGGCCGGGGAGAGGGTCCGCCCCTGCTGCCCTGGACGGAGTGCGCCGGCGACGGCCTGACCGTGCTGCTCGGCCCCGCCTCCGATGTGGGCCGCGCGCTCGCCGCCGGGCGCCCCGACCGTGCCGCGAAGCTCCTCGGCCCCTGGCGGGAGCGGTTCGGCGACGCCCTGCGGCTGGAGACGGTGTGGCACGGCCGTCAGGGCACCGGCCCCGGCTCGCTGCGGCTGGCCGCCCGGACCGTGGGCTTCGCCGCCGAGCAGCGGATCCGCCCGGTGCTCAGCAACGCCGTCCGGTACGCCGACCCCGGCATGGGTCCCGTCGCCGACGTGCTGGACGCGGCCCGCCGACTTGTCCCCGTCGACCCCCGGGGCGAGCTGGACTCCGGGGAGGCCTGGCTCAAGGACGCCGGTGCCATGCTGGCCGCCGCCGAACGGATCGTCGAGGCCGCGGGCTACCGCCGGGACACCGCGTACCGCCTGCTGGAGCAGACCCGCGCCACGGCCGCCGAGTGCCTGGTCGACCCGGAGGACGACCTCGGCCTCGGCACCGTCCACTTCCCCGAGCCGCACCTCGTCGGCGCCGGCCGCCGCACCGCCCAGCGCGTCCTCGCCTCGCGGGCGGCGGCGGGCATGCTGCGGCTCGGCTACGACACCCGGCGCGACTACTGGGAGCGCGTGCACCAGGAGCTGGACGTCATCGCCCACCACGGCTTCGCCTCCTACTTCCTCACCGTCGCCCAAGTCGTCGACGACGTACGGCGGATGGGCATCCGGGTCGCTGCGCGGGGCTCCGGCGCGGGTTCCCTCGTGAACCATCTCCTCGGGATCGCGCACGCCGACCCCGTCGAGCACGGGCTGCTGATGGAGCGGTTCCTGTCCAAGCGCCGGGTGGTGCTGCCCGACATCGACATCGACGTGGAGTCCGCGCGCCGGCTGGAGGTCTACCGCGCGATCATCGGCCGCTTCGGCGCCGAGCGGGTCGCGACGGTGGCGATGCCGGAGACGTACCGCGTCCGCCACGCCGTCCGCGACGTGGGCGCGGCCCTGTCCATGGACCCTGCCGACATCGACCGGATCGCCAAGTCCTTCCCGCACATCCGGGCCCGTGACGCCCGCGCGGCGCTGGAGGAGCTGCCCGAGCTGAGGAAGCTGGCGGGGGAGAAGGAGAAGTACGGCAGGCTGTGGGAGTTGGTCGAGTCCCTCGACGCCCTGCCGCGCGGGGTCGCCATGCACCCCTGCGGAGTCCTCCTCTCCGACTCCTCCCTCCTCGCCCGTACGCCGGTGATGCCGACCAGCGGCGAGGGGTTCCCCATGTCGCAGTTCGACAAGGACGACGTCGAGGACCTCGGGCTGCTCAAGCTCGATGTGCTGGGCGTGCGCATGCAGTCGGCGATGGCGCACGCGGTGGCCGAGGTGGAGCGGGCGACGGGGGAGCGGGTCGACCTGGACGCGCTCGACTTCGAGCGCGGTGAGGGCGACCCGGCCACGTACCGGCTGATCCGGTCCACCGAGACGCTGGGCTGCTTCCAGATCGAGTCGCCCGGCCAGCGGGACCTGGTGGGGCGACTCCAGCCGTCGACCTTCCACGACCTCGTGGTCGACATCTCCCTGTTCCGGCCCGGTCCGGTCGCCGCCGACATGGTGCGGCCGTTCATCGCGGCCCGGCACGGACGGGCGCCGGTCCGCTACCCGCACCCCGATCTGGAGGCACCGCTGCGGGAGACGTACGGCGTCGTCGTCTTCCACGAGCAGATCATCGACATCGTGCACCTCATGACCGGCTGCGGCCGGGACGAGGCGGACCGGGTGCGGCGCGGGCTCTCCGACCCCGAGTCGCAGGGGCGGATCCGGGTGTGGTTCGCGCAGCACGCCGCGGCGAAGGGGTACGACGCCGACACGATCGCCCGGACCTGGGAGATCGTCGAGGCCTTCGGCTCGTACGGCTTCTGCAAGGCGCACGCGGTGGCCTTCGCGGTGCCGACGTACCAGTCGGCGTGGCTGAAGACGCATCATCCGGCGGCGTTCTACGCGGGGTTGCTCACCCACGACCCCGGGATGTACCCGAAGCGGCTGTTGCTGGCGGACGCGCGGCGGCGGGGGGTGCCGATCCTCCCGGTGGACGTGAACCGGTCGGCGGCCGCCCACTGCATCGAACTGGTGTCTGAATCAAGGAGGTCGGAGGGGCCTTCCCCGGAGGGGGCGGAGAGGCCGGAGGGGCCGTCCCCGTACGGGTCGGAGAGGCCGGAGGGGCCGTCCCAGTACGGGTCGGAGAGGCCGGGGGGGGCGTCCCCGTACGGGTCGGAGAGGCCGGAGGGGGCGTCCCCTTACGGGTCGGCCCCGACGGGGCCCGGACCGGCGAGGCCGGGTGAACGCGCGCTCTGGGGGCTGCGGTTGGCCCTGTCCGATGTGCACGGCATCAGTGAGGCCGAGGCGGCGCGGATCGCGGACGGACAGCCGTACGCCTCGCTGCTGGACTTCTGGGAGCGGGCCCGGCCGAGCCGTCCGCTCGCCCAGCGGCTGGCCCAGGTCGGCGCACTGGACGCCTTCGGCGCCAACCGGCGCGATCTGCAGCTCCACCTCACCGAACTGCACCGGGGCGCCCGGGGCATGGGCGGCGGCGGGGGACAGCTCCCGCTGTCCGGTGGCCGCGGCACCGCCTCGGCAGGGCTGCCCGACCTCTCCTCGGCGGAGCGGCTCAGCGCCGAGCTGGGCGTGCTGTCGATGGACGTCTCCCGCAATCTGATGGACGACCACCGCACGTTCCTCGACGAGCTGGGCGTGGTGTCGGCGCGGCGGCTGCGCGAGGCGCGCCACGGGGAGACGGTGCTGGTCGCGGGCGCCAAGGCGGCGACCCAGACCCCGCCGATCCGCTCCGGCAAACGGGTCGTCTTCACCACCCTCGACGACGGCACCGGCCTGGTCGACCTCGCCTTCTTCGACGACTCCCACGCGGCGTGCGCCCACACCGTCTTCCACTCCTGGCTGCTGCTGGTGCGCGGAGTGGTGCAGCGGCGCGGCCCGCGCAGCCTCAGCGTGGTGGGGTCGGCCGCCTGGAACCTCGCCGAGCTGGTGGAGCTGCGGCGCGAGGGCGGCCTCGACGCGGTCGCCCCGCGACTGGCGGAGCCGGCGCCCACGAGCGGCGGCGACCCGACGCACGGCCGCCGTATCCAGCTGCCCACCGGCTACGAGATGCACCCGTGGGCCGATCTGCGGCCCGCGGGCGAAGAGCCCTCGAAAGTACGGAAGTTGTGGCACCAGAGCCCAGGGAGTGCGGGATGACCATCCTCTGCGTACGTTTCCAGCTGCCGCCGAAGTACGAGGCCGCCCTGCCCGGTCTGCTCGGTCTGCTCGAGGACTTCACGCCGGTCGTCCAGGCGCTGCCGCCCGACGGCGCGCTGGCCGATCTGCGGGGCGCCGAACGGTACTTCGGCCGGGGCGCCGAGGAACTGGCCCGGCTGATCCGGGTCCGTGCCCTCGCGCTGTACGGCATCGACTGTGTGATCGGCGCCGGGCCCGGACCGCTGCTCGCCCGGATGGCCCTGGGCCAGGCCGAGCCCGGCGAACCGTGCGCGGTCCCCGAGGGCCTGGTCGTGGACTTCCTCGCCGAGCGACCCGTCGCCGCGCTGCCCGGTGTCGGCACCGCGACCGCCCGCACCCTGTGCGAGTACGGCCTCGACACCCTCGGCCGGGTCGCCGCCGCGCCCCTGTCCACACTCCAGCGCCTGGTCGGCGCGCGGACCGGCCGCGAACTGCACGAGAAGGCGAACGGCGTCGACCGCGGCCGGGTCGTCCCCAACGCCGTCGCCCGCTCCCTCGCCGCCGAACACCCCTTCCCGCACGACGAGTTGAACCCGGACCGGCACCGCCGCGCACTGCTCCTCGACGCCGAGGAGCTGGGCTCCCGGCTGCGCGCCCTGGACAAGGTGTGCCGCACCCTCACCCTCACCGTCCGCTACGCCGACCGGTCCTCGACGACCCGCACCCGCACCCTCCCGGAGCCGACCGCCCACTCGCCGGAACTCACCCGCGCCGCCTACGGGATGTACGGCGCGCTCGGTCTCCAGCGCGCCCGCGTCCGCGCGATCGCCCTGCGCGCCGAGGGGCTCACCCCCGCCGAGGAGGCCTCCCACCAGCTCGCCTTCGACCCCGTCGACGACAAGCTCCGCCGGATCGAGGAGGTCGCGGACCGGGCGCGGGCGAAGTTCGGCCCGCGCGCGATCCTGCCGGGGACGCTGGCGGCGTGACACCCGCCGGGGTGTCAGTTGGCCCACGGCGGCACGATCCGCGTGCCGTCGGCCAGTTCGGCCTCCAGGCCCAGGGAGGTGGTGACCCAGGTGACGGCGGTCTCCGCCGTCGGGTTCTCCACGGTGAGGGTCGCCCCCGCGTTGATGATCAGGGTGTCGCCCGCCCCGACGCGCTCGGTGCGGCCGTCGAGCGTGATCAGCAGTTCCCCGTCGAGCAGATGGAGGATCTCCTCCTTGGTGACGGTGTGGGCGGGCGCCTTGGTCCCGGCGGGGATCTCCCCCCGCCAGGCCGCCAGTTCCCTGCTGCCGGTGCGGGGCGTGGCGTACGAGACGAAGCGGGCGCCGTGGATCTCATGGGCGACGGCGTCGGACGAACGGACTACGGGCATAGGGGCCTCCTGAGAAGATGGTCAAGCAGCTTGACTATACCTCTCGATGGTCAAGCAGCTTGACCAATTCGTCAAGGGTGTTTGAATGCGGACATGCAGAACTCCGAGGCCCTCGGGCTCACCGCCGCCCTGCTCGCCGTCGCGGGCGAGCTGACGCAGCGCATCCATGACGGGGTCGTCGCCCGGGGCTTCGAGGGGCGGCCCGCGTACGGCTTCGCGTTCACCCGGCTCGCCCCGGACGGTGCGACGGTCACCGAGCTCGCCCGTCATCTCGGAGTGACCAAGCAGGGCGCCAGTCAGCTCGTCGAGGAGCTGGTCGCCAAGGGGTACGTCGAGCGCCGGCCGCACCCCCGTGACGCCCGCGCTCGGCTGGTCGTGTTGACCGAGCGGGGGTGGGCCTGCACCCGGGCCGCGGAGGAGGTGGCGGCCGAGGTGGTCGAGGGGTGGAGCGGTGCGCTCGGCGGGGAGGCGGAAGTGCGTGCGCTGCGTGAACAGTTGGCGCGCATCGCCCCCTATGGCCCCATCAGGCCCGCCTGGTGACGGTTTCGCCGTCTCATATCAGCGTCCACGGGTACCGCTTGAAGTTTTTACTGACGCGTAACTTCCCAGTTTTACTACCCACCCGTAACTTGGCTGGATAGAACAGCATCCTCGTGATCCGGATCACAGGGCGAACGCCGTCGCACGTCCCTTGAGCCGCAAGGAGATCACCCGATGCTGCCCTGGAAGCGCCTGATCAGACCGCTGGCCGCCCTGCTCCTCGCCGCCGCGGCGACCACCGTCCCCGCCACCTCCGCCGCGGCCGCCGACACGGCCGCCACCTCCAGCCGTGGCTGGAACGACGATGCGTGCAAACCCTCCAGCGCCCACCCCCGCCCCGTCGTCCTCGTCCACGGAACGTTCGCCAACTCCGTCGACAACTGGCTGGGCCTCGCCCCGTACCTGGTCAACCGCGGGTACTGCGTCTACTCGCTCGACTACGGACAGCTCCCCGGCGTCCCCTTCTTCAACGGCCTCGGCCCGATCGACAAGTCGGCGCGACAGCTCGACACCTTCGTCGACCAGGTGCTCGCCTCGACCGGCGCCGCCGAGGTCGACCTCGTCGGCCACTCGCAGGGCGGCATGATGCCCCGCTACTACCTCAAGTTCCTCGGCGGGGCGGCGGAGGTGAACGCCCTCATCGGCATCGCCCCCTCCAACCACGGCACCACCCTGGGCGGCCTCACCCAACTCCTCGACTACTTCCCCGGCGCGGGCGATCTGCTGTCCACCGCCACCCCCGCCCTAGCCGACCAGGTCGTCGGCTCCCCGTTCCTGACGAAGCTCAACGCGGGCGGCGACACCGTTCCCGGCGTCACCTACACGGTCCTCGCCACCAAGTACGACGAGGTCGTCACGCCCTACCGGTCCCAGTTCCTCGACGGCCCGAACGTACGCAACGTCGTCATCCAGGACCTGTGCGCCGCCGACCTCTCCGAGCACGCGGCGATCGGGCTCCTCGACCGCATCGCCTTCCACGAGGTCACCAACGCCCTCGACCCGGCCCACGCCACCCCGACGACCTGTCTGTCGGTCATCGGCTGACACGTGCACACACGCCGGGTCGCCCGTGGCACGGGTGACCCGGACGTACACCGCCGGGGCCTGTCCGACCTGAGCCGCCGGGCAGGCCCCGGAGTCCGTCAGCCGCCGTGCCGGCCGCCCTTGGCCGCACGGCGGCGGGCCGCGGCGAACAGCAGCGAGGACCCCGCCGCTAGGACCGCCGCGCCGCCGATCGCCACATACGGGGTCACGCCGTCCCCACCCGTCTCGGCGAGGTTCTCCCGGGCGCCGGCGGGCTCCACCTCACCGGGGGCGTTACCGCCGTCGACCGGTCCGTCCGCCGAGCTGGCGACCGTGCCCTCGGTGTCGGCCCCGGCGGAGGACTTCGCGGACCTCGCCGGGGTCGGGTCCGTCGTCGTGGCCGCGTCGTCGTCGCCGTGGCCACCGTGCTCGACGGTCGACTTGTCCGCGCCGTCCGCGATCTGCTCGTCGGAGGGCGCGCTCGGCGGCGCGGACGTCTCGCCGCCGGGTCCGGGTCCGGAGCCGGAACCCGAGCCCGTGCCTGCGCCTGTGTCTGTGCCGCCGAAGGTGACGTCCGAGCAGGAGTAGAACGCCTCCGGGCTGTCCGAGCGCTGCCAGACCGCGTACAGCAGATGCCTGCCCGAGCGCTGCGGGAGCGTCCCTGAGAACGTGGAGAAGCCGCCCGCTGCGGCCGGGTCGGTGGATGTCGCGACCGGGTGCGCGAGATCCAGGTCGTCCCACGCGAGAGGCCGGGAGGGGGCGTACCCGGGCTTGGTGACGTACACCTTGAACGTCCCCTTGTGCGGCGCCGTCACCCGGTACTTGAACGTGTACGAGCCGCGGCGCACGCTCGTCGCCGGCCAGTCGGCGCGGGCCAGGTCGAGGCCCTTGAACGCCTCGTTCCCCGCGCTGCACAACTCCCCGTCCGGGACGCGCTCCCGGTGCCGGCCGGCCACATCGCCGATCCGTACGCCGTTCCAGTCGTACAGCGCCTGCGTGCCCCCGGCCGCGACCGCCGCCCGGCACGCCGCCGACCGCGGGTTCTCGGGGCCCTCCGCGTAGCACTGCGCCACCCGGCTCACCGGGTCGCCCAGCGAACCGTGCGCCGCGGCGGACCCGGCGACGGACACGGTCAGGGCGAACGGGGTGGCACCGACGGCACCGGCGGTGACGAACGCGGCGGCCTTGCGGCGGGCAGCGGGCATTGCGGTACTCCTCGAAGCGGTTCCGGGATTCCGGGCTCTCCGGGCGGGCCGGGATTCCGGTCGATCAGCAAGCTAGCCCCAGGGAACCGCGACATCGCCTGCTGAGGGCGGGTGCGGGAGATCCTTATGGTCGCGTTAAGGATGGGCTAACCGGGGGCTCAGGAACACCGGCCGCCGAGCCGTCGATGATCCCGTTCTTACCCGGACGCGGAACAATGCGACCACCTACGACAGTTGACGACCGGTTGACGACTGGTCGGAGTGACGAAGAGGAGCATCCATGACCGACGTACGGGGAACGACCGTGGACATCACCACCCAGGACGGCACCGCCGACGCCTACTTCGTCCGCCCCGACGACGACGCCCCGCACCCCGCGGTGCTGTTCTACATGGACGCGTTCGGACTGCGGCCGCACCTGAGGGCGATGGCCGACCGGCTGGCCGGGGCCGGCTACGCGGTCCTCCTGCCCAATGTCTTTTACCGCAGTGGACGCACCCCGGTCTTCGACCTGCCCGACTTCATCGACCCCGGCGCGCGCCCCGAGCTGTGGGACCGGATCCTCCCCGTGATGCTGGCGCTGACACCGGACCTGGCGGTGCGGGACGCCGAGACCTACCTCACATGGCTGGCGGACAGCCCACACACGACGGACGGGCCCGTCGGCATCACCGGCTACTGCATGGGCGCCGGTCTCGCCCTGCGCACCGCGGGCGCCTTCCCGGAGCGGGTCGCGGCCGTGGGCGGATTCCACGGGGGCCGGCTGGCGACCGACGCCCCGGACAGCCCGCACCTGACGGCGGACCGCATCACCGGCGAGGTGTACCTCGGGTACGCCGACAACGACTCGTCCATGCCGCCGGAGCAGATCGAGCTGCTCGACAAGACGCTCACGGAGGCGGGCGTCACCCACCGCACCGAGGTGTACGCGGGAGCCCCCCACGGCTACACCCAGGCCGACACCGCCGCCTACGACGCCGAGGCGGCGGAACGCCACTGGACGGCCCTGCTCGACCTGCTCGGCCGTACCCTCACGCGCCCCCGCTCATGACGGACGGGACGGTCGGCGAGGGCGTCAGAAGGGCGGTGCTCGCGGACGTCGACGCCGTGCGGGCGGTCACGGACGCCGCGTTCCGGCCCTACATCGCACGCATCGGGGTCGTACCGCAGCCCATGGAGGCGGACCACGCGGCGAACGTGGCCGCGGGCCGCGTCTTCGTGACCGGCGACCCCGTGACCGGCCTGGTGGTCGTCGAGGCACACGACGACCACCTGTTCCTCGATGTCATCGCCGTCCACCCCGACGCCCATGGACAGGGCGTCGGGCGAAGGCTCCTGGACTTCGTGGACACGCACGCGCGTGCCCTCGGTCTGTCCGAGATCAGGCTCTACACGAACGCGATGATGTGGGAGAACCGGAAGATCTATCCGAAGTTCGGATACGAGGTCGTGGAGCGGCGGGTGGACGGGCCCTACGACAGGATCCACTACCGCAAGCGGCTCGGCTGACCGGCCGGGGGCGGGGTCAGCCGTCCGGCCACCAGGTGCGCGCGATGTCCTTCCGCACTTCACGGCGCTCGACGGGGCGCTCGTCGGCTTCTTCCCGCACCCGGCGGGAGTCGGACTTCCTCAGGGGCTTCTGCACGGTCGTACGGCGCATGGCTGCCTCCTTGCGTCTACCGTGTTCCGCGATTTCACGGAGGTAGACCTCTTCCGGGAGCGTTACTCATCGGGTCGTGCTGTGTCAGTGGCGGCTGTCACCCTCTGGACTGTCAGTGGCAGGTGTCACTCTGGCGGCATGACCAACATCGACGACGGTGAAACCTCCCGGAGCCCCGAAACCGCGAGGAACTCCGCTCCGAACGACCCGCCCCCGCCCGTCGACTGGGACGCTCAGGCAGCCGTTTTCGACGACGAACCCGATCACGGCCTGCGGGATCCCGTCGTCCGGGAGGCGTGGGCGGCCCGCCTGCGGGACTGGCTGCCGCGCCGCCCCGCCGACGTCCTGGACCTCGGCTGCGGCACCGGCAGCCTGTCACTCCTCGCGACCGAGCAGGGGCACCGGGTGACCGGCGTGGACTCCTCCCCGGCCATGGTCGGCCGCGCCCGCGCCAAACTCGCCGGGCACCCGGCCGTGTTCCTCGTCGGCGACGCGGCGGCACCGCCCGTGGGCGAGGAGCGCTTCGACGTCGTCCTCGTCCGGCATGTCCTGTGGGCCCTGCCCGACCCAGGCCGCGCACTGCGCCACTGGTGCGGGCTGCTGCGGCCCCGGGGGCGCCTCGTGCTCGTCGAGGGCGTGTGGGGGACGCTCAGCCCGGTCGGCATACCCGCTGAGCGGCTGCACGGGCTCCTCGCACCGCTCGTCTCCGACGCGGTGGCGGTCCGGCTCGACGACGACGCACGGCTGTGGGGCAAGCGGGTCGAGGACGAGCGGTACGCGATGGTCGCGGACCTCTGACACGCCGGACGCGGCCCACCACGCTCCCCGCCCCCGCGTCTCCCGGTCAGCTCAGCAGGGCCGTGAAGTCGCCCTCCTTCGCGAGGAGTTCCAGCTCGTCCAGCGCGGCCAGGGCCGCCGCCGCGGCCTCCGGGTCGGTGGTCGGGAGCCCGCTGTCCGCGAACTCGTCCTCGTCCAGGCGCACCACGGCCGTGCCGTCCGCGGAGCGCCACAGGTCCAGGTCGAGGTCCTCGACGACGAGTTCCCCGCCGGACCGCACGGCGGGACGCGTGATGTCGCAGTACCAGCCCTTCAGACCGCCCCGCGCGTCGCGGACCTCCTTCACGGCGTACCACCGGTCGCGCCAGTAGTACTCGGTGAAGACGTCACCGGGCTCGAACCGCACGAAGCCGAAGTCCCGCACCCCGGGGCTCGCCCAGTCGGCGCGGACGACGACCCGGACGCCGTCGTCGCCCAGCAGCCGGGCGGGATAACGGATCTTCGTGCGCCCCGCCTTCAGCAGGACGACCTCCAACTCGCCGGTCGGCTCAGTCGAGTTCCCGGACATGGCGTACCTCCGTCGCACACACTTCATAACCGAACCACTTGTTGATCGCGATCATCGGCCCGTTCCCGGCGTCGTTGCCGGTGAACGCCTCCGTGTAACCGGCGGCACGGGCGCGGTGCAGGGAGTCGTTCTTGGCGAGCTTCGCCAGGCCCCGGCCGCGGAAGGCGCGGGCCGTGCCCGTCATGCCGGTGGAGTAGCGGGCCCCGCCGTCCGTGCGGGCCACGGTGAACGCGGCCGGTGTGCCGTCCACGACGACCACCGTGCTCAGCGCGTGGTCGAGCAGCGGATGGCGGTAGGTATCGGCGAGCCACTGCTCGTAGTCGTCCAACTCGGCGCCGATGTCGCTGGGTTCGTCCGCCGTGGTCTCCGCGTCCAGCGCGAACAGCGGGCGCGGGTCGTCGGCGAAGTCGGCGACCGTCCGCAGTTCCACGCCGGCCGGTGGCTCCCGCAGCGGGGGCAGGGTGCCGGCCGCGAGGTCCAGCCGCAGGAAGTGCGCGGACCTGCTGCCCGTGTAGCCGCGCCGCTCGGCGAACGCCCGGTCGGCCGGGGTGTCCAGGACCCACGAGAACAGCCGCGTCGCCCCCGCCGCCGCGAGCCGCTTCTCGGCGGCGCGCACCAGCAGGGAGCCCGCGCCCCGGCGCACGCGCTCCGGGTGCACATACACGTTGAGGTAGCCCTGACCGGGTACGGGGCTGTCGTGGGCGATGCCCAGTTGCGCGGTGCCGATGACCTCGCCGTCCGCCTCCGCGACCAGACGCCCGATATGGGCCTCGGGGGCCGCGTGGGCGGCCTCATGGACGACCGCCTCGGGGGTGCTGACCAGGAAGGGGAGGGCGCGCCCGCGTACGTCGGCGAAGGCCTCGGTGTCCGCGGGGTCCGAGGTCCGGAGGTCGCGCACGATCAGTGTCATGGGGTCGCACGGTACGTGGACGGTGTCGCCGGGCGCCTCCGAATTTCCGGTGGGCGTGCGACGACGTTTCCGGTGGGCGTGCGACGACCAAGGCCGGTGCGTACGGGACAATCGCCGCGTGACCTTGAACATTCGCATCGTGGAGGGGGGCGCGCCCTACGAGCAGGTGCGCGCCCAGATCTCGGAGCAGGCCCGGTCCGGGGCGCTGCCCGTGGGGTACCGGCTGCCGACCGTGCGGGGGCTCGCCGAGGAGCTCGGGCTCGCGGCCAACACCGTCGCCAAGGCGTATCGCGCGCTGGAGACCGACGGGGTGATCGAGACGCGGGGACGCAACGGCACGTTCGTGGCCGCCGCCGGGTCGGCCGCGGAGAAGGAGGCGGCGACGGCCGCCGCGGGGTACGCCGAACGGGCGCGGCGCCTGGGCCTCGGCGAGGCGGAGGCCCTCGCGGCGGTCCGGGACGCCCTGCGGGCGGCCTACGGCGACTGAACGGCCCGGCGGGCGTGTCAGCCGGGCAGTCGCTCGGGGGTTCTCGTCACCGTCAGCCCCGTTCTGCGGGCCGCCCGGGCGAAGGTCATGGCGTCCTGTACGGCCGCCGCGTGGGGGTCGTTGTTGAAGTAGGCGTGGACGTCGGCGCTGTCGGGCCAGGTGGCGGCGATGCGGTGGGCCCAGGTGGTGAGGGCCTGGCGGCCGTAGTGGGGCCAGGTGTGGGCGCGGCCGACGTGGAAGCGGACGTAGCCCCAGTCGGTGGTGCGCCACAGCGGCGTCGCGGGGCGGGAGCGGACGTCGGCCCAGCACAGGGCGGCGGAGCGGGCCTCCAGGATTCCGCGCACCTCGTCGGTCCACCACGACTCGTGGCGGGGCTCCACGGCGACGCGTGTCCCGGCGGGGAACCGCGCGAGGCAGGCGTCGAGGAGGGGCGGGTCGGCGCGGAGGGTGGGCGGCAGCTGGAGGAGGACCGGACCCAGCCGGTCCCCGAGGCCCTCGGCGCGGCTCATCAGGCGCTCCACGGGTTCCTCGGGGTCCTTGAGCCGTTTGATGTGGGTCAGGAAGCGGCTCGCCTTCACCGCGACGACGAAGCCCGGCGGGGTGCGGTCGTGCCAGGCCTCGAAGGTCTCGCGGGACGGCAGCCGGTAGAAGGCGTTGTTGTTCTCCACCGTGGCGAAACGCGCCGCGTACTCCTCCAGCCAGAGGCGGGTGGGGCAGCCCTCCGGGTAGAAGGCGCCCCGCCAGTCCTTGTACTGCCACCCCGACGTGCCGACGAACAGGGTCATGTCTCCATGAAAGCACCCGGACGCCAGACCTATGCGGTCGGCGGCCGGGCGCGGCTACAGGTACAGCCCCGCGTCCGCGCCGCCGCGGGGTTCCGGGAGGGACGTGGGTGAGGTGCCCCGGCGCAGGGCGTACAGCTCGGCGAGGGTCGCGCCCTCGCGGCCGAGGCCCTCGTCCGTGCCGAGCCAGTTCACCGCCTCCTGGCGGGTCAGCGCGCCGACCTCGATCCGGGCGAGACAGCGGCCGGGGCGGACGACGGCCGGGTGCAGCCGCTCCAGGTCCTCGTTGGTGGTGACGCCGACCAGGACGTTGCGTCCCTGGCCGAGGAGGCCGTCGGTGAGGTTGAGCAGCCGGGACAGCGCCTGGCCGGCGGTGTGCTTGGCCTCGCCGCGGATCAGCTCGTCGCAGTCCTCCAGCAGCAGCAGCCGCCAGCGGCCCTTGCCGGTGGCGTCCTCCTCGCCGATCGCGATGTCCATCAGATAGCCGACGTCGGAGAAGAGTCGCTCGGGGTCCAGGACGCAGTCGACCTGGCACCAGTCCCGCCAGGAGCGGGCCAGCGTCCGCAGGGCGGAGGTCTTGCCGGTGCCGGGCGGGCCGTGCAGCAGCAGGAGCCGGCCCGCGATGTCCTCCGGGGTCGTCTTCATCAGACGGTCCATCGCGTCGGCCACCGGCGCCGTGTAGTTGGGCCGTACCTCTTCCCAGGTGCCCGCCGAGATCTGCCGTGTCGTACGGTGCGGGCCCCGGCGCGGCGAGACGTACCAGAAGCCCATCGTCACGTTCTCCGGCTGCGGTTCGGGCTCGTCGGCCGCGCCGTCCGTGGCCTGGCCCAGCACCTTCTCCGCCAGCTCGGCGGTGGTCGCCGTCACGGTGACGTCCGCGCCCCGGTTCCAGCGGGACACCAGCAGCGTCCAGCCGTCGCCCTCGGCGAGGGTCGCGCTGCGGTCGTCGTCCCGCGCCACGCGCAGGATGTGCGCGCCCGGCGGCAGCAGGGTGACCCCGGCCCGCACGCGGTCGATGTTCGCCGCGTGCGCGTACGGCTGCTCGCCCGTCGCGAAGCGGCCGAGGAACAGCGCGTCGACGACATCGGACGGGGAGTCGCTGTCGTCGACGTTGAGCCGGATCGGCAGAGCGTCGTATGGGTTCGCAGACATGCCGCCATGATCCGTCACGGAGGGCTCGCCGTGCATCCGCTTTGCGTGGCGAGTCGGTTGTCGATGACGGAACCTCCCCCACCGCCGCCCCGCGCCGTTACTGTTGCCCATGATGCGACGGCATGGGTGGAATTCGGGGGACCGGCGGTGGCGGCTCACCGCGCTCCTCGGCGTGGGGGCGGCCGTGCTGGCCCTGATCGTGACCCTGCTCAACACACTGCCCGGCGAAGGCGGCACCGCCGGCACCTCACGCGACGGCGACAAGGTGCACGGCACGCCCGCCGTCCCGCCCGACGACCTCGGACCCGAGGTCGGCTGGGGCTTCACCCACACCCAGTTCAGCGCGGACGAGGGCAGCCGGGCCGCCGTCGAACGCGTCGAGAAGCGCCTCGGTGAGCGGCCGCTGCCGCAGATCCAGCACATCATGGGCTGGGGCGCGGGCAACCCCGAACCGGTCGAGGGGCGCTACGACTTCGAGGAGATGGACCGGCGCATCGACTTCGTCCGCGCCACCGGCGGCACGCCCGTCGTCACCCTGTGCTGCGCCCCCGACTGGATGAAGGGCGGAAAGTCCGGCACCGGCGACACGGACTGGAGCCAGTCCGCCCTGGAGACCGCGCCCGAGCCCGAGCACTTCCAGGACTTCGCCGACCTCGCCGCGACCGTCGCCAGGCGCTACCCGGACGTGCGGCACTTCATCGTCTGGAACGAGTTCAAGGGCTTCTGGAACAACGCCGAGGCCCGCTGGGACTACGAGGGCTACACCCGCCTGTACAACCTCGTGTACAAGGCCCTGAAGAAGGTCGACGAGGACATCATGGTCGGCGGCCCCTACCTCGTCATGGACAGCCTCGACCCCCGGCAGAAGCAGGACGCGTCGACATCCCTGAAGGGCCCCTGGGGCGCCATGGACCAGCGGATCCTCGACGCCTTCGACTACTGGGACAAGAACAGGGCGGGCGCGGACTTCGTGGTCGTCGACGGCTCCAGCTACACCGCGGACGACGAGCTGCTGCCGGACGAGTTCGCGGCCACGGAGAAGTTCACGGCGGTGAGCGAGTGGGTGCGCAGGCGCGTCCCGGGGCTGCCGCTGTGGTGGGCCGAGTACTACGTGGAGCCCGCCGACGCGAACGACGACCGTCACGGCTGGTCCGAGACCCGGCGGGTCGCCGTGCAGGCCGCCGGGCTGATCGGCATGGCGAAGGGCGGCGCCACCTCCGCGTTCTACTGGAACCCGGAGGAGAAGAGCGGGGAGTGCCCCGGATGCCTGTGGACCCCGACCGACACCAGCGGCGGTGGCAGGGCGCTGCCCATGTACGACCTGCTGGCCCGGTTCGGCGCGGAGTTCCCGCCGGGCACGAGGTACGAGACGGTGTCGGTGGCGGCCGACGACCGGCCGAACGTGCGGGTGCTGGCCGACGACGACGCCGTGCTCGTGGTCAACACCCTCGACCGGAAGATCAGCGCGAAGGTCGACGGGCGGCGGTTCGCGATGGGGGCGTACGAGGTGCGGTGGCTCAAGCGGTGAGCCACCGCCTGACTCCCCTCAAGGGGCGCCCCCCATCGTCAGGAACCGCTGCACCAGTGACGCGAGGAGCAGGGCCAGCAGCGGCAGGCTGAACCAGAAACTGCCCTGCAGCCAACGGAGTTGCCGGATGCTCGGGCGGGCCGCCACGCGTACCACCTCGCGGGTGGTCAGCAGCACGATCAGGGCGATCGTCGCCAGACCGCCGACCACGGACCACGGGGTCCAGGTCACCTGCGGGCCGATCGGGCCGGGATCGGGCGCGGGGGCCTTACCCGTCTGACCGCGCAGGGCGAAGATCGTCGCGTCCTCGTTGGCGAAGACCTCCCTGAGCTCCTTGCGCGCGTCGAGGTTGCGGATGAGCCGGGCATCCCAGTTCGCGGGGTAGCCGGAGTCCAGCTGGAGGGACGTGGTCTGGCCGCGGTTGACGATGAGGTAGGAGTTCGGGCCCGCGTCCTTGAGCGACTTGACCAGGCCCGACACCAGGACCGGGTCGACCGGTGCGAGCGTCGGCACGTACTCCACCTTCTCCATGTCCCGGGCGCCCCACGGCAGCGCGGGCGTCACCGAGTCGACCGGGTCGTCGCTGAGCCAGAGCAGCCGTACGGTGGGCTCGTCGTGGGCGTACACGTACTCCATGGCGGCGACCTCGCCGGTGCGGACGCGCTCGAAGGGCTCGTTGCCCCAGCGGGCGACGAGGAAGCCGCCGATGAGGACGAGGCCCGCCACGAGGGCGGCCGGCGGGGCGAGGCTCCGACGGTCCTTGGCGCGTTCCCCGGCGGTCGCGCCGGAGCGCGGGAACAGGGCGAGCGCGGCGAGCAGCGCGGCACCCGGCAGGGCGAACATGAAGACCCGCAGGGCCATCTCGCCGCCGTACGACTGCATCCCGAAGCCGAGGAACGGCACGAAGGTGAGGACGAGCAGGGAGCGTTCGCGGTATCTGTTCGAGCGGCGGCGCAGGAAGCCGTAGCAGGCCAGCAGCATGACGAGGCCGGCGAGGGCCACGCGCGCGTACAGCACGAGTTTGTGCGTGGAGCTTCCCTCGCCGATACGGCCGGACACCGAGGACGTGACGTTCCCGCCGACGCCGCCGACACCGCCGAAGAGTTCGTCGAAGTGTCCCGACCAGTACGGCTCGGCGAGGAAGCCCACCCAGACGGCGACCAGGACGGCGAACAGCAGGGGCAGACCGCGCAGTTCGCAGCGGCCGACCAGGACGAGGACGGCGAGGACGCCCAGCATCACGAACGGGGTGAGCTGGTGGGCCGGGACGGTCGCCGCGTACAGCGCGATGAGGACCACCAGCAGCACCGCGCGCTGCCGGCGGTCGGTGGGCTCCACCTCGGCCTCGCCGGGCCGGACCTTGGCCCACAGCATGCGCGGGGCGCGGAACCACACCAGGAGGATCGCCACGAAGGCCAGATAGAGGAGGTAGGTGAAGCCCTGCGGGGAGAAGTAGTCCTGCCCCACCCAGCCGCTCAGCACGAAGATCCACACGCCCGTCCACCGGGCGCGCCAGTTCGCGCGCACATGGCGGGCGAGGAGGAACATCGGGGCCAGATAGAGCAGCTGCATGGCGGTGGGCCACCAGCGGATGATCTCCGTGAAGTCGTCGACGCCGCAGGCCCGGGCCACGAACGCGGCCGCCGCGAAGAAGCCGGGCCAGCTCCAGCGGGCGTCCAGGTCGGGGACCGCCGAGCCGGTGCGGTCGATGTAGTCGAGGAAGCCGAGGTGCTGCCAGGCCGTCGCGAACCGCGGCTCGGCCTCGATCACGGCGGGCAGCGCGTGCAGGGACACGACGGTGGCCAGCAGCGTGACCAGCAGCAGAGCCCGGTGCTCGCGGCGCAGCCACAGCAGCGAGGCGAACACCGTGGCCAGCAGCACCGTCCCGGCCAGCGTCGGCAGCGGCAGCACGGAGACGAGGCCGAGCCCGTCCATGCCGTCCAGCGCGGAGTCGTCCAGCGCGAGCGCGGGCACCCAGTACAGCAGCAGCGCCACGATCAGGAGGCAGCCGAGCACCACACCGGCGCGGGTGGGGCGCGGCAGCCGTTCCCGGCGGGTCCCGGGCGGCGGTGGCGGCGCCGGGGACGGGGCGGGCTGCGGTGCCGGTTCCCGTACGTCGGGCTCCCCGGCGGCCTCCGCTCCCATGGACGCCGGTACGGCGGCCGCATCCCGTAGGGCGCCCTCGCTCTCGTCGACCGGCAGGACCTCCCCGTCCACGGGCCGTCCGGGCAGCGGTGGCCGGTTGAGGTGGAGCGGCCGGGTCGGCCGGTCCTGGGCCCAGGCAGGCCGGTGGTCCTTGCGGACGGCCGGGGTTCCGGCGGGCGGGGTGCCGGGGCCGGGGCGTACGTCGGGGCGGCGTTCCATGTGGTCGAAGTCGAGGTGCAGGCCGAGGGCGAGGGTGTCGGAGTCGAGCCGCCGGGACCAGGCGCCGCTCTCCTTCTTCGCGGTGGACGCCACCCGGCCCAGGTCGGCGAGATCGCCGTCCGGCGCCGCGTCCTCGGGGACCGCGGCGGGCGGCGCCGTGCGGACGATCCGCCAGAGCCGGGGCGCGGCGATCAGCACGATCACCGCGAGGCTGGAGATCTCGGCGACCCCCGCGCCCAGCAGACCCATACGGGGGAGCAGCAGCAGCGTCAGTCCGAGGACCAGGGCGCACAGCAGGCCCTGCAGCCAGGCCAGTCCGGCGGTACGGCTCTGGGCGCGCAGCACCGCGAAGTACGTCTCCATCACCACCCGCAGCGCCGCGCCGACCGCGAACCAGCGCAACAGCCCCGTCGCCGCGTCCGCGTAGCCCGGCCCGAACACGGCGAGGATCCACGGCGCCCCGAAGAACAGCACCCCGCACACCGGCAGCATGATCCGGGCCATCCGCCGCAGCGCGGCCCGGGTGTTCGCCGCGAGCCGCGCCGGGTCGTGGGCGCCCTCCACGGTCAGCGAGGCACCCATGTTGATGGCGAGGAGGTTGACCGTGCCGCCGATCGTGGTGGTGATGTAGAAGTACGCGTTGTCGGTGGAGCTGACCTGGGCGGCGACGATCACCGGGACCAGGTAGACCACCGCGAGGGAGAACAGCGAGCCGGTGTAGTCGCCCGCGAGGAAGCGGCCGATCTCCCGCAGCGACGGCGGGTGGGCCCGGCCCTCGGTCGCCTTCACATGCCGGGGGACGAGCCGCCGGAACACCAGCCAGCCCAGCGGCAGCACGGACACCGCGATCGCCGCGACCCAGGACACGAACACACCCATGGTCGGGATGGCCGCGGCGAACACCACCAGCAGCACCAGCTTCACCGCGGAGAACACGGTGTTGCCGACGGGCACCCACAGGGCGCTCCGCAGCCCGGTCAGCACCCCGTCCTGAAGGGTCAGCAGCGACCAGGCGACCACCGCGAGCACGAAGAACACGGCCTCCCGCGGGTCGTGCAGAAAGCGGTACGAGGACCCCCACAGCCCGAGCGTCAGCAGGAACACCCCGGCCGCGAGCGCCACGGCCACCGAACTGCCCGCGTACGTACGGAAGACCAGCCGTCCCGTGCCGCGCCCCGCGACCGGGATGAACCGGGCGAGGGCCCCCGTCAGCGTGAGCGCGGCCAGCCCCGCCAGGAGCTTCATCGCGGCGATCGCGGCGGAGCCCTGCCCGACCGCCGCCTCGGTGTAGTACCGGGCCGCGGCCAGCCAGAAGCCGAGGCCGAGCACGGCCGAGATACCGGTGTTCAGCATCAGGGCGTAGGCGTTGCGGAACAGCTGGTTGCCGCCGGCCCCCCTGCCGAGGCCGGGCAGCCGCAGACGGCGGGCGGGGCCGGGCCGCGGCCCGGTGGTGTCCGCCGTGCCGGTGTCGGCCTGCCCGGCCGTGGTGGTCGTCGTGTCAGACACGGGAACGGATGGCCTTTCCCACCTGTCGTGCTCTTCGGACCATGGCGTACCCCTTGGTCAGGGCACGGTCCCGGGCGAAGTCGCGGGCGACGGCGCGGCCCTCGACCAGCCGCTCGAACTCCTCGACGCCGGTGGAGCGCCGCACGGTGACCCGCCGCAGCGCGTACGGGCCCTGCCGGCGCCGGGCGAGCGCGTTGCCGACGGCGAGCGCCTGCGCGAACCCCGTCTCCCGCACCGCGACCCGTACCCGGCGGCTGGAGTAGCCGTACGGGTAGGCGAACGAGACGGGCGGGGTGCCCAGTTCGTCGGCGACGATCCTCCGGCAGCGCCGCAGCTCGAACCGGAGCCGGTCCTCGTCGAGCATGTCGAGCTGCGGATGGGTGTGGCTGTGTCCGCCGATCTCCACGCCGTGGTCGGCG
>NZ_LIRK01000324.1 GCF_001419765.1 Streptomyces torulosus
GGACGGCTCCTTCCCGGCTCCGGCACGGGGCAGCGGACCTCCAGGGGGCGGGGAACTGCGCGACCGGCTGACGCATGGGGACGGCTCCTTCCCGGCTCCGGCGCAGGGCAGCGGACCTCCAGGGGCGCGGGGAACCGCACAATCGGCTGACGCAGGGGGACGGCTCCGTCCCGGCTCCGGCGCAGGGCAGCACACCTCAGGGGCGCGGGGAACTGCGCGACCGGCCACGACGCACCCGCACCCGCCCACGCACAGGCACCCCCACGGCCCTCGGCGTTCTCAAGGCCGGCGTTCTCAAGGCCCGGCGCTCTCATGGCACCCGGGTCAGCGCCGCTGCTCCGGCACCGCCCTCCCCGACCGCAGCGCCATCACCTCGGCCCGCAGCAGCCGTACCTCCTCGGTCAGCTCCACTATCGCCGCGGTCTGCCGCCGCTCCTCCGCGTCGTCCTTCTCGAACCGCGCTATGAACCACGCGGCGATGTTCGCGGTCACCACACCCAGCAGCGCGATCCCCGAAAGCATCAGTCCGACGGCCAGCACCCGCCCGAGCCCGGTCGTGGGCGCGTGGTCCCCGTACCCCACGGTCGTCATCGTCGTGAACGACCACCACACGGCGTCGCCCAGCGTGTGGATGTTCCCGTTCGGCGAGTCCCGCTCCACGGAGAGCACGGCCAGCGATCCGAACATCAGCAGCCCGATCACCGACCCGCCGACATAGGTCGTGAGCCGTATCTGCGAGGCCATCCGCGCCCGTTGCCCGACCAGCAGCAGCGTCGCCACCAGCCGCAGCAGCCGCAGCGGCTGGACCATCGGCAGCAGTACCGCGCACAGGTCGAGCCAGCGCGACCGCACGAACTCCCACCGTTGCTCGGCGAGCCCGAGCCGTATCACGTAGTCGAGCGCGAAGGCCGCCCACACCGTCCACTCGACGACATCGCACCATCCCCTCACGTCCGTGCTCACGTCCGGCCGGACGATCGGCACGGCGTACGCGACGGCGAACACCGCGGCCAGACCGAACAGCGGCCGCTGCGTCTTCTGTTCCCATCGGATCTGCGCCGAGGCGACTCGCTCTTTCATGGACGCATCGTAGGAAACGTGAAGGGGTGGTGAACCCGCAGGTTCACCACCCCTTGACGGGTTGCCCCGTGCTATGCGTCGCCGCCCGCCGCCCCGGGGTCGGCCGCGGAGACGTCCAGCAGCTGGTAGCGGTCGATGGCCTGCTTGAGCACCGAGCGGTCGACCTTGCCCTCACGCGCCAGCTCGGTCAGCACCGCGACCACGATCGACTGGGCGTCGATGTGGAAGTACCGTCGCGCCGCGCCCCGCGTGTCCGCGAAGCCGAAGCCGTCCGCGCCGAGCGACTGGTACGTGCCCGGCACCCACCGCGCGATCTGGTCCGGAACCGACCGCATCCAGTCGGAGACGGCCACGAACGGCCCCTCGGCACCGCTCAGCTTCCGCGTCACGTACGGGACCTGCTGCTCCTCCTCCGGGTGGAGCAGATTGTGCCGCTCCACCTCGACCGCCTCACGGCGCAGTTCGTTCCAGGAGGTCGCCGACCAGACGTCCGCCTTGACGTTCCACTCGGCGGCGAGGATCCGCTGCGCCTCGACCGCCCAGGGCACCGCGACACCGGAGGCGATGATCTGCGCCGGGACGGCACCGGACTCGCCGGCCTTGAAGCGGTGGATGCCCTTGAGGATGCCGTCCACGTCGACGTCGGCGGGCTCGGCCGGGTGCTGGATCGGCTCGTTGTAGACCGTGAGGTAGTAGAAGACGTCCTCGCCGGGCCGGCCGTCGGCGGTCTCGCCGTACATCCGGCGCAGACCGTCCTTCACGATGTGCGCGATCTCGAAGCCGAACGCCGGGTCGTAGGCGACACAGCCCGGGTTGGTGGAGGCCAGCAGCTGCGAGTGCCCGTCCGCGTGCTGGAGACCCTCACCGGTCAGCGTCGTACGCCCCGCGGTCGCGCCCAGGACGAAGCCGCGCGCCAGCTGGTCGGACATCTGCCAGAACTGGTCGCCGGTGCGCTGGAAACCGAACATCGAGTAGAAGACGTAGACCGGGATCAGCGGCTCGCCGTGCGTCGCGTACGCCGAACCGGCCGCGATCAGCGACGCCGTGCAGCCCGCCTCGGAGATGCCGTCGTGCAGCATCTGCCCGGTCGGCGACTCCTTGTACGCGAGCAGCAGTTCCCGGTCGACCGCCTCGTACTGCTGCCCGAGCGGGTTGTAGATCTTCGCGCTCGGGAAGAACGAGTCCATGCCGAAGGTGCGGTACTCGTCGGGCGCGATCAGCACGAACCGCTTGCCGATCTCCTTGTCCCGCATGAGGTCCTTCAGCAGCCGTACAAACGCCATGGTGGTGGCGATCGACTGCTGACCGGAGCCCTTCTTCACACTCGCGTACGTCTTGTCCTCGGGCAGCGCCAGCGGCTTCGCCCGCACGACACGGGTGGGCACATAACCGCCGAGCCCCTTGCGGCGGTCGTGCATGTACTGGATCTCGTCGGAGTTCCGCCCGGGGTGGTAGTACGGCGGGAGCCCGCCCTCCAGCTCCTTGTCGGAGATCGGCAGGTGCAGACGGTCGCGGAAGCCCTTGAGGTCGGCGACGGTCAGCTTCTTCATCTGGTGCGTGGCGTTGCGGCCCTCGAAGTTCGGCCCCAGCGTCCAGCCCTTGATGGTCTTGGCCAGGATGACCGTCGGCTGGCCCTTGTGCTCGTAGGCCGCCTTGTACGCCGCGTAGATCTTGCGGTGGTCGTGACCGCCGCGACCCAGGTGCAGGATCTGGTCGTCGGACATGTTCTCGACCATGGCGCGCAGCCGGTGGTCGCCGCCGAAGAAGTGGTCGCGGATGTACGCGCCGGTCTCGGTCGCGTACGTCTGGAACTGGCCGTCCGGCGTGGTGTTCATCTTGTTGACGAGCACACCGTCGCGGTCCTGGGCGAGCAGCGGGTCCCAGGTGCGGTCCCACACCAGCTTGATCACGTTCCAGCCGGCGCCCCGGAAGACCGACTCCAGCTCCTGGATGACCTTGCCGTTGCCGCGCACCGGGCCGTCGAGGCGCTGCAGGTTGCAGTTGATGACGAAGGTCAGGTTGTCGAGGCTCTCGCGGGAGGCGAGTGCGAGTGCCGCCGTCGACTCGGGCTCGTCCATCTCGCCGTCGCCGAGGAACGCCCAGACATGGGACTTGGAGGTGTCCGCGATCCCGCGCGCCTCCATGTAGCGGTTCATCCGCGCCTGGAAGATCGCGCCCAGCGGGCCGAGGCCCATGGACACGGTCGGGAACTCCCAGAAGTCCGGCATCAGCCGCGGGTGCGGATAGCTGGACAGACCGTACGGCGCCTTCGACTTCTCCTGGCGGAACGCGTCGAGCTGCTGCTCGCCGAGCCGGTCGAGCAGGAACGCGCGGGCGTAGATACCGGGGGAGGCGTGCCCCTGGAAGAAGATCTGGTCGCCGCCGTCGCCCTCCTCCTTGCCCCGGAAGAAGTGGTTGAAGCCCACGTCGTAGAGGGAGGCGGACGACGCGAAGGTCGCGATGTGGCCACCCACGCCGATGCCCGGGCGCTGGGCCCTGGACACCATCACGGCGGCGTTCCACCGCGTGGCGTTGAGGATCTTCCGCTCGATCTCCTCGTTGCCCGGGAAGAACGGCTCGTCCTTGGTGGCGATGGTGTTGACGTAGTCCGTGCTGCGCATCTCGGGCACGGCCACGCGCTTCTCGCGGGCCCGCTCGATGAGCCGGAGCATCAGGTAGCGCGCGCGCTCACGCCCGCGCTGGTCCACGGCGGCGTCGAGCGAGTCGAGCCACTCCTGGGTCTCCTCGGGATCGAAGTCAGGGACCTGACTCGGAAGGCCGCCAATGATGATCGGATTGCGATCGGATCCGGAAGCCACGCTGTTCCTTAGCTGTCAGAGGGCCACTCTTCATGGGTTCTTATGGGTGCCTGCACCGCCCCCCATCGTGTACCTCGAGGGCGCAAACGTCATCTCTACCGAGAGGTAACCAAGCTGGTCACCCGGTCTGTCACAGTAGGAAGGGCATGCGGCACTCGTACCCCCGAGCGGTTGCCGAATGCGCAAACCGGACAGAATGATGTGGTGTGCGTCACGCGGTGCTGGGATTCGATGCCTGGAGTTGCGTGGACACGGCCCGGATCGTCACCGTTTCGGCGGTCTCGCAGGCTGGGTACTTGCGCGATCCGTCCCGCCCGTGTGGACTACGGCCAACGCTTCGCGTACGCGCGTGGCTGATTCCCCGGGGGCGACCCCACTCGAAACATGATCAGGAGGCAACCCGTGAGCGCGACCGCGGACCACGCGGAGGAGCGGACGAACCCTGCCGCGAGGCTGGGGTTCCAGCCCGAGCAGGTGGTCCAGGAGATCGGCTACGACGACGATGTCGACCAGGAGCTCCGCGAGTCCATCGAGGAAGTCATCGGCAGCGATCTCGTCGACGAGGACTACGACGACGTGGCCGATGCCGTCGTGCTGTGGTTCCGAGACGACGACGGCGACCTGACGGATGTGCTGGTGGACGCCACCACGTACATCGAGGAGGGTGGCTCGATCCTGCTGCTGACGCCCAAGACAGGGCGCGACGGCTATGTGGAGCCCAGTGACATCTCGGAAGCCGCGACGACCGCGGGGTTGTCCGCGTCGAAGAGCGTCAGCGTCGGCAAGGACTGGAGCGGAAGCCGTCTGGTGACGCCGAAGGCGGCGAAGTCCGGCAAGAAATAGAGCGTCGCCCGAGAACTCGGTGGGTTCTGCGTCGAGGCGGTCGCGGCGTCGTCGTGGCCTTTCGCGCAGTTCCCCGCGCCCCTGGACGGGCGCCCCTACAGGGCCCGTCCAGGGGCGCTCCGTTTTCCCGGCCGGTCACCTGCGTAGGCTGGGTCACCCGAACAGCCCTACGAAGGGACGCAGGAAATCATGGCGATCCAGGTCGGCGACAAGGCACCCGACTTCGAGCTCAAGGACAACCACGGCGCCACGGTGAAGCTCTCGGACTTCCGCGGCGAGAAGAACGTGGTGCTGCTCTTCTACCCGTTCGCCTTCACCGGCGTGTGCACGGGCGAGCTGTGCGAGCTGCGGGACAACCTGCCGAAGTTCGTCAACGACGACGTCCAGCTGCTGGCCGTGTCGAACGACTCCATCCACACCCTGCGGGTCTTCGCCGACCAGGAGGGGCTGGAGTACCCGCTGCTGTCGGACTTCTGGCCGCACGGCGAGGTCTCCCGCGCGTACGGCGTCTTCGACGCGGACAAGGGCTGCGCGGTGCGCGGGACGTTCATCATCGACAAGGAGGGCGTCGTCCGCTGGACGGTCGTCAACGCCCTGCCGGACGCCCGTGACCTGAACGAGTACGTCGCCGCGCTCGACACCCTGTGATTCTTCGGTTCCAAGGCCTGCGGTTCTCGGGAACCCGTCACTAGGATCGACACGTTGATCCGATACCAACGCACGACGGGGCTCCCCGCCCCAGACATCTATGGGAGGACTTCGTGGGAGTCAGCCTCAGCAAGGGCGGCAACGTATCGCTGACCAAGGAGGCCCCGGGCCTGACCGCGGTCATCGTAGGTCTGGGGTGGGACATCCGCACCACCACCGGCACGGACTTCGACCTCGACGCCAGCGCGCTGCTGCTGGACGCGTCGGGCAAGGTCAGCAGCGACGCCAACTTCGTCTTCTTCAACAACCTCAAGAGCCCCGACGGCTCCGTGGAGCACACCGGTGACAACCTCACCGGTGAGGGCGAGGGCGACGACGAGCAGATCAAGGTCAACCTCGCCGCCGTGCCGGTCGAGATCGAGAAGATCGTCTTCCCGGTGTCGATCTACGACGCCGAGAACCGCCAGCAGTCCTTCGGCCAGGTCCGCAACGCCTTCATCCGCGTGGTGAACCAGGCCGGCGAGGCGGAGATCGCCCGTTACGACCTGTCCGAGGACGCCTCCACCGAGACCGCCATGGTCTTCGGTGAGCTCTACCGGCACGGCGCCGAGTGGAAGTTCCGCGCCATCGGCCAGGGGTACGCCTCGGGTCTGCGCGGTATCGCCCAGGACTTCGGTGTGAACGTCTGAGCCACCGGGGAAGAACCATCCGGCTCACCGCTCCGGCGCCGCAGTCGTCCTCGACCGCGGCGCCGGACGCGCTCGTACACCACAACTGAACACTTGCGAAGCCAGACATCGGGGAGGACCAGCACCATGGGCGTCACGCTCGCCAAGGGAGGCAATGTCTCCCTCTCCAAGGCCGCGCCGAACCTCACTCAGGTGATGATCGGGCTCGGCTGGGACGTCCGGACCACCACCGGAGCCCCTTTCGACCTCGACGCCAGCGCGCTGCTGTGCCAGGGGGGCCGGGTGCTGGGGGACGAGTGGTTCGTCTTCTACAACAACCTGACGAGTCCCGACGGCTCGGTGAAGCACACCGGTGACAACCTCACCGGCGAGGGGGACGGCGACGACGAGTCGATCATCATCGACCTCTCCCGGGTGCCCGTGACCGTCGACAAGATCGTGTTTCCGGTCTCCATCCACGACGCGGACAACCGCGGCCAGTCCTTCGGACAGATCAGCAACGCCTTCATCCGTGTCGTGAACCAGCTCGACGGCCAGGAACTGGCCCGCTACGACCTCTCGGAGGACGCCTCCACCGAGACCGCGATGATCTTCGGTGAGGTCTATCGCTACGGCGGGGAATGGAAGTTCCGCGCGGTCGGCCAGGGGTACGCGTCAGGCTTGCGCGGTATCGCCCTGGATTTCGGGGTCAATGTGTCGTAGCGGCCTTCTGAGGGGTCCGGCGCTATATGCGCAAAACCTGGGGCCTGGTGGGGGACGAGGGGTGCCCGACTAGACTTCGGCTTCGGAGTCAATGTTTGGTAAAGCCGCGCGCGGCGCGGGGGAACCCCGTACACACACGATTGGGTAGCCAGTGGTTCTGAAAACCTTCGGCTGGTCGTTCGCGGTCACCGCGCTCGGCTTGGTTGCAGCGGTTCTCTACGACGGATGGACGGCGCTCGGGCTCGTCGCCATCCTGTCCATCCTGGAGATCTCGTTGTCGTTCGACAACGCAGTGGTCAACGCCGGGATCCTGAAGAAGATGAATGCCTTCTGGCAGAAGATCTTCCTCACCATCGGCATCCTCATCGCCGTCTTCGGCATGCGCCTGGTGTTCCCCGTCGTGATCGTCGCGATCAGCGCCAAGCTGGGCCCGATCGAGGCCGTCGACCTGGCCCTCACCGACAAGGACCAGTACCAGCAGTACGTGACCGACGCCCACCCGTCGATCGCGGCGTTCGGCGGTATGTTCCTGCTGATGATCTTCCTCGACTTCATCTTCGAGGACCGGGACATCAAGTGGCTGGCCTGGCTGGAGCGCCCGCTGGCCAAGCTCGGCAAGATCGACATGCTGTCCGCCTGCATCGCGATGATCGTCCTGCTGATCACCTCGATGACCTTCGCGACCCACGCCCACCAGCACGGCGGCACCCACGTCGACAAGGCGCAGACCGTGCTGATCTCCGGTCTCGCGGGCCTCATCACCTATCTCATCGTCGGCGGTCTCTCCAGCTACTTCGAGAACCGCCTGGAGGAACAGGAGGAGCGCGAGCACGAGGCGGAGGAGGAGGCGGAGCGCACCGGCAAGCCGCGTTCGGCCGTCGCCCTCGCCGGCAAGGCCGCGTTCTTCATGTTCCTCTACCTGGAGGTCCTGGACGCGTCGTTCTCCTTCGACGGCGTGATCGGCGCGTTCGCCATCACCAACGACATCGTCCTGATGGCGCTCGGCCTGGGCATCGGCGCGATGTACGTCCGGTCGCTCACCGTCTACCTGGTCCGCCAGGGCACCCTCGACGACTACGTCTACCTGGAGCACGGCGCGCACTACGCGATCGGCGCCCTCGCCGTGATCCTGCTCGTCACCATCCAGTACGAGATCAACGAGATCATCACCGGCCTCATCGGTGTCGTCCTGATCGGCTGGTCCTTCTGGTCCTCGGTCCGCCGCAACAAGGCGCTGGCGGCCGCGGAGGGAAAAGCTGAGGCCTCCAAGGAGGAGGTGGCGTCCGGCGTCTGACTTTCAGAGGGGTTCGACCCGGAAGCCGGGGCCGGTGTGACCGGTTCCGGAGTGTGACTGCCCTCCAGGTGAGGGAACGCTCTGAGCGGGGCGGCCGACGAGGACTCGTCCTCGTCGGCCGCCCCGTTGGTGGTTGACGCGACGACACGGCAGTTGTGGGGCGGGCATGAGTTTCCTGGACAACCTCTGGCGCGGACGGGCCACGGAGTTCGACGCGGGCAACGCGGCGACCAACGCCATCGAGCTGACCAAACGGCACCAGAAGGTCTCCCTCAGCAAGCAGGGCGCCGCCACCGGCCATCTGCGTGTCAACCTGTCCTGGCGGATGCGGACCTCCGACATAGGCGGACCCAAGCGGCAGAGCGTGCTCCGGCATCCCTTCAGGGCGCTCAAGCCGGAGGAGGTCGTGGCGCACAGCCAGAGCATGGTCAACGTCGACCTCGACCTCGGCTGCCTGTACGAGCTGGCCGACGGGACGAAGGGGGTCGTGCAGCCGCTGGGCGGCTTCCTCGGCGACATCAACGACCCGCCGTACATGCGGCTCAGCGGTGACGACCGGTTCGGGTCGGGGTCCGGCGAGACCATGTACATCAACCTGGACCACCGCGACGACTTCAAGCGGATGCTCGTCTTCGTCTACATCTACGACCAGACGCCGGCCTTCGACCGTACGCACGCCGTCGTGACGCTGTACCCGAGCAACGGCCCCCGGATCGAGATCGGGCTCGACGAACGTCACCCGCAGGCCCGGTCGTGCGCGGTGGTGATGATCGAGAACGTCAAGGGGGAGATCATCGTGCGCCGGGAGGTGAAGTTCGTCTACGGCTTCCAGGCGGAGCTCGACCGGCTCTACGGGTGGGGCCTGCAGTGGGGGCGCGGCTTCAAGACCAAGGCGGAGCGCTGACCGCGGCCCCGCTCCCCCCGGAGC
>NZ_LIRK01000325.1 GCF_001419765.1 Streptomyces torulosus
GTCCGGGTCGGGGACGGGGGCTGGTGGGCGGCGGCGGTCGGTGAGGTCGGACAGGGCCCACCGGGCGGTGTAGACACCTCAGGCGCCTAACTCGTCAAGCGGCGGTCCTCAGCCCGCTGTGTAGCCTGTCGATCTGTTCGAACGGGATGAGGGTGGGGCATGGAGACGCTGGTGGAAGGGGCCGTCACGAAGGCACTTCGTGACGGGGGTGACGAGGCGATCCGCCTGTATGCCGCCGCCTGCGCCGAACGTATGGCGCCACTGTTCGTGGGCCTACGGGCGGACGCGCCGGGGCGGGAAGCCGACCTGGACTTCTATGCGGAGTCCGTACGCGATCTCTGGCATGCCGACCGGCCGCTCGCCAACGCCGCCGAGGGCGTGCGCCAGCTGGAGCGGTTCCCAGAGCTTCAGCCGAACGAGGAGGGGATCACCGATGTCGCCGACACCTACGCCTTCTTCGCTGCCCTCTGCCTGCGGTATGCCCTCCTGGCCCACGGCTCGGGAAACGCTGACGACGCGGTGTCCTGCGGCCACGCGGCGCTCACCGCGATGGGAATGCTCGACCAGAACGTGGCAGGTGCTGGCTTCCTCGCCGAGGAACAACGGCTCCAGTGCCTCTCGCTGCGCGGTGACGCCTCAGGCCTGTGGGACGCGAGCGTCACGGCAGGGCAGGAGAGGTTTCGTGCTGTGTTGGGCCGCCTGCCCCGCTAGGAATGCTCCTGACCGCTGCCGACGAGATGCGGCCTCTGGTTAGGCAGCCGCTGTGCCCACCTCGTCGGGCGGAGCTGGGAAGGCCAGTGCCTCGTCATATCGATGACCTTGTTGGAGGCAGTGGTAGAGCTGGCCGATCATGCGGTTGAAGAGGTTGCGCTGGGCAGCGGCGTGCCAGTCTCCATGGTCGCGGCGGTGCCGGTAGTGGGCGTTGGCGCCGGGTGAGGCGGTGATCGAGGAGAAGGCCCAGAGGTAGCCAGCATGATTGAGGCGGTCGTTCTTGATCCGTCGGCGGGTGATGCTGGACTTCTTGCCCGAGGCCCGGGTGATGGGCGAGGCGCCGGCATACGCCTTCAGGCCGCGGGCGTCGGCGAACCGTTTCCGGTCGTCGCCAATCTCGGCCAGTATCCGGGCGCCGAGCTGGATGCCGAGCCCCGAAAAGCTCAAGATCACTTCAGCATCCGGGTGCTGAGGAAAGGCCTCTTCCACCGCCTCGGCGAGGTCGTCGGCGGCGGTGCAGGGGATTAGAGGCGATAGCCGGACTCCAGGCCGCGCACGGTCTTCGGCTCGCTGATGTCCAGGCAGTGCGTGGAGATGGCGGCGTCCACGATCTTCTCGTCCAGGCCCGGCCCGTGGTGGCGGCCGCGCAGGACGAGGGCGAGGTGGCGGCGGGCTTCGGCGAGCAGGTGCCGGCGGTGGACGTGGCCGCCGTCGTTCATCACGAACACCGTCGCGGTGACGTCGACGGCCGCCAGGGCGACGTCGACCACGGCGGCGACCCGGGCCCGGACCACCGCAGCCGCGGGACGGGCGTACTCGAGGAGGGAGTTGATGACGTCGACGGCCGCCTTGGAGGTGCGGATCGCGCTCTCCTTCCACTCCTTGCCCAGCTGCACGAGGGGCCGGGCCTTCTGCTTCGGCGGGCGCGTCATCTTCGCGGCCATCAGGTTCAGCCTGGCCCGGGCCCGCTCGGAGACCACGGGCAGGAACTTCGGCTCGCCGTCGTCGTCGACGGCGGTGACGTACTCGTGCTCCAGCTCTGAGAGGCAGGCGGCGATCTGGTCGCTGCGCCGGGAGGCCCAGCGGATCAGTTCGTGCGGCACCTTGGCAATTTCCATGACCGGTTGGCTTCGTTCATCTCCAGGAACAGCGATTGTCGACCGGTTCTGGGGTCAGTTGTCGATCAGCCGGCTCGCGAGTGTCGAAGAGAAATGACGGCACTGCCGAGTGAGTGAGGGAAGCTCGTCGCAGGGACAGCAGATGGTCGCGTCTGTCCTGTTCCATGGGATTTCCCAGCTGGGCGCCGACGTCTGCCAGGCAATCGATGAAGCTTTTGGGTGCGATGGTGTTGTCTTTCCCGGACAGGAAACGGTTCACGCGTGTGCGTTCCCAGGGCACATCATCACGCCCCGCGAACGCCGCCTGACTAAAGGTTGTCCCGTAAGTGAACTTCGAGTTGGTGCGGGTGAGCTCGGCTGCCGCACGAAGGTCGTTGCCTATCCGGTGAGGACGAGGTTGTGCAGTCGGGCGATGCCGAGCATGGCGAGGTGGACGCCGTCGCCCTTGAGGCGGCAGTCACGCAAGATCTTCCAGCTCTTCATTCGGGCGAAGGTGTGCTCGACGCGGGCGCGAATCCGCTTGTGGGAACGGTTGTGTTCCTCCTTCCAGGCCGGCAGGTCGCTCCCCTTGGCGCGTCGGTGTGGGATGACCAGGCCGGTCCCCTGGTAGCCGCCGTCGGCGATCGTCATGGTGGTACCAACGGCGGCCTTGGCTCCGGACTCTTCCCAACCGCGGGAGTCGTGCCGATTTCCGGGCAAGGGCCGGCCGACTACGACGACCAGGCGGGTGTCGGCGTCGATGACGACCTGGTGGGCTGTGGAGTAGCGATAGTTCTTGGACTGCTCGGCGATCGTGCGGTCGCGGGTCGGCACCAAGGTTCCGTCCGCGATGAGCACAGTGTCCTTACGGAACCGCCTTCGCTGCCGGAGCGCCAACAACGGCCCGAGGTGGTCGATGATCCGGTCTGCGGCCGACTTGGAAATCCCGAACAGCGGAGCCAGCTGCCGTATCGTCAAGTTCGTGCGCCAGTAGGCCGTGACCAGCAGGACTCGGTCCTCCAGCGGCAGTCTCCAGGGACGTCCGCGCCGTTGATCTGCAACTCGCTCGCGTCGTACCTCGGCTACCAGCTTGGCGAAGCAGCGCGGGGTCAGCCCCGTGAAGGGCTCTATCCAGGACGGCACCGACGCCGTGATCACACCAATCACAACGTGATCGTTTCACTTTGGAAGAAGCAGCTCACGACAGGCTGTAGATCACGCTGCAGCAACCAACATGTCAGTGTCACACAGGAGTTGACCAGTCCAGAATCGTGTCATGGACGCAGACGACCGCCGTGAGGCGGCAGCACGCTCATTCCTGTCCTGCGCGGCCGAAGTGGCTCGCCTGCTGGACCTGGAGACGGGGACAGACGTGCCGGAAGATCGACGTGCTCGGCACCTGGCCCATGCTGTCCGCAAGCCGCTGCTGGAGAGCGCCAGCCTGCCCGAGGAGTTCTTCGCCCCGCTCATGGCCGCAGCTGTCTACGACCCGGACCCCAGCTTCTGCCGCTGGTTCGTCGAGCCGGCGGTTTACGCGTTCGGGCGCCGTCGGGTCATGACGGCGCTGCTTGAGTATCTCCGGACCGGCACGGAAGCGGAGCGAGCAGGCGCCAAGCGGGCGTGGTACTGCGCCCACGTGCCGCTACGTGCAGATCGATCCCCGGCCTATGCACCTAGTGGAAGTCGCGATCCAGCCCTGGATGAAACCCACGACGTCGCGGACGAGTGGCGTGAGGCTTTTGGCGCACAGCGTGGATAGGCCACGCGCGGGACTGCAACGAAGCCTGACGCCAGGCAGGAGGGTTACGGGACAGGCTTTAAGCGATAAAACCGAGACCTGTTTCTTTAATTCGCTGGTGTAGGCGCTCAAGGCGCTCATCCGTCCCCCTGCTGCAGGTCTCTTCTCGCCACGCTCCCGGGTCAGACTTCGGGGCGTGGAGGCGCATGCTACCGATCTTCGGACCGCCCGTTCTCGATCTTGAAGAAGACGCTGGACACAGAGGTGTGCGCCAGGGCCGCACANNTGTGCGGCCCTGGCGCACACCCAAACACGGCAGGAAGCCTTGGTGCCAAGGACCGTATGCAGCACGACATTTGGGAGCACACCTTGCCCTGGCCGTCCCCCCCTGTGGAATCTCCTCATTCAGGACCTCGGAATCCAGATTCTTTCCGGTCTCTTGCTCGCCGCCTTGGGCAAGGTGCTACGCAAAGCGGTAACCGCATGGCGTCAGCGCACGAAGGCTGAGGAAGAAGCACAAATCCCCTCAAACGAAAATCCCTGACCCGCCCTCGCCGCCATCTCCTGAAATCGGCTGTCAATTCCTTGCGTGACAGCTGGTCGTTTATCGCAAGATCAGGGGGGCGGCGCCCGAGGCCTGTCGTCGCGCGGCAGTGCTACCTGGCTGCGGCGCATGCCACGATGTACCGAAGGTGCTGTTGGAGAAGCTACTTGTCCTAGGGAAGCGAGCCCGGACCAATCTGTCCGGGCTCGCGGGCTGTCCAGGAAAGGACTCCCTGCAAGTCGACTCGAGACGCCCGGACTCCTGACTGCCGCACTGCGGGATGCCGCGTCGGTGAGTGATTGGTGAACGGCGCGGGCGTAGGGCCAGGACCAGCGCCCGGGCAGCAGCTCGGACCCGGGGGTGCACCAGCATTAGCGCCAGCACGGTCCTCGCGCTCCAGACGGGGGCAGCGGTCAGGAGACGTGCCGGAAGGCGGCGGCCGGGCCGATCGCGCCGGGCCCGTACTTCGCCCGGATGCGGTCGCTGACGGCTTCGGCGGCCAGACGTGCCTCGCGCGCTCGTCCAGGCTGATCTGTTCGGCGACCTGGTCGGCGTCGACGAGGTCCTCAGCTTTGAGGGCGAGTCCGGTGAGGCGGCCGCGCTGGAGACCGGCGGCGTCCATCAGCCGGTAGGCCAGCACGCGCAGATCCTCGTCGTGCGTGGACGGCGCGGCCAGACGCCGCACGGTCTCCCACGAGGCGCCGCCGGCGAACCTCAGCGTCAGCCGGAGTGCCCGGGCTGCCTGGTCCCGCTGCCGCAGGACCTGTCCGAGCTGGACGACGAGGGTGAGCAGAGCGGTGCGGACATCGGCGCCGTCCAGGGTGTGCCGCGGGAAGGTGCAGCGGGTCGTGGCGGAGGCGGGGAGGGCCCGGGGGACTACCGCTCGGGGATCGATGCCGCGGGCGCGTTCGGCGGCCTGGTGTCCGGCCCGGCCGCCGAGCAGGCGCTGCATGGTGGCGGGCGCTTGTGAGACGCTCGACGGATGAGCAGCGAAGGCAGGCGTCTTCTCCAGTCTTACTTCCAGATGTACAGATCGACGACGAGTCCGTTGTTCTGGCAGTAGAACTTGGTCGTCTCCCCGGCGTTCTTCAGAACTGTGCCTGCAGCCTTGCAGTTGGCCCTGGTCCAGTACCAGTCGTAGTACACGTATCCGGCAGCGGCACTTGTCAACGGCCCAGCGCGTCCGGCGCCGAGGACCGCCACGTTCCAGCCCCGCACCGCCCCCGTCTGGGTGGCGCGCCAGTGGTGTTCCTCGGCCAGGACGCGGCACGCGGTGAACCGCACAGGCGGCCAGTGCCGCCACACGGCGGGCGGGGCTGCGTCGAAGGTGTGGGTGAAGTGCAGGGCGCCGGTGGTGGCTATCGCGGGGATGGCGAGGGTGCCGACGGGGCGGCGGAGGGTTTTCATGCCGGTGTACCAGCGGGCCCAGACGTCCTTGGGTGGGATCACACTGAAGCGCCATCCTGCCCTGCGGGACAGCGACACTGCTATGGCACTCGGCCTGACCACCCTCACCGTGGGCTACGACGCCGTCATCGCCAACTGCCGCACCTGGCACAAGACCAGCCTCGCCAAGCAGCAATACCCCCACCACAACGCCCACAGCAGCCGCACGGCAGCCTGAACGGCGCACGGGTGCTCCGACGGCTGTCGGGGCACCCCATACATCCGTGCGGCGACGGCCGGTGCATCAGGGTCTGTTCGAGGACCACCTCCGAAGCCGCAACGTCTACGAGTTCGATCCTGATGACTTGGAACGCTTCGAGCCCGGCCAGGAACGTGCCCCGTGGATGTGGGAGGCTGGAGGCCGACCCCGGTTTCGTCGCGGGCATCGCGGCCTCCGTCAGGCCCTGCACGGCGAGCCGGTGCGGCTGGCGACCGGCGGTCTGCTCGCCTGGTCGGTCGAGCACCAGAGCGCCCACCCCATCCGGGCCGGGGAGCCCGGGACCCGCACATGCACCTGCACCTGCACGTCACGATCGCCAACATGGCGCTGTGCTCGGACGGTGAGTGGAGGTCCATCGCCAACAGCGGCCAGGACCTGCGCCGTCACGCGTCGGCCGCCGACGCCTACTTCAAGGCCCGCGTTCGCGCCCTGACCTTCGAGCGCTTCGGCGTACGGCGCGAGCGCAACGAGCGCACCGGCGCCTGGGAAGTGCTCGACGTCCCCGAGGAGCTGCGCGACGCCTTCAGCCGCCGGGCCGCGATCGTGGACGAGAAGGCCGGCGCCGATGCCTCCCGCACGGAGAAGCAGGCCGCCTCGATGGAGACCAAGCGCGACAAGGTCGACGTCGACGCCACCACGATGCGCGACAGCTGGCGCGCCGGCGCGCCGAGCAGGTCGTCGGCGACGTCGACGCGATGGTGGCCGCGGCTGCTCCCGGTCCGCCCGGCCCGGACGGCGGCGCCGGAATCGACGGGCCCCGCGTCCCGCCCGCCGCCCGGCGACATCGCGGCCGTCGTGTTCGACCCCAGGACCGGGCTGACCGCGAACGATTCAGCCGCGCGCAGCTCCTGGCGGCCGTGGCGAACGCGCTGGAGTTCGGCATAGACGCCGACCCGGACAGCCTGGAACGGCTGTGTGACGACGTCCTGGCGGTCCAGGGCTAGGCGCGCGTGCCCACCATCGGCTCCACCGTCATGTCGTCCATCGACCGCTACACCACCCAGGACATCCTCGACGCCGAGGAGAGCGTCCGGGCGCAGGCGCTGGAGAGGTTCGACAGCGGCGCCGTGCAGCTCACCAGAGACCAGGCCGCGGCCGCCATCGACGTCTTTCAGGTCGCTGCCGGGTTCGAGCTGTCCGAGGAACAGTCCGCCGCCGTGACCCGGGTGCTGACCGCCGGGCACGGCGTCGACGCCATCGTCGGTGTCGCGGGCGCGGGCAAGTCGACGCTGATGGAGGCGTGCCGGATCGGCTGGGACGCCACCGGCACCACGTACGCCGGCGCGACCCTCGCCGCGGTCGCCGCGAAGAACCTGACCAACGCCTCCGGCATCCCCGCCCGGACCGTGGCGGCCTGGCTCGGCGAGATCGAGAACGGCAACGGGCTGCGCGGCATCGACGTCCTGGTCGTGGACGAGGCGACGATGGTCGACGACCGCGCGGCGGCCGTGCTGATGGGCGAGGCCGCGCGCACCGGCACGAAGGTCGTGGGCATCGGCGACCACCTGCAGCTGCAGGCGATCGGCCCCGGCGGCTGGTTCCGCGAGGCCCACCGCCTGGTCCACGGGCTCACCCGCACCGAGAACCGCCGCTAGGAGGACGCCGCCGAACGGGCCGCGCTGGAGGTCTGGCGCACCGGCGACCACGAACTGGCGCTGCGGATGCTCGCCGAGGGCGGGCGTCTGCACCCCGCCGAGACCGCCGAGGAGGCCCGCTCCCAGATCCTCATGGCGTGGGACGAACTGCGCCTGCAGGAGTGGGCCGACCGCCACGACTTCATCGCCAACATAATGGTGCTCGCCGCCCGCAACTCCGACGTCGACGCGCTCAATCTCGGTGCGCAGGCGATCCGCCGCGAGGCCGGCGAACTCGGCGACGAGCACACCTACGCCCTGCCCGGCGGCGACACCCTCACCCTCGCCGTGGGCGTCATCGTCCGCGTACGGGAGAACGACTACCGCTCCCGCCGCGGCGAGGGCCCGGACATGCTCAACGGCTACCGGGCCGTCATCACGGCGATGGACGACAACCATCGCGTCGAGATCACCTGGCGGGTCAAGGACGCCAAGGCTCCCGGCGGCTACCGCCACGAGTCCGGCTGGGTGACATCGCAGAAGGTCACCGGCGGCGCGCTGTCCCTGGGCTACGCGATGACGATCGCCGCGAGTCAGGGTCTGACGTGCAACACCTCGCTGATGTACGGGCACGGCGCGAACGCCTTCGCCACGTATCCCGGCATCACCCGGGCCAGAACCATCTGTGGCTGCCGCTGGCCATCCTCGAGGACGACAAGACCCGGGCCCGGCTCGGCGAGGCCCGCACCGAGAAGGAGCGCTTGGAGCGGGCCATCGACGCGTTCGCCCGCTTCCTCGGGCAGTCCCGGCCGAGGCATGGTCTCCGACCTCCTGCAGGAACCGCCGGCCCCGCCCCGCTCCCCCGGCAGCGCGACCTGTCGGCCGAGGAGGCCCGCGCCGAGTCCGAGCGCAGGCTGAGGCAGGCGCGCATGACACAGGCCGGACGGGCCAAGTCGGTGTCCCTCTCTCACCGCCAGGCGCAGAGCGAGGACCAGCGCGAGGATGAGGCCCGGCGTGAGCTGAACCGGCTGATCGCCGAGGGAGACCGGCTCGCCGCCGTCGCCGAGGCCACCGCCGCCGAGGCGGAGACCCGGGCCCGGGAACTCGCCACGCGCCTCGACCACGAGAAGGCCACCGGCCAGCCCACCCGCGGGCAGCGGTACGCCGCCGAGGCCGGGGAGGTCCTCGACCAGTCGGACGCCCGTGTCGCCAGCCCGGGAGCACCTGCAGACCGCGTTCCGCGCGGCAGCGCGGACAGCACTGGCACCCCGAGACCGTCCGTCGGCTGCTCGCCAACACGAGCGACCAGCCGCCAACCCTCCGCCGGCGCAGCTGACGCCGGACCAGCCACTCAGCTCACGGGACGTGTTTGGTTGTGAGCTGGGAGAACGTCGCTGTGAACGTCAGGCTCAACGCAACTCCGCCCCGCGGGGCAACATTTGGACCACCAATAAAGAGCAGCAGGTGAGTATCGCCAGCCCTCCAGGAACGAATCACCGGACACGTCTTTCGTCACCTGCAGGCGGGCAAAAACCCATGGCTGACGAGCACCAATAGGTCAGTGGACGGGACGTCCCTGAACGACCACGAGGGCCTCGGGTTACGCCACGTCCACCGTTCGGCCGACAGGCGAACCCACCCGTCGGTGCTTCCGGATAACGGGCCTGCCTGCCCGTCGCCCCAGGCACACGCGCGTCGGGGAGGCACACAACGGGCGTTTGCCCCCGGTTGTGTGCCTCCCGTTCCAGCGGTCTGACCAGCGTCGTCACCGCTTGTATACCGGCGACCGTGCGTCGTCTACACGCTGTGCACTCCTCGTCGGAAGATTGCGGTCAACCCAGGGAATCCTGCAGGCAACCTTCCCAGTTGACCGACTGTTCCAGCAGTCTGACCAGCGTCGTCGCCAACCGGTCTACTGCCAACGGGGCGTCGTCTACACGCCGTGCACCGTCGTCGACAGAAGCGGTCAATCTGCGGGCAACCCCCGGAGTTGACCGACTCAACACCCGCGGACCCCGAGGCGTTGACCCGCGCCGTCACCGTTGTCCGCGTTGCACGACGACCCGTCGCGACGCCCTCGTTGCGACGCTAGGCCGACCAGGACCGTTATCCGAGACGCGTCCAGGGCCGTTGCCGCAGACGTTGCCGGAGACCGGTTTCAGAGCCGCGAATGTGATCCCTCCGGGGACTGAAATCCTCGCTTTTTTCGGTGCGGTGAAAGTGATTCGGGCTGTGGGGAAATTTGAATCTGCTACCTGGCGTCGCGCGTCAGGAGGGTTCACATTTGGTGCTCGGCATGAATTCGGTTCGCGGGAACATTCCTGCAGTGGGAGGAACCAGTGACCGATTCTAAATTCGGGAGCTTCCACCGAATAATTGTCAGACGTGGTATCGTGACCGCACAACCTTGAGTTGGTTGTCAACAGTCCGCATGACTGCGCCCCACGCGGCTCTACCAAGCACAACGCGGGGCGCAGGTACCACACCGGTGTCGGACTGAAGATGGGCCCGCCCTTCGCGACAGGGTAGGGCCCATCTCTGCATCTAGGCGCAGGTCACCAGATCTTCGTGCCGTACCAGACGGCCTGAAGCAAGGCCCCCGCCAACCGGGCCGCGTCAGCGGACCGGCGAAGCAGCTTCGCCCACACCGACTCCTTGTCCCCGTCCTGGGAACCGGTGCCGATGCTCACACCTACCTCCTCTCGCTGGATGAAACCAGCTGGCGTCCACCCGGCAGCCGAGGAAGTATTGGGAACAATACCATCACGAGCGGTACTCCACGGCGCGCTCCAGAGGCGTTCCGTGCCTCGCTTCGACGTAGGCCGGATTCTTTATCGCGGACGCAATGAGGATTAGGGCGCCTAACGAGCAAGCTCCATTAAGTTACAATTAATGAAACCGCAGCTCAGGGCCCTATTCCACCATGGTGGATGCCAGTTAGTGGCATCCACACCTTGCGCTAACCGGAATGCATGCCTCCGGAGGTGGCTCGTGCGCGGCCAGGTGATCGGGGGTGAAGTGCACCCCCGGCATGGGCACTCCCTTGAGAGTCCTGCAGGGCTCCCCAGTGACGGCGATGGGGACCACTCCAACACCTCCGCCACCTCTCGCTGCGTCCGACCTTGCCCAGCGCTACAACGTCAGCCAAACACCCCTCAGGTTCACGTGGGAGCGAGGAAGGGCCCCAGCGCGACGGATGCCCCACAGTCCTTACAGGCGACCGCGCCGGCGGTCGTCCGCAGCAGCTCCAGCGCCTCGTGCACGTCCAGTTCAGAGCCCCCGGCCGGAGTGTCCGCACAGTCCCAGATGTGCACACGATCGATCCCGGGCGGCCGCCGCGGGGAGGGATCCGCTGGACCTTCCAGCCCCACCGCCCCGAGTCCGACGCCGCCTCCTCCTCCCTGGGCGACGTGTGGATTGGGACGTCCTCGTACGAGACCCCTTCAACGGGCCTGGCCTGATCAGGGGTCAGCCAGACCCGATACTCGCGCGGCCGCACGCCTTCCGTGACGCCGTCGTTCTCCCACATGGGCAGACCGACCCAGTACATCCATCCGCCGAGCCTCCACTGTCGCCGCTCGTACAGACGCCCCTCCAGCTCTTAGCGGTGGCGGCCGGCACCGTCGCGAGGGCTCGCGCGGCCGACGCCGTCGCTGCTGGCCGACTCGCGCAGCTGCTGGTTTTCGACCTCCAGGACGTGTACGACCCGCGCCAGCTGCTGGAGGTCGGTGCCCAGTTGGTCGTGCTCGGTGCGTAGGCGGGTGAGCTTCTGCGTCAGTTCGTCATTCTTCCGCTTCAGGCTGTCGACGACCTTTGGACGGGCGTCCTGCATCCGCACCAGGGCGTAGAACAAGTCCTTCAGCCCGGTGTGCTTGTGGGTGAGTTTGTTGCGCTTGAGGCCCGCTTCCTCGGCGAGCGACTTGATGGTCAGCTGTCCGTCGGAGCGCAGAGGAGTGCCCACCAGGAGCCGGACCATCGCGTCGGTGATCGCCTCGATCTCGGCGGTATCGCCGGGGCGCGACGGACTCGCCGCGGTGGCGGCCATCGCGAGCACCCGACCCACCGTCTCGGCGATGCCTGCGGCGGCCGGCTCCGTTTGGTGATCCGTGCTGCCGCTGTCCTGCTCATCGTGGGCCGGTGCGTTGTCCTGGGCTGTCGTCATCTGTTGTCCCTGCCGACCGTCCATCCTGCTGCGCCCTCATGCGCCTGAATGATCTTCTCTCTACTCCCGCGGCAGAGCTCGAGCCGGCGCCGTATCGGGTGGGGCAGGTGGGGGTCGGCGCAGTCGGTGTCGATCTGGGCAAGCTGCTCGTGGGCCCGCTGCATGTGGGTGTCGGTGCGGGAGATGTTCGCGCAGGCGGGGTTGCAGCGGTTCCAGTTCGGGGTGCGCAGGGACGGCTTCGTGCCCTTGGCCAGGTCGGGATCGCACAGCGCCTTGTAGGGATCGAGGTTGCAGGTCAGCAGTGCTTGCGGGTCCTCGAAGATCTGCAGCCGGGGTTGTTCCGCAGCGCTTTCATCTGGCCCTTGGTGGCGAATCCGCCCGCGTAGCGGGCGGTGAACTCGTCCGCGGCGGCGATGTAGCGGTCGGCGGCCGGCCCGCTGACCCCTTCTCCGGCGGACAGCCGGTCGCTGGCTTCCGCCAGCGCGTCGGCAAGGGCCAGGGTCTTCTCGAAGTCGAGGATCTCCAGCATGTCGGCCTTGGTGCGCCCGCCGTACGACTCGGCCAGGGAGCTTCCGACGTGTCCGTACTGCAGGCCGAGGGCGATGCGGCCGCCGGGACGGCGGTAGATGAACCAGGCCACGGTGCAGCGCAGGCGGCGCAGTGTGATCGGTCCGTTAGGATCGGCCGGGATCAGCTCGTGCGGGCGGCCGAGCCGGGTGGCGGTCGCGTTCGCCCAGTCGATGAACGACTTGATGCGCCCGATGAACCGGTTGGGGTTCAGCCCCTCCGCGCGGATCTCGGCCGGTGCGGGCTCGAGGGTTCGGACAGTCATCGACCGGGGGAACAGAAGGCGTTGGTCGTGGAGTCGCTCCAGGACCCTCACGGCGCGGTCGACGAGTTCGATGACCGTCCAGGGCTCGGGGCGGATCTCGCCTTGGGTCAGGGTATTGCCGTCTTCATCGGTGACGCCCTTGAAGTGCCGGCCGGTGATGCAGTACCGGACGGTGCCGTCCTCGTGTTCCTGCTGAGTGGAGCAGCCGCGTTCGAGATGGAGGACTACTGGCGGGAGGGGGTTATTCCGACCGTGCACTATTCCCCGATATCTCTCGCCCCGACTGATGACACTGAGTATGTGACGCCCGGGGCTCTGGGCTCTACCAGGGGTGGACCGATCCCAGGGGACGAATCAACGAGGAGGCATCCTGCGGCGGCTGCCTTCCCCAGAGCAGTTGCCGCGGGTGGCCCGGCGGCAGGCTCGGCCGGGTCACCCCACTGTCAGCGAGTGTCGGTACGTTTTTCGAGGCGCGTGCCGTGGCGAAGGGTGATCGACATCAGGTCGCTGGGGGCGTCCAGCTCCAGGCGGTGCCAGCGGCCACGGGGGACGATCACGGCGGTGCCTGGCTGCAACTGCACCATGTCCTCGGTGTCGTCGGGCCTTGCGGGACGGAAGTAGAGGCGGACACCGCCGGTCATGCAGCACACCGCCTCCTCGGCCTGCGGGTGCATCTCCCAGTGATCGGCGTGAACGTCGGCGTCAGTCTCCACGTGAAATGTCGCGAGCTGCCAGGCGCCGGAGTCGCTGTTCGTCATCTGTCGTTCGGCGGCTCGGACATCGCCGTCGGGGTGGATGTGCAGCGCCGAGGCGAACAGGTCGATGGGCGAGAGGGGTGTTGTCGTCATGACGGCGTTCCTTCCAGTCGGTTCTCTGCGGTGGCGGGTTGCAGGGCGGGTGTTTCGGCCTGGCGGCGGGGCAGCACGGTGATCGCCACGACGGCCGCGATCACGAAGAGGGCGGCGGCGATGGCAAGGCCCAGGGCGTAGCCGTCGTTGATTGCGGCTGGGTCGGTTGCCGTGCCGGTGCGGTGTGCGGCGATGGTGGCCAGGGCGGCCAGGCCGATGCAGCCGCCGAGTTGGCGGGAGCTGTTCATGAGGCCGGAGGCCATGCCGGCCTCATGGGGGGCGACGCCGGTGGTTGCGGCGGCGACGATCGGGGCGATGACTAGTCCGACGCCGGTGCCGGTGATGATGCAGGGGCCGAGCACGTCGGTGAGGAATCCGCCGTCGGGGCTGATGAAGGCAAACCAGGCCAGGCCCGCGGCGGCGAGCAGGGCGCCAGGCACCAGGGACGCACGGGGGGTGTGTGCCGCGGTGATGCGGGTCGCGACGAGGGTGCCCGCGACCAGACTTACAGCGAAGGGCAGGAACGCGGCACCGGTCGCCGCGGCACCCATGCCCAGAACCTGCTGCAGGTACAGGGACACGAAGTAGAACGCCGCGAACTGCCCGGCCGTTGAGAAGAAGACCAGCACGTTGGCGCCGGCGACCCAGCGGCTGCGCAGCAGGCCCAGGCGCAACAGCGGTGCGGAAGCCCAGGATTCGGTGACGGCGAAGGCGGCCAGGAGCACGGCTGCGGCGACGAGCATCGTCCATGTGGCCGGGGAATCCCACCCTTGGGCGTCGGTGCGCACGACACCGGTCACCAGCAGTCCGACTCCACCGGTGGCCAGGACGGCACCGAGCACATCCAGCCTCTCGCGCCGGGCGGGGCGTGCTTCGGCGGGCACGCCTGCGCGGACCAGCACGAGAGCCACCGCGACGATGGGCAGATTGATCAGCATCACCCAGCGCCAGCCCGCGTACTGGGTCAGCAGCCCACCCGCCAGCACGCCCAGCGCTCCGCCTGCGGCGTTCACCCCGCTCCACACCCCGAGCGCGCGCACGCGCTGCGGGCCCTCGGGGAAGGTGGTGGTGAGCATCGCCAGCGTGGCCGGCGTGGCCGCGGCGGCTCCCAGGCCCTGGCCGGCGCGGGCGGCGATCAGTTGCCACGGTGCCTGGGCGAGCCCGCCCGCCAGTGAGCACATCCCGAAGACGGCCAAGCCGAGCACGAACAGCCGTCGTCGGCCGTAGAGGTCACATGCGCGGCCTCCCAACAGCAGAAAGCCGCCGAGCGTGAGCGCGTAGACGTGCACGACCCACGACAGGTCGAGCGGTGCGAACCCCAGCGCGGTGCGGATCGCGGGCAGGGCGACGTTGACCACGGATAAGTCCAGGCCGACGGCGAACTGGGCGACGGCCACGGCTGCCAGCACCATTCCGGGTCGCCCTCGCAAGTTTTTATACATGTAAGGAAAATAGCGCCAGGGATCGACGGTGTCGACACCTGGGGGATGATGAGGGCATGCCGCAACCGCCCGCACCGCGCAAAACCCTCGGCCGACCTCCCCGCATCTCCCGCGAGGAGGTCGTCACAACGGCCCGTCGGATCGTGGACACGGAGGGCGTGGACCGGCTGACCATGCGGCGGCTGGCCACGGAGATCGGCAGTACGCCGATGGCGCTCTACCACCACGTCCGCAACAAGGACGAACTGCTCGTCCTGCTGCTGAACGACTACGCCACGCGGACGCTGCACCGGCCCGAACTACCCGCTCAGCCTCGCGAGCGGATCGTCGTCGCTGCTGCCACGATCCACGGGGCGCTCGCCGTCTGCCCGTGGATCGTGGAGGTGCTGACCGCCGACGACCTGATGGCCACATCCGCTCTGTGGTTTGTCGAGCAGATCGTTGATGGCCTGGTCGAATGCGGCCTGTCCCCCGAGCGGGCAGTCCACGGCTACCGCGCGATCTGGTACTACACCGCCGGAGAGATCGTGGTCCGCGTGACAGCGGCCCGGCGGCGCACGGAAGATGACCGTCCCACCTACCGGGAGCAAGTCTTCGCCGATCTCGACCCGAGCGAGCTACCCCGCTTGGCACAGGTCGCGGACCACTGGGCACCGCTGACCGCCGAGGACACCTACCTGGACGGGCTCCGGGCCCTGGTAGACGGCCTCCTGGCTCCTCGCTGACCTGCTCATTCACTTCATATTCTCGAGCACCGATCCGGTGCCAACGCCTCTGCCCCGAAGACTCACGAAGCCGATCTCATGATCGCTGCGATCTGCTGCTGGTGACCTCCTAGGCGCGGGCGGCGAGGTACTCGGCCCAGTCACGTCCGGCGTAGGCGACCCGGCGGAGCGCGGTGTGGCGGTGCATCCCGGTCACGTCGGCGGGGTGCGGGGAAGTCCGTGCCGTCCGTGGCGGCGGCCGTCTCCGGGGCGTCGGTGCTGTTCTGCGTGTCCGCTTCGGAGGTTTGCAGTCCGGCGCTCTTGACGGCTTCGGCGATCTTGGCGTGCTCGATGGCTTCGGCGAGTTCGGCGTCGGACAGCCCGAGGGTTTCGCGGACCTGGTCGGGGTTGTCGCCGCGGGTGAGCATGTCGACGGCGGCCGCCGCGTAGG
>NZ_LIRK01000326.1 GCF_001419765.1 Streptomyces torulosus
CGCGCCGGCCGGCCGGCGCGGAGGAGCGGACGGGCGGAAGGCCGCCGCGCAGCCGGGCCACCTGCTCGGACAGCCGCTCGGCGGCCGTGTCGAGGTCGGCGGTGGGGGCGAGCGCGCGGAGCTCGTCGGTCGTCGCGAGCAGGGCGGCCAGATGGCCGGCGAGCTGGATGTCCAGCTCCTCCTCGCGTGAACGGTGCGGGAAGTCGGGCGAGGTCGTCGCGGCCATCGTGTGGACCGACTTGGTGCGGATCGGCTCGTACATGGGATGGCCTCCAAGCTCGCTCTCGGAGAACCAGCCTACATTAGATTCCGTCTAAAGTTGAGCGAGGTCCGGAAGTCTTCCGCGGGAGTGCCTCACGGCTGGCCGTAACCGTCCAGGAAGTTCCCGATCCGGGTGATCGCCGACCTCAGGTCGGCCACGGTCGGCAGGGTCACCACACGGAAGTGATCCGGCTCGGGCCAGTTGAAGCCGGTGCCCTGGACGACCATGATCTTCTCCTGGCGGAGCAGGTCGAGGACCATCCGCCGGTCGTCCTTGATCTTGAAGACGTCGGGGTCGAGCCGCGGGAACAGATACAGCGCACCCTTCGGCTTCACGCACGACACCCCGGGGATCTGCGTCAGCAGCTCGTAGGCGACGTCCCGCTGCTCCTTCAGGCGCCCGCCCGGCAGCACCAGATCATTGATCGTCTGGCGTCCGCTGAGTGCGGCGACCACACCGTGCTGCCCCGGCATGTTGGCGCACAGCCGCATGTTCGCCAGGATCGTCAGGCCCTCGATGTAGGAGTCGGCGTGCGCGCGCGGGCCGGAGATCGACATCCATCCGACGCGGTAGCCCGCGACCCGGTACGCCTTCGACATGCCGTTGAAGGTCAGGGTCAGCAGATCCGGGGCCACCGAGGCGGTCGGGGTGTGTGTGGCGCCGTCGTAGAGGATCTTGTCGTAGATCTCGTCCGAGCAGACGAGGAGGTTGTGGCGGCGCGCGATGTCCGTCAGCCCCCGGATCATCGCCTCGTCGTACACCGCCCCCGTCGGGTTGTTGGGGTTGATGATGACGAGCGCCTTGGTGCGGTCGGTGACCTTGCGCTCGATGTCCGCGAGGTCCGGCATCCAGTCGGACTGCTCGTCGCAGCGGTAGTGCACCGCCGTGCCGCCGGACAGCGAGACCGCCGCCGTCCACAGCGGATAGTCCGGGGCCGGTACGAGCACCTCGTCGCCGTCGTCCAGCAGGCCCTGCATCGCCATGACGATCAGCTCGGAGACGCCGTTGCCGATGAAGACGTGCTCGACGTCCGTCTCGATGCCGAGGGTCTGGTTGTGCATGACGACCGCGCGGCGCGCCGCCAGCAGGCCCTTCGCGTCGCCGTAGCCATGGGCGGACGACACATTGCGGAGGATGTCCTCCAGGATCTCCGGCGGGCACTCGAAGCCGAAGGCGGCCGGATTGCCCGTGTTCAGCTTGAGGATGCGGTGACCGGCAGCCTCCAGCCGCATCGCCTCCTCGAGCACCGGGCCCCGGATCTCGTAACAGACGTTGGCGAGCTTGGTCGACTGGATCACCTGCATGTCCGTGAGCTTACGACCCGGTAACGGCTCGTGGGTCGTGTTTTCCACCACGTGAGACCGCCGCTATGCGGCGAAATGTTCCTCCGCTGTCCCTGAGCGCCACTCCTCCCTAGAATCCGCCCCCAGGTCCGGCCGCCCCCCACACGGCTCCAGGGCACATGACATGCAGGCAAGAAAAAGCAATGAATGGGGCGAATCGGGTGAACGGGGTGGACGGGGTGAACGGTGTGGATCGGGACGGTGAGACCTCCCAGGAGCCGCCGAACGTCTACCACCCGCTCGGCGACCCCTCCGCGGCGCCCGCCTACGAGGCCTTCCCCGATCCCGCCGCCGCCCACGGCTGGCAGAACGCCTACGACGACACCGTGCAGCTGGACGAGGTCGTGCTCGACGACCTCCGGGGGACCGCCGACGGAACCGGCGCCCCGCCCGCCACGGGGGTGGCCGGGTCTGCGGGTCCGGCCGCTCCCGCCGACGGGTCGTACGCGGCCGGCTCCCACGGGCGCGCCGACCCGTACGCACCGGACGGGCCGTATCCCCTCGGCGGCACGGACCCCGGCGGACGGCCGCGCGCGCCGTCCGGCGGGGTCCGTGCCGCCGAGGG
>NZ_LIRK01000327.1 GCF_001419765.1 Streptomyces torulosus
GTGCAGGCGGGAGTGGTCGTCCAGGGCGGTGTGCAGGTAGGGGTGACAGACGTCGTTGCGGCGGTCATTGTTCGGGCTGCCACCTGGTTCGCCGAACGCGGCATCACCGTCGAACGGGTCCTGACCGACAACGCCTGGGCTTACACCAAGACCACCTGGCGCGACACCTGCCACAAGCTGGGCATCAGCCCCCGCTGGACCAGGCCCTGGCGGCCCCAGACGAACGGCAAGGTCGAACGCTTCCACCGCACCCTGCTCGACGAATGGGCCTACCAGCGGCCCTACACCTCAGACACCGAACGGCAGACAGCGTTTCCCGACTGGCTGGACTGGTACAACTACCACCGACCCCACACCGGCATCAGCGGCCAAACCCCAGCCAGCCGCGTCACCAACCTCTCCGAACAGCACATCTAGGGCCTGTCGTTTGGATCGCGCCTGGGCCGCGGGGCTTGGTGCGCACACCTGCGGCGTTGTCGTCGGTCCCCAACTCCCCCACGCTCGAACAACCTCGCGCGGGGGGACTCCCATCGCGTTGACGCCCTCCTCCGCCGTGCAGCTGCACGCACCAAGCCCCGCTCACCGGCAGCCGTCAAGGTGCCGTAGCCCGAAGCCGGCGTGATCCAAACGACAGGCCCTGGGCCGGGTCAGCGGGCCTCGGCCTCGCGGACCTGCTCCGGGGTCGGGGCCGTGCCGCCGAGGTGGGCCGGCATCCACCAGGTGTCGTCCGGACCCTTGGGGCGCACCGGGTAGGCGCGCTGCGCGGCCTCCAGCAACTCCTGGACGCGCTCGCGCAGTTGCCGGGTGATCGCACCGGCGTACTTGTCCTTGGAGGCCTCAATCCCCTCGCCGACCCGGATGGTGATCGGGGTGTGGCTGCGCTTGAAGTTGCGCGGGTGGCCCTTGGTCCACAGTCGCTGCGTGCCCCACACCGCCATCGGGATCAGCGGGACACCGGCCTCCTGAGCCAGGCGGGCGGCACCCGACTTGAAGCTCTTGAGGGTGAACGACTGCGAGATCGTGGCCTCGGGGAAGACACCGACGATCTCCCCGGAGCGCAGCGAGTTCAGGGCGTGCTCGTAGGCCGCCTCGCCCTGCGCGCGGTCCACCGGGATGTGCCGCATGTTGCGCATCAGCGGACCGGAGATCTTGTGCCGGAAGACCGACTCCTTGGCCATGAAGCGCACCAGCCGCTTCTGCGGCAGAGCGGCCAGACCGTCGAAGATGAAGTCCAGGTAGCTGATGTGATTGCTCACCAGTACGGCGCCGCCCGAGCGCGGGATGTTCTCCGACCCCTTGCAGTCGATCTTCAGGTCCCATGCCTTGAACAGGGTGAGGGCGAGACCGATCGCGGGACGGTAGACAAGCTCTGCCATGGACGGAGTGGACCCTTCTCTCTGCCGGGGAGAGGGGGCTCCCGGCGGAAAAGTTACGCTGCCGTAGGTTTACGGCCTGTCGCAGATCGTGCCCCAAGAACGCACGAGTAGCCAGCCCTGGTTCCGGCGAAGTGCGAGATTCTCGTCACGTCGGCCGTACGGCCCCCGCCCGCACTTCTCCCGGCCCTTACCCGGCGCGTACCGTCACCCGGCGGACGAGCAGGTACATCTCGCAGCCCAGGCAGTACCCGAACACCGCGTTGAGGAACGCCGCCGCGAGCGCCGCCCCCGTCGCCGCGAGCCCCAGCCACTCGGGGCCCAGCGTGAAACCGGCCAGCCCCACCAGCGCGAACACCAGCCCGACCGTCTGGGCGAACCGCGGCGGCCGGGGCGACTCGAACTCCGTCGGCGGCCCGAGCCGCGGCCGGACCACCCTGCGGAAGACCCAGCCGTACGGCGAACGACCCACCCCGCCCGCCGCGCCCAGCGCGAAGGCGAACGTCTGCCAGGCCAGCAGCCAGGCGCTGCCGCTGATCAGCGCGGCGGCCAGCACGACCGCCGTCACGGCCGCGCCGAAGCGCGGTCCCCTCACATCGATGTCCATGCGTCAAGCATTCCGCAAGCCAATCTCTTCGAGGAGCCGGGAATCTTTGCAGTCTCATGAACGCTGAAGCACCCTGTGACCGGACTGGTGGTGTGCGTACTGGTGCTTGCCGCGGCGAGCGCCTACGGAGTGCTGCAACGGCGGCGGAGCGGAAGGGTCGGAGTGCGCGTGCGGGACGGCGAGAAGCGGCTCGACGCCGCCGAGTTGGGGGAGGCGCTCGGCGAACGGGCCACGCTCCTCCAGTTCTCCAGCGCTTTCTGCGCCCCCTGCCGGGCCACCCGCAGGGTGCTCGCCGAGGTCGCCGCGATGGTCCCGGGCGTCGCCCATGTGGAGATCGACGCCGAGCAACACCTCGACCTGGTCCGCCGACTCGACATCCTCAAGACCCCGACCGTGCTCGTCCTCGACGCGGACGGCCGGATCGTACGGCGTGCCGCGGGGCAGCCGCGCAAGGCGGATGTGATCGCCGCGCTCGGCGAAGCCGTGTGAGGGGAGTGGCCCGTGACGCACCTTCCGGATGGCGGGACGCGCTTGACTGTACGCGTCACGTATCGTCAATCTGACGGCATGCCCCGGGAACTCCTTCTCTTCGAGCGTGTCCATGTGGACCTGGTCCGCACGGCGAGTTCGCGCTGTCCAGGCTGTTGAGCAGCCACGGACCCCGCTCGTCGACCCCACCCGAAGGACATCACCCATGACGGCCACCTCCGGCCTCGGTTCCCCCCGGCTCGCCTCCCCCGACCTCCTGCGCTCCGTCTTCCGGCGGCACGCCGCCGGAGTCGCGGTGATCACCGCCCAGGGCCTCACGGGCCCCGTCGGCTTCACCGCCACCTCCCTCACCTCGGTCTCCGCCGAGCCGCCGATGCTCTCCTTCGGCATCGGCACCGGCGCCTCCAGTTGGCCCGCGATCGCCGAGGCGGAGTACGTGGGCGTGCACATACTCGGCGAGCACCAGCAGGAGCTCGCCGCCACCTTCGCCCGCAGCGGCGCCGACCGGTTCGGGGCGCCCACCGAATGGCGTAGCGGCCCGGAAGGGGTTCCCGTCCTCGACGACGTGCTCGCCTGGCTGGTGTGCCGGGTGGTGGCCCGGGTCCCGGCGGGCGATCACCGGATCGTCATCGCGGAGGTCGTCCTCGGCGACCCTTCCGGGGCGGGGCGGCCGCTGCTCTACCACCAGGGACGCTTCAGCGGCCTGCGCGACTGATCCGCGCGGGCGAACGGGGGCGCGAGGTTTCCCGCCCGATTCCCGGCCGATTACGCAGGGTTGCCTACCTCACAGTTCAAAGCGCTTGCTTAGCGGGGATGAGATGCGGGACGGTAGGCGTCGTACTGGCGAGTAATATTCCGATCGGAGCGCAGGTCGCCCCGATCGGGATCGGCCGCTTCAGGCGCCTATGCTGCCTCCATAGCAGGCAGCCCAGAAATGACGATGCAGTAGGAGAGCCGGCGTGAGCTTGAGGATCGTTGTCACTGTGAAGTACGTGCCCGACGCCACTGGCGACCGGCACTTCGCCGATGACCTGACCGTCGACCGTGACGACGTGGACGGTCTGCTCTCCGAGCTGGACGAGTACGCCGTCGAGCAGGCGCTGCAGATCGCCGAGGACGCCGACGACGCCGAGATCACCGTGCTGACCGTGGGCCCCGAGGACGCCAAGGACGCGCTGCGCAAGGCGCTGTCGATGGGCGCGGACAAGGCGATCCACGTCGAGGACGACGACCTGCACGGCACCGACGCCATCGGCACCTCCCTGGTGCTGGCCAAGGCGATCGAGAAGGCCGGCTACGACCTGGTGATCTCCGGCATGGCCTCCACCGACGGCACCATGGGCGTCGTCCCGGCCCTGCTGGCCGAGCGTCTGGGTGTGCCGCAGGTGACCCTGCTGTCCGAGGTGTCCGTCGAGGACGGCGTGGTCAAGGGCCGCCGTGACGGCGACGCCGCCTCGGAGCAGCTTCAGGCGTCCCTGCCGGCCGTGGTCTCCGTGACCGACCAGTCGGGCGAGGCCCGTTACCCGTCGTTCAAGGGCATCATGGCGGCGAAGAAGAAGCCGGTTCAGTCCTGGGACCTGTCCGACCTCGACCTGGAGGCCGAGGAGGTCGGTCTGGAGGGCGCCTGGACGGCCGTCGACTCCGCGGCCGAGCGTCCCGCGCGCACCGCCGGCACGATCGTGAAGGACGAGGGCGAGGGCGGCAAGCAGCTCGCTGAGTTCCTCGCGGGCCAGAAGTTCATCTAAGGCCCCCGCGGCCCGGCCCGGCCCTCCGCGGCCCAGCCGAGCCCAACTCCCTTACGCCCCCTCAGACTTCGTAATTCCGCTAGGAGAACCATTCCCATGGCTGAAGCTCTCGTCTACGTCGACCACGTGGACGGTGCCGTCCGCAAGCCCACCCTGGAGCTGCTGACCCTGGCCCGCCGCATCGGTGAGCCCGTCGCGGTCGCGCTGGGTGCCGGTGCCGCCGACACCGCCGCCGCGCTCGCCGAGCACGGCGCGGTCAAGGTCCTCACGCACGACGCCGCCGAGTACGCCGACTACCTGGTCGTGCCGAAGGTCGACGCCCTCCAGGCCGCCGTCGCCGCCGTCTCCCCGGCCGCCGTGCTGGTCCCCTCCTCCGCCGAGGGCAAGGAGATCGCCGCCCGTCTCGCGCTGCGCATCGGCTCGGGCATCATCACCGACGCCGTCGACCTGGAGGCCGGTGACGAGGGCCCGGTCGCGACGCAGTCGGTGTTCGCCGCGTCCTTCACCACCAAGTCCCGTGTCTCCAAGGGCACCCCGGTCATCACGGTCAAGCCGAACTCGGCCGCCGTAGAGGCCGCCCCGGCCGCCGGCGCCGTCGAGGCGCTGGACGTCACCTTCTCCGCTCAGGCCACCGGCACCAAGGTCACCGGCCGCACCCCGCGTGAGTCGACCGGGCGTCCGGAGCTGACCGAGGCCGCGATCGTGGTCTCCGGTGGCCGTGGCGTCAACGGCGCGGAGAACTTCGCACTGATCGAGTCCCTCGCCGACTCCCTCGGCGCGGCCGTCGGCGCCTCGCGTGCCGCGGTGGACGCCGGCTGGTACCCGCACACCAACCAGGTCGGCCAGACCGGCAAGTCCGTCTCGCCGCAGCTGTACATCGCCTCCGGCATCTCCGGCGCGATCCAGCACCGTGCCGGTATGCAGACCTCGAAGACCATCGTCGCGATCAACAAGGACGCCGAGGCCCCGATCTTCGACCTGGTCGACTACGGCGTCGTCGGCGACCTCTTCGACGTCGTCCCGCAGCTCACCGAGGAGATCAAGGTCCGCAAGGGCTGAGCCTCCCTGCGCTGACAGGCCCCCGTGACCGTACGAACGGTCGCGGGGGCCTTCGCTCATCCCAGGGTCAGTGAGGCCTGCACCGGCAGATGGTCGCTCGGGTACAGCCCGTCCACCGAGAAGGTGTTCATCGCGGCCCAGTGGGAGGTCACGCCGGGCGAGGTGAGGATCCAGTCGATCCGCCGGCCGCCCGGTCTGAGTCCCCGGTAGCCGTGGTAGGTGCCGTACGCCTCGCTGCGCGAGCCCGCAGCGTCCCAGGCGTCCACGAGGCCGATGTCCAGCATCCGGTCGTACACCCGGTTGTCGTGGGCGGCCGCGTTGAAGTCACCGGTGACGACGACCGGCAACGACCGGTCCCATCCGGCGATCGTCTTGCCGATGAGCCCGACGGACCGCTCGCGGGCGTACTGGCTGACACTGTCCAGATGGGTGTTCAGGGCGTAGAACTCCCGCCCCCCGTCGGCGAGATCGGCGAAGCGGACCCAGGTCACCATGCGCAGCCAGTCCGCGCCCCAGGTGTTGGACGCGATCGTGTACGGGGTGTCCGACAGCCAGAAGTGGTCGAACTCGATCGGCTCCAGTCGGCGGGTGTCGTAGAAGATCGCCATGAACTCGTCCTTGCTACCGCCCCCACGGCCGGTGCCGATCCAGTCGTAGTGCCCGCCGAGATCCTTCTCGATCATGCGCAGCTGCTGGTAGAGGCCCTCCTGGGTGCCGATGAGGTGGGGCCGCTCGCGGCGCAGCAACGCCCGCATCACCGGACGGCGGACCGTCCAGCGGGGCGTCTCGTCGACGACGGTCGCGAAGCGCACATTGAACGTCATGACGTTCAGGGCGCCCGGGTACTCGCCGGCGGCAGCGGGCTGTGTGGAGCCCGCCGTGGTGAGCAATGGTGCGGCGATGGCGGCCACCGCCGCGGACTTGAGTCCTTGGCGGCGTGTCACTCCGGCCTCGTTCGGCACGCGATCTCCTCCCCTTGGGAGTCAGGATGAAGCTTGCCGAATGAATACGGAAGAAGGCGGTGGGATAGCGGTGACCAGGGGGAAGCATGGGGAATCCCACGCCGGGACGGTGTTGACCCGGGCCAAGATCCCCGACTAGCTTCGTCATGCGGATTGTCGATTCCGCAGAGCGGAAGATGGAGGTCGGAATGGGGCAGGGTCGACAGGAGAACGTGGCGACGAGTCTCGCGGGCGCCGTCAGCGAGGAGATCAGCGCCTCCCTCGCCCCCGTCGACGCGGAACTGGAGCGCCGCTACCCCGGCGACCCCGGCACCCGCCAGCCGGTGCACACCGTCTACGTCCCCGGCGACGCGTTCGCCGCCGACACCCTCCGCACCTGGGGCGACCGGGCCCTCGCCGCCCTCGACGCGCACGCCCCCGACGCCGCGTCCTTCGCCGCCGTCCTCGGCCTCCCCGACCACCTCGCCGGCCCCGTGTACGACCGCGTCCGCGCCAAGCTGGAACGCGAACCGATCGAGGACCTCCGCGTCGACTTCGAGGACGGCTACGGGCCGCGCCCCGACGCCGAGGAGGACGAGGCCGCCGCCCGCGCCGCCCGGCTGATCGCGGAGGCGTACGCGAACGGCACGGCCGCCCCGTACATGGGCATCCGCATGAAGTGCATGGAGGCACCGGTGCGCGACCGGGGCATCCGCACCCTCGACATCTTCCTCACCGGCCTGCTGGAGGTCGGCGGCCTGCCCGACGGGCTCGTCCTGACCCTGCCCAAGGTGACGTACCCCGAGCAGGTCACCGCCATGGTCCGCCTGCTGCAGGCCTTCGAGAAGGCGCGCGGCCTCGCGCCCGGCCGGATCGGCTTCGAGATCCAGATCGAAACCAGCCAGGCCATCCTCGCCGCCGACGGCACCGCCACCGTCGCCCGCATGATCGGCGCCGCCGAGGGCCGCGCCACCGGACTGCACTACGGCACCTTCGACTACAGCGCCTGCCTCGGGGTCTCCGCCGCCCACCAGGCCAGCGACCACCCCGCCGCCGACCACGCCAAGGCGATCATGCAGGTCGCCGCGGCGGGCACCGGCGTCCGCGTGTCGGACGGCTCGACGAACGTCCTCCCGGTCGGTCCGACCGAACAGGTCCACGACGCCTGGCGCCTCCACTACGGCCTCACCCGCCGCGCCCTGGCCCGCGCCTACTACCAGGGATGGGACATGCACCCCGGTCACATCCCGACCCGCTACGCCGCGGTCTTCGCCTTCTACCGCGAGGGCTACGAGCAGGCCGCCGCCCGCCTGTCCCGCTACGCCAACAGCGCCGGCGGCGATGTCATGGACGAGCCCGCCACCGCCAAGGCCCTCAGCGGCTATCTGCTGCGCGGCCTCGACTGCGGCGCCCTCGACGTCGACGAGGTGTCCGGGGCGACCGGACTGACCCGCGCGGACCTGGAGGGCTTCGCCGCGCCCCGACGGGCGGACCTGACTGTTTCCGGCCATTGATTCCGGCCGGTCGTGTAGCGGTCCTGTGACAGCGGTCGCCGCTGGTCCGAGCCGTCCTCGAGGCACCGTAGTCTGTACGCCCACTCATTGACGTGTTCAGAGGAACGGGGCACTGGTGTCTTCGGGGGCGAACGAACAGGCGGACGGCGTCGGACGGCTCCTCGTCGGGCGGTACCGGATCGTGCGGCAGCTCGGACGCGGTGGGATGGGCGTCGTCTGGCGGGCCGTGGACGAGGTGCTCCACCGCGAGGTCGCCCTCAAGGAGCTACGCACCTACACCGACGCCGACGCGCCCGAACTCGCCGATCTGGGGCTGCGGATGCAGCGCGAGGCCCGGGCCGCCGCCCGCATCCGGCACCCCGGGGTCGTCGCCGTGCACGACGTCGCCGAGGTCGACGGCCGCCCGCTGATCGTGATGGAGCTCGTCGACGGTCCCTCCCTGGACGACGTCCTGCGCGACCGGGGCCTGCTCGACCCGCGCGAGGCGGCCGCCATCGGCGCCAAGGTGATGGACGCGCTGGCCGCCGCCCACCAGGTCGGGGTGCTCCACCGCGACGTCAAACCCGGCAACATCCTCCTCGACCGCTCCGGCCGGGTCGTCCTCACCGACTTCGGCATCGCCACCATGGAGGACCCGAACGACGGCTCCGCCACGCATCTGACCCGCAGCGGCGAACTCGTCGGCTCCCTCGACTACCTCGCCCCCGAGCGCGCCCAGGGCAACGACCCCGGCCCCGCCTCCGACGTCTGGGCGCTCGGCGCCACCCTGTACGCGGCCGTCGAGGGCACCTCCCCGTTCCGCCGTACGTCGACCTGGTCGACGCTGACCGCGATCGTGGCCGAACCGCTTCCGGACCCCCGGCGCTCCGGCCCCCTCGCGCCCGTTCTGCTCCAGCTGATGGACAAGCGCCCCGAGCACCGCCCCGACGCGTCCCGCGCACGGGAGCTGCTGGAGGCGGTGGCCTCCGGCGCCGCGTCCGCCACACCGACTCCGGGCGCCACGGGCCCGACGGCACCTCGTGGACAGGAGACCGAGCGCAGTGTGCCCTCGGTGCCCCCGGGCTTCGGCCCGCCCACGGCGGGCGCGGGCGGCGGCTTCGGTACCGCGGGTGCGGGTGCGGGTGCGGGTGCGGGCGCGGGTGGCGGTGCGGTTGCCGGTCCCGGTGCCGGCGCGGGCTTCGGGCCGCCGCAGCCGATCCCGGGGTCCGGGACCGGGGCCTCCCCGTCGGTCGACGGCACCGGCTCCGGTGCGCAGCCGCAGGTCCCCGCCTCGGGTGCCGTCACCACCGTGTCCACTCCCGGCAACCCCCGGCGCCGCAAGGGGCGTGCCCTGCTCGCCGCCGCGGCCGTCTTCGTGGTCCTCGCCGCCACCGGGGCCACGGTCGCCCTCGTGAACGGCGACGACGACTCCGGGCCGGGCGCCCGTCCCGCGCCCACCGACTCGACCGGCGCCACGCCGTCCAAGGGCGCCGACCGGGACGCGGTCGACGTCTTGGACGACTCCGAGGACAAGAAGAAGGACGAGGAGAAGACGGACCCGAGCGAGAAGCCCAAGGAGGACGACGGCAAGGAGACCGAGCCGTCCGCCTCCCCGTCGAAGGACGGCACCGGCGGTACGACGGGTGGGGGTACGGGCGGCTCGGACACCTCGGGCGGCTCCACCGGAGGCGACACGACCGGCGGGACCACCGGAGGCGGTACCACCGAGGAGCCGGTCTGCCACCCGATCGGCGGCGGCAAGTACAACTGCACGGTGTGGGCCACCGCCAAGTCCTACGACGCCGCCGGCACCGAGGTCGGCGTCCTCAAGGCGGGCACCAACTACTTCTACTGCCAGCAGAACACGGGCCGTCGCGAGACCTCCGGCCGCTGGACCAACGTCTGGTGGGCCAAGACCGACGACGACAGCGGCAACCGCGACGTCTTCGTCAGTGTCGTCTACGTCAAGGGCGGCGACAACGACGCCGCGGTGCCCGGCCTCCCGGTCTGCTGAGGGTCCGTCGGCCGCCGTGACCGGGGATGCGGCCGTACGTACGGCTCAAGGCCCGAGGTCGTCGTCCACCTCTTCTCCGCGAACAGCTGCCGCCCCCGGGCGCACAGGGCGCGGTCGCCGCGTGCCCGGGCGCAGAACTCGTCGGGCGTCGTGCCGAACAGCTCACGCAACTCGGCCGACGCCGCGAGGAGTTCGGTGAGCAGCGGGCGTTGCCGGCCGGGGTGCGGGCGCGGGCCGGGGCCGCCGTCGCGCAGGACGCCCCACCGGTTGACGTAGATCCAGGCGGTGTCCAGGACGTCGCCCGACTCCAGCTCGACACGGAAGTCGGCGGCGGGCAGGGCGGCCCGATGGAAGTTCCCCGTCGGCGAGTCGGCGCCCTCGCTGGTGTCGATCACGGCGAGCTGCGCCTCGTCGAGCCAGGTGATGAACAGGTCGCGGATCGCACCGGGGGAGCGGAACGGCGACGCGGACAGATACCCGAGCAGGCTGACATGGGCGGAGACACCGATCCCGATGCCCGTCACCCTGGCCCTGACCATGGGGACGCGGCACTCCACACCGTGCTCCGCCATCTTGTGCACGAGCTGCGCGGGGCAGGCGTTGGAGCCGACCGAGAGCACGGGGACTCGGTCCTCGAACCGCAGCCTGTCCAGGGGCAGTATGCGGTTGCCGTCCAGGAGCGCGGACTCCTCGGGCCAGGCGCCCGGATAGCTCAGCGGGTCCTCGCGGGGCGCCACGGCGAGGCCGAGCGCCTCCAGCGTACGGGGGTCGGGGGGCGCCAAGGCTCAGTCCTCGGGCGGCAGTTCGCCCGAGCCGCGGGCGATCAGCCGGGTCGGGAGTTCGATGCGCTCCGGGGCGAGCAGGGAACCGTCCAGCTGCTGGAACAGCCGCTCGGCGGCGGTCCGGCCCATCCGGGCGGGGTCCTGGGAGATCACCGTGATGCCCGGCTGGAGCAGATCGGCCAGCTCGAAGTCGTCGAACCCGACGAGGGCGACCCGCCGGGTGTGCTCGGCGAGGACCCGTACGACCGTCACCGTGACGCGGTTGTTGCCCGCGAAGACCGCCGTCACCGGGGCCGGACCGGACAGCATCTGCTCGGCCGCCCTGCGCACCCGCTCGGGGTCGGTGACGCCCAGGGACATCCAGGTGTCCTCGACCGGTATGCCCGCGTCCTCCATGGCCGCCCGGTAGCCGCGCAGACGCTCGGCGGCCGTGTGGATGCGCGGCATGTCGCCGATGAACCCGATGCGGCGGTGCCCGTGCGCGATGAGGTGGGCGACACCGTCGCGGGCGCCGCCGAAGCTGTCCGACAGCACGACGTCGGCGTCGATCCGCCCGGCGGGCCGGTCCACGAACACCGTGGCGACGCCCGCCCTGATCTCGGGCTCCAGATAGCGGTGGTCGTCACCGGCCGGGATGATCACCAGCCCGTCGACGCGGCGCGCGCACAGCGCCAGCGCCAACTCCTGCTCCCGGTCCGGGTCCTCGGCGCTCGAACCGTTGATGAGGAGCGAACCGTGGGCGCGGGACACCTCTTCCACCGCCCGGCTGAGGGGACCGTAGAACGGGTCGGCGAGGTCCTCCAGGACGAGGCCGATGCTCGCCGTGCGGCCCTTGCGCAGCACCCGCGCGCTGTCGTTGCGCCGGAAGCCGAGCGCGTCGATCGCCTCCTGCACCCGGCGCTCGGTGTCCGGGGTGACGCCCGGCTCGCCGTTCACCACCCGTGAGACGGTCTTCAGGCCCACGCCGGCCCGGGCGGCGACGTCCTTCATCGTCGGACGGTTTCCGTACCGGTTCTCCGGTCTGCGGGCGATGCTGCGGGCGGTCTCGGGCACTCTGCGCTGTCCTGTCCTGTCGTCCCCGGGCGTGGCCGGTGGTGCCGTGTCCCGCGGTCCACGGTGTCGTCGTGGCCATGGGTCCCGCGGTGCTCAGGTCCGGTCGGTGCGCACCGGTCGGTCCTCACCGGTCGGTGGTCACCGTTCTCGCGGTCCTGGTCGTCGGCGTCGGGCACCGGCTGCGCTGTCCTGAGGTGGTGTCGGTGGTCATGAGTCCGCGGCCTCGGCTCTCGTCGGTGGTCACCCGAGGCGCGGTCCGCGGTGTCATGGGTGGTGCGTGTCGGATTTGTGTGGCTGTTGAGGATGTGGCGTCGAGCATAGAGCCTGGACAACGTTGTCACAGCCGGGGGAGACTGTCTATCGCATTCTCTGGCCGGCGCCCCCCACCAGGCGAGCGTCGTGCTGCCCGTTTTTCCGGCCGGAGATCCGGGCGCCGCAGGATCCGGGTGCCCGGGAGGAGACTCGGAGCGGGAGAACTGACACTGATGCAGACCGACCTCGTGGCCGCGCTCGACATAGGCGGCACCAAGATCGCCGGGGCGCTGGTGGACGGCCACGGCCGGATCCTGGTGCGCGCGCAGCGCCCGACGCCCGCGCGCGAGGACGGCGACACCGTGATGCGGGCCGTCGAGGAGGTCCTCGGTGAGCTGACCGCCGCCCCGCAGTGGGGTGCCGCCACGGTCGTCGGGATCGGCAGCGCGGGCCCGGTGGACGCCTCCGCCGGCACGGTCAGCCCCGTCAACGTCCCCGGCTGGCGCGGGTTCCCGCTGGTCGACCGGGTACGGGCGGCCACGGGTGGGCTGCCCGTCGAGCTGATCGGCGACGGCGTGGCCGTCACCGCCGCCGAGCACTGGCAGGGCGCCGCCCGCGGCCATGACAACGCGCTGTGCATGGTGGTGTCGACGGGCGTCGGCGGCGGCCTCGTCCTCGGCGGCCGACTCCACGCCGGGCCCACCGGCAACGCCGGCCACATCGGCCACATCAGCGTCGACCTCGACGGCGACCCCTGCCCGTGCGGTGCCCGCGGCTGCGTCGAGCGGATCGCGAGCGGCCCCAACATCGCCCGCCGCGCCCTGGAGAACGGCTGGCGGCCGGGCCCCGACGGCGACACCTCTGCCGCCGCGATCGCCGCCGCGGCCCGCGCGGGCGACCCCGTCGCCGTGGCCTCCTTCGAACGGGCGGCGCAGGCCCTCGCGGCCGGTATCGCCGCCACCGCCACGCTCGTCGAGATCGACATCGCCGTCATCGGCGGCGGCGTCGCGGGCGCCGGCGACGTCCTGTTCGCCCCGCTCCGCGCGGCCCTCAAGGACTACGCGACCCTGTCCTTCGTCCAGCACCTGAGCGTCGCCCCGGCCGAGATGGGCACGGACGCGGGCCTGGTGGGAGCGGCCGCGGCGGCGCTGGCTCGGGGGCGCTGAGGCGGGCGCCGCCACACCGGCGAACGGGCTGGGGATGGCGGGGGCGCTGACCGGGGCGCGGTGAAGCGGGGCGGCGTGCCAGCGGGCCAGCCGGGGTGTCGGGCTGCCGTCCGGCATCCCGCCCTCCCCGGTTCGCCTGGCCGGTGGCCGGTGGCCAGGGGCAGATGAGCGGCGGTAGACAGGACGCCTCCTGGGTCAGCAGTTCGGCGGCGGGCCGTCCGACGACCTCCGCCGCGGGCCGGCCCAACGCGGCGGACCAGCTCGGTCATTTCGAGGGCGGACTCGGCGGGGTCATCGCCGAGGCCGTGCTGGCTGGGGCGCCGCGTCAAGCGGTGCGGCGGTTGCCGACGCCCGCTGCTGCGGCTGGTGAAGTCCCGCTGCTACGGCTGGTGATGTCCCGTGCTGTGGTTGTCGTCGGCCGGTGCTGTGGCTGTTGATGCCCGGTGCTGGTGGGGCAGTCGGGCCTGTGGTGGCTGGTGTGGCCGGGCTCGTGGGCGC
>NZ_LIRK01000328.1 GCF_001419765.1 Streptomyces torulosus
CACCGCGCGCCCGCTCGGCGACCGGCCCAGGTACACCCGCCCCCATGCCGCCCTCGCCGAGCGGGCGCGCGGTGGCGGTGAAGGTGGTGCGGCCCGACCTCGCCCAGGATCCCGACTTCCGGCGCCGGTTCGCCCGCGAGGTGGGCGCCGCCCGCAAGGTCAACGGGTTCTCCACCGCCGGGGTCGTCGAGGCCGACCCCGAGGGGTCCCCGACGGGGTCGTCTACACCGGCAGCGCGGACGGGCTGCACGCCGTGGACGCGGCCACGGGCGAGAAACGCTGGACGGCGCTCACGCCCAGCTATGTGGACTCCACGCCGGCCTTGGTCGACGGGGTCGTGTACGTCGGCAGCGGCGACGGCCTGCGGGCGGTGGACGCGGCGACCGGCACGGAACGGTGGTCGGCGCTCACGGACCACACCTTCTCCTCGTCACCGGCGGTGGCGAAGGGGCGGGTCTACATCGGCGGCATCGACGGGCTGTACGCCGTGAACGCCTCCGACGGCATGGGGTACGAGGACTTTCCGGGCGGTGGCCCCGTCGGCTCCTCCTCGCCGACGGTCGCCGACGGGGTGGTCCACGTCGGTGGCGACAAGGGCGATCTGTACGGAGTCGACGCCGTCACCGCCAAGCAGCGCCTGAAGTTCCCCACGGCGGACAGTGTCGACTCACGGCCGGCCGTGGTGGACGGCGTCCTCTACTTCGGCAGCGACGACGGCAACCTGTACGCGGTGGACGTCAAGACGAGTGAACAGAAGTGGCGGTTCTCGGCGGGCGACAGCTTCTTCACGCCCTCGTCGCCGGTCGTGTCCGACGGCGTGCTCTACATCGGCAGCTACGCGGGCAAGGTGTACGCGATAGCGGTCTGAGTCGGCCGGAGCCGACAGCAAGGGTGACAGCACCCATCCGGCCGTCACGCGTCCCCGAACGTCACGCGGTCCCGTCGAGCGGGTGGGCACCGGCGGCCAGCAGCAGTGCCGCCGTCTCCGGGTGGGGGCCGCGCTCCGCCCAGTAGAGCGGGGGGCGGCCCGTGCCGTGGTCCTCGCGGAGGTTCGGATCGGCGCCGTGCGCGAGGAGTTCGCGCACGGTGTCCGTGTGGCCCCAGCAGGCGGCCCCGCACAGCGGCGTGCCTTCCGTGCCGTGCCCGCTCTCGGTGTCGGGCGGGGCGCCGGCGGCCAGCAGCCGGCGGACCGTGTCGGCCGCCCCGTGCACGGACGCCGCGTACAGCGGCGTCGTGCCGTCGGAGTCGGCCGTCGCGGGGCAGGCACCAGCCCGGAGCAGCGCGTCGACCGTGGCGGTGTCACCGACCGACGCGGCCCGGACGAGACGTACGGACAGCTTCTTCTGCCGCCTTCTGTTCACTGCTCCCCAGTCCCACGCGACAAGTTCCGGGCCTCACCCCATCACACGCCCTCCTGGGAGGCGACCTCTTTTCCGCGTGCTCCCGTCACCCCGGTCCCCTTGGTCGCCCCGCGTACGTCGATCGCGGTGAGGGCGAGGGCCAGCAGTCCGGGGACGAGGAACGCGAGGGGCAGCAGCATCCACGCGCACAGGGCGGCCGTCAGCACGGCCAGCACCACCAGGGCGCTGCCGCCCGGGTCGCGCACGGCGTCGTGGGCGGCCCCGCGCACCGCGCCGGGCCAGTCGACGGCGGACTCGGGGCGGGCGCAGGCCCGCAGGCCCACCACGGCGGCGCAGACGCCGACGGCGGCGACCGCCAGTCCGAGGGCGGGGCCGCCGGGCAGGCCCGCGGAGACCAGCGCCAGGTCGACGAGGAGGAGGCCAAGACCGGCGAGGGTGACGAGCCCGGCGGCGACATCACCGGAGCGCAACCGTCGCCGCAGCCCGCCGAGGAACCGCCGGGCGGTCACCGGGCGCCCGTCCCGTACGCCCCGCAGCACCTCGCACGCCGTGGACAGCGCGGCGGGCAGCGTCACCAGCGGCAGGCTCACCACCGCCACGGCGACGCCGACGCTCAGCACATCGGCGAACAGCGACATCCTCGGTCCGAAGATCTCGCCCGGCTCCCGTTCGGTCCGCATCGCGTTCACCCCTTGATCCCGGAGTTGGCCATGCCCTCCACCAGGAAGCGCTGGAAGGCGAGGAAGAACAGCACGATCGGCAGCAGCGCGATGACCGACATGGCGAACATCGGGCCGAACGCCGAGGTGCTCGACGCGTCCACGAACGACCTGAGCGCCAGGGTCAGTGTGAACTTCTCCGGGGAGAAGAGGTAGATCAGCTGGGTGAAGAAGTCGTTCCAGATCCAGATGAACGTGAAGATGGCGGTGGTGATCAGGGCCGGGCGCGTCAGCGGCAGAATCACCAGGAAGAAGCTTCGGAACGGTCCACAGCCGTCGATCCGGGCCGCCTCCTCCAGTTCCCTCGGCAGTCCCCGCATGAACTGCACGATGAGGAAGACGAAGAACGCCTCGGTGGCCAGGAACTTCGGCAGGATCAGCGGCCAGTAGGTGTTCACCATGCCGAGCTGGTTGAAGATGATGTACTGCGGGATCAGCACCGCGTGGTGCGGCAGCATGATCGTGGCGATCATGAAGGCGAACAGCGGTCCACGGAAGCGGAATCGCAGGCGGGCGAAGGCGTACGCCGCGAGGGAGCAGGACAGTACGTTCCCGAGGACCGCGCCGGTCGCGATCAGCAGGGAGTTGCCGAGCAGTCTGCCGACCGAGATGTCGTTGACGCCTTCCAGGGCCGTCTCGTAGTTGGACCATTCCAGACGGCCGGGCAGCAGGTCGAGGCTCGCGATGACCTCGTCCGCCGGTTTCAGCGAGGTCGCGAGGAGCCAGGCCAGCGGGTAGAGCATGACCAGCAGGGCGGCCAGGCACGCGGTGTGCAGAGCCAGGCGCCGCCAGGCGAAGGGCCTGCGCGCGGTGGCGGTGGCGGGCGTTGTCGTGGTGGTGGTCATCGGTCCCCCTCGGAGGCGTAGAAGACCCAGGAGCGGGACGTGCGGAACAGGACGGCGGTGACCACGCCGATGGCGAGCAGCAGGACCCAGGCCATGGCGGAGGCGTAACCCATGTGGGAGGCGACGAAGCCGCGGTCGTAGAGGTAGAGCGTGTAGAAGAGGGTGGAGTCGGCGGGGCCGCCCTTGCCCGCGCTGATCGCGAAGGCGGGGGTGAAGACCTGGAAGGCCTGGATGGTCTGGAGGACCAGGTTGAAGAAGATCACCGGTGACAGCATCGGCACGGTGATCGACAGGAACTGGCGCCGGCGCCCGGCGCCGTCGACCTCGGCCGCCTCGTACAACTCCCCCGGGATCTGCTGGAGTCCGGCGAGGAAGATGACCATCGGGGCGCCGAACTGCCAGACCGTCAGCAGGGCCACCGCGAGCAGCGCCCAGCCGGGCTTGTTGACCCAGCCGCCGGTGCCGAGCAGATGGTCGACCGTGCCGCCGTCGTTGAAGATCGCCCGCCAGACGAGGGCGATGGACATGGAGGCGCCGAGGAGGGACGGGGCGTAGAACGCTGACCGGTAGAAGGCCTTGCCGTGCCGCATGTTCTTCAGGGCCAGCGCCACGACGAGGGCGAGGGCCAGTTGCAGGGGGACGGCGATGGCGACGTAGGTCAGGGTCGCCCCGACCGAACGCCAGTAGCGGGGGTCCTCGGTGAACATCTGCGTGTAGTTGCGCAGGCCCACCCAGCTGGGCGCGTTGAACAGGTCGTAGTCGGTGAAGGAGAGGTAGAGCGACACGGCCATCGGGAGCAGGGTGAGGACGCAGGCGCCCAGTACCCACGGGGAGAGGAACACCCAGGCGGCGCCCTCGCGTCGGGGCCTGCGGGCGGGCCGGACGGGCGGTGCGGCGCCCTCGCCCCGTCGGGTCGTCGGCATGTGTGTGGTGGTCATGACCTCAGCTCCGCCTTCGCCTCGGTGATGTAGTTCTCGGCGGCCTCTCGGGGGGACATCCGCTCGTACGACACCTGGTCGTAGTCGCGTTGGAAGGTGGTCTGCAGGGCGCTGTCGCCGGAGGGGGGTGCCTGGGGCGGGGCCTTCAACTCGCCCTCCAGGGAGGCCTGGTAGTCGTAGATGGTCCGGTCGAAGTCCTTGAGGTCCGGCGCGATCTCCTCGCGGAGGGTCTCGTTGACGGGGATGCCGCGGGTGGCGCCGAGGATCTTCGCGGCCTCGGGGTCGTTCAGCATGAAGTCGACGAGGCGGACGGACTCCTCGGGGTGACTCGTGTCGGCGGCCACGCCCATGAACATCGACGGCTTGAAGTACTGGCCCGGTGTGCCGTCCTCGCCCGAGGGCATCGGCGCGAGCGTGACCTCGCCGTCGGGGAGGAGGCCGAGGTAGCCGCTGGCCGGGGCGTCCCAGTTGTTGTCGGAGAGGGCCCTGCCGCGGCCGAGCGGGGTGTTCTCCACCGTGCCGTCGAGTTGGGTGGTCTCTTCGGCGGGCGAGACGGCGCCCTCCCGGCGGAGCCGGTCGGTGAACGTCCAGTAGTGGGTCAAGTCGTCCGCCGTGAAGCCGAGTTGCCGGTCCTCGGTATAGAGGGCCTTGCCGCGGCCGCGCAGCCAGACCTCGAAGGCGTCCTCGCTCCAGCCGGGGTCCGTGCCGCCCGGCTCACCGGTCCTGCGCGCCAACTCCCGCATGGTGTCGGCCCAGTCGTTCCAGGTCCAGCCCTCGCGGGGCGGGGCGACCCCGGCCGCCTTCCACTGCTTCGCGTCGTACACGACGGTCTCGGTGCCCCGGGCCTGGGGGATCGCGTACTGCCTGCCGTCGACCTTCCCGGTGGCGAGGAGTCCCGTGTCGAACGCGTCGGTGTCGAGAGCGGCCCGCTGCTCGGCGAAGTCCAGCAGGACGCCCCCGGAGGCGTACTGGTCGATCATGCGGTAGTCGAGTTGCATGACGTCGGGCGCGTCACCGCCGGCGGCCTGGGTCGCCAGCTTCTGCTTGTAGGCGTCGTAACCGGAGAACGAGGTCTGCACCTCGATCCCGGGGTGCTTCTCCTCGAAGAGGTCGACGGCCTGCTGGGTTCTCGCCGCCCGGTCGGGGTTGCCCCACCATGTGTAGCGCAGGACGACCTTGCCGCCGCCGCCCGACTCCTGTGGGCCCGAGCAGCCGCCGAGCACCGCGCACAGGGCGAGGACCACGGCCGTCGCGGAGGACTTCCTTGTCCTGTTTCCGGGCATGAGTGGGTCACCTCTTTCACTAGAAAGCGCTTCCCCCCCCCGCACGAGACCCTAGGGAAGGTCCGGATGTCACAACAAGACCCCTGCACCGTCTCCGTGGGCCGCCGCCGGGCCGCCGTCGTCGGGCTCGGCGCCCGCGCACAGATGTTCACCGAGGCGCTGACGGGCTCCTTCGCGGACCGGATCGATCTCGTCGGTCTCTGCGACACCAACGCGCACCGCATGGCCGTCCACAACGCCTGGATCGCCGCCGACCACCCCGGCCGCGTGCCCGTACCCGCGTACGCCGCCGAGGAGTTCGAGGAGATGCTGCGGCGCGAGCGGGTCGACCTGGTGGTGGTGTGCGGTGTGGACCGGTCCCACGACCACTACATCGTGCGGGCCCTGGAGGCGGGCTGCGACGTCGTCACCGAGAAGCCGATGACCACCGACGCCGGGCGCGCCCGCCGCATCCTGGACGCGCGCCGCCGGACGGGCCGCGAGGTGCGGGTCGCCTTCAACTACCGCTACAGCCCGGTGCACTCGGCCGTACGGGAGCTGCTCGCGAGCGGTGAGATCGGCGAGGTCGGCTCGGTGCACTTCGAGTGGCTGCTCGATCTGCGGCACGGCGCCGACTACTTCCGCCGCTGGCACCGCGAGAAGGCGAACTCCGGCGGGCTGCTGGTCCATAAGTCGACCCACCACTTCGACCTGGTCAACTGGTGGCTCGGCACCCGCCCCGAGACCGTCTTCGCCCAGGGCGGCCTCTTCTTCTACGGCGACGAGGCGGGCCGGCGCCGAGGACTCGCCCGCGACTACGACCGCGCCCACGGCTCCCCCGCCGCCGAGGGCGACCCCTTCGCCCTGCACCTCGACGACTCCCCCGTCCTCAGCGCGCTCTACCTGGACGCCGAGCGGGAGGACGGCTACCACCGCGACCGGAACGTCTTCGGGCCCGGCGTCACCATCGAGGACGACATGGCGGTCCTCGTGCGGTACGCGTCCGGGGCGACCCTGACGTACCACCTGACGGCGTACGCGCCCTGGGAGGGCTACCGGATCGCCTTCAACGGCAGCGAGGGGCGTCTGGAGCTGCTGGTGGAGGAGTCGACATGGACCCGCCCGCACGTCCGGGTCACCGGGGCGAGCCCCGTCCTGCACGGCACGGAGACCGGCGACGAGGCCGGGCGGACCGAGCTGCTCGTACGGCGGTTCTGGGAGCGGCCGCGTGAGGTGAAGGTCGCGACGGGCGAGGGCGGGCACGGCGGCGGGGACGTACGGATGCTGGCCGACCTGTTCGCGGACCGCGTCCCCGACGAGCTGGGCCGCGCCGCGGACGCGGTGGACGGGGCGAGGTCCCTGGTGACGGGCCTGGCGGCGAACCGGTCGCTGGAGACGGGGGCGCCGGTGGCCGCGCGGGAGTTGCTGGACGTGTGAGTCGGCGAAGGCCGACGGGGACCGCGGAGTCACCGCGAGACCTTGTCCGCCGTCGGGGCTCACCGCCCGGCGGCGTCACCAGACGAGTTCGAGGGTCTCCGGGGAGCGGTGGATCAGGGTCGTCCGCATGACGATCCGCTGATCGTCCGCGAGGCGCAGCCCTGGCATGCGGCGGGTCAGCAGCTCCAGGGTGATGCGGAGTTGTTCGCGGGCGAGTGTAGAGCCGGGGCAGGCGTGGACGCCGAGGCCGAAGGAGAGGTGGCGGGCGGCGGCGGTGCGGGTGATGTCGAAGTCGTCGGGGTCCGGGTGGCGGGAGCCGTCGCGGTTGGCGCCGCCGAAGGCGAGGAACACCGGTGTCCCGGCGGGCAGTTCGGTGCCCGCGAGGGTGACGGCTCGGGTCGTGACCCGGCGGAAGCCCTGCAGGGCCGTGTCGTACCGGGCGGCCTCCTCGATGGCGGCCGGGATGCGGTCGGGGTGGGCGCACAGCAGCTCCCACTGGCGGGGGTGCCGCAGGAGGTGCAGGAGGGTCGTGCCGATGAGGGCCGTGGTCGTGAGATGCCCGGCGATGAGCAGGTTCTGCAGATGGGCGACCAGCTCATGGCGTTGATCGAGCGTCAGCTCGTCGTCGCCCGGCCCGGCGACGGATGTGATGAGGTCGGTGACCAGGTCTTCGCGGGGGGCGGCGCGGCGGGCGCGGACGAACGCGTCGACACGGTGGGACATCGCCACCACGTCCTCGGCGGCGGCGATCTGCTCGGCCTCCGTCAGGGGCCGGAAGAGCAGTTCTTCGAGCCGGTGACCGCCGTGCACCAGGGCCGGTACGTCCGCCGGGTCGAAACCGACGAGGCGTCCGATGACGTCGCCGGGCAGCTTCCCGGCGTAGGCGGCCATCAGTTCGACCCGGCCGTCCTTCTCGAAGCCGTCGAGGAGCGCGGCGGCCCGCTCGGCGGCGTACGGGAGGACGGCGCCGACCCGCGCGGGCGACAGGCCGCGCACGATGGGCGCCCGCAGCGCCTGGTGCGGGTCCCCGTCGGCGGTCACCACGACCGGCCGGCCGCCGAAGCCGCCGGCCAGCACGGCCAGGGCGGCGGGCGCGGGCATCACGTCGGGGCGCAGCGCGTTGGCCGACGAGAAGTCCTCCGGCCGCCGCAGCACCTCCCGCACATCCGCGTCCCGGACCACCAGCCACGAGTCCAGCTCCGGCACATAGGTGAGCCCCTCCGCCGCCCGCGCCCGCGCGTAGTGCGGATACGGATCCCGCTGCAACTCGTCGAGCCTGGCGTGCAGTTCACGGTCCACGGGGTGCACCTTCCGGCCGGGGCGGGACGTGCGGACGGGGCTCATGCTGCCGTACGCGGGGTGGCGACGGTAGACGGTGGCGACCGGAAAGCGTCACCGGTGGGGCCGCTCCGCCTAGTGTGCCCGTATGGACGATCACGGTGTTGCTCACGGTTTCACGTCGGTGGACGCGCAACTCCGGCCGGACGAATGGGTCGGGGTACTGGACCGGTTGAGTGCGGAGCCGTTCTACGCCGCCTACAAACGGCGGTTGCGGGATCTGCTCCGGACGGCGGGCGGCGGGCTGTTCCTGGAGGTCGGCGCAGGGACCGGGGCCGCGGCCGCGTCCCTTCGGTCCGGGGACGGGATCGAAGTCGTCGCGTTGGACAGCTCGTTGACGATGATCGAGCAGGCACGGGACCGGGGACTGCCGTTCACCGCCGTCGCGGACGGGCATCGGCTGCCGTTCGCGGCGGACCGTTTCGACGGTGCCTGGGCGGACCGCGTACTCCAGCACGTCGCCGAACCGGGCCGGGTGCTGGACGAGTTGGTGCGGGTGGTGCGGCCCGGCGGTCGTATCGCCCTGGCAGACCCGGACTACGACACCCAGGTCGTGGACATCGACGACCAGGAACTCGCCCGCCGCGTACTGCGGTTCCGCGCCGACGTGGCGCTGCGCAACGGCACCCTCGCCCACCGGCATGCCGGGCTGCTCGCCGCCCGCGGTCTGCGTGACATCGCCGCGGAGGCCCGGACCCTGCTCGTACGCGACCCCTCGGCCGCCGACAACGTCCTGGGGATGCGTACGTGGGCGCACACCGCCGCGGCGCACGGGCACCTCGAGCCCGGGGAGGCGGAACGGTTCGTGGCGCAGTTCGACGACGCCGTGCGCACGGGCCGTTTCACCTACGCCGTCACGTTCTTCCTCACCGCCGGCACGGTGCCCTCGTCGGGGTGAGGGCTGCCGGAGGACCACGGTCCAGCCATCGCGGTTTGCCTGCTCCCGGCCGGTAGTGCGTGCCGTGATCGTCCGTAGGGCGGGACGGTTCGATGCGCCCGCCGTGTCCCCGATTGTTCACCTACGATCGGCTTCGTGGTCCTCTTCCTCCTCGAACGCCTCTCCCACCTCCCCGTCGACGTGGCCTGGCAGCGTCTCACCGACTGGCATCGCCATGCCGACGTCGTCCCCTTGACCCAGGTCACCGTCCGCACGCCTCCCCCGACCACCGAGGGCACGGTCTTCGTCGCCCGCAGCGGTATCGGCCCCCTCGCCTTCGACGACCCGATGGAGGTGGTGGTGTGGCAGCCGCCGGAGGGCGGAGGGGTGGGGCGGTGTCGGCTCGTCAAGCACGGGTCCCTGGTCAAGGGGTGGGCCGAGATCGAGGTCCGTCCCCACGGCGACGTGGCGGGAGCCGGACCCGACTCCGCGCCCAGCCCCGCCGCTTCGCGTGTCCTGTGGCGCGAGGAACTGCGCGTCCACCGGCTGCCGGGCTTCTGCGACCGGCCCCTCGGGTGGCTGTCCCGGCGGATGTTCGGGCGCGCGATGGACGGGTTGTTGAGGGAGACGCCCTCCGGGCGCTGAGCACCTCCACGGGTCGGTACTCGACCGTGCACCCAGCTGCCGGAGGCGTCCTACCTCGCCGCGAGCAGGGTCAAGAGGCGCTCCAGCGAGGGTCGCGGCCCAGGTAGCGCAGGAGGACCGTCACGTCGTCGTCGCCCTCGTCGGGGGTCAGGGCCGCGGCGTACGCGCCGTAGGGGCGGAGTGGCTCGACGATCTCCCTGGCGACCTTGAGGAGAGGGCGAGCCAGCTCGGGTGTGAGCGGCGAGGGTCGGCCCGTCGCCTGGGCGATGTCCCAGGCGTGGACCGCCGCGTCCAGCCCGCACGCCGCCGAACCGGACCACGGGGACAACTTGTTCGGCGGTACCGGCACGGGCACCTCGGCGGCGTCCCGGTCGATCCCCGCCCACGCCTTCGCCGCGCGTGCCAGGGCGTCCTCCAGGAACGCCGCCGGGTCCACTCCCTCCAGGTCGCCCGACGGGGCGAACGGGTTGAAGTCGGGACCGGGTTCGCCGGTCAGCGCGGCGGCGTAGCCGATCTGGTCGCCGACGGCGTGCTGGAAGACCTGGGTGACGGTCCAGCCCGCGCAGGGCGTCGCCAGGTGCCAGCCGTCGGCGGGGACGGCGCGGACCGCCGTGCGCAGTGCCTCGTGGGAGGCGTCCAGGACGTCCCAGCCGCTGGAGGTCATGTCATCGCTCATCAGAGGTTCCCCGTTCGTGGTGCGGTCATCGTGATCAACTGGTGCTGTCATGCGTCCGCTCTCGGCCCGTGACGACCGGAGAGCCAGGGCCCTCCGCGACGACAGGACTGCCCGTACCAGGCCGGCGACGGTCGGGCGTCAGGGCTTGCTGGGGTTCGGGGCCGTGGTGCTGTCGCGGGGGGTGGCGAGGCCGTCCCGGCGGTCGCGGTCGCCGTCGCCGGTGGTGCTGAGGAGGGTGTCGCAGATCTCGCGCAGCTTGTCGGTGGCCTGCTTGGAGAACAGGCCGCAGAGGCCGGCTATGCCGGAGAAGCCGTACGGGTTGGTGGCGCCGGCGCCGGAGCTGCCGGCGAAGAGGCCGCCGCGCAGCAGCAGGTAGACGAGGAGCGCGAGGGCCACGCCGATACCGGCGCGCAGCAGGTACCACCAGAGCCAGCTCGCGTAGAGCCGCCGGTTGCCGACGTACGTCGCGAACGAGGTGGCCGCGTGGACGAAGCTGCCGAGCGCGCTGCACACCACCACGGCCAGCAGCATCGCCGTGTCCGCGGTCAGCGCCCAGTCGCCGAAACCGAACGGCGACCAGCGGGCGGTGGCCGCGGGGTCCGCCCCCGGCTCGACCGTCGCCAGGACCACCGGCCACAGGGTCACGAGGGCGCCGCAGACGAAGACCACGTCGACGAGGAGGAAGAGACCGAGCAGGGTGGTCGCGGGTGTCGACAGCCGACGCTCGTCGCGGGTGCCGTCGGCTGCCCCACCGGCCTCTCCGTCGACGAGGCCCGAGCCCGTGCCTCCGTCGCCGCCGTCCAGGCCCGTGGCGCCGTCGGGGCCCTCGTCCATGCCCTCGCCCGTGCCGTGCCCCACGCTCACCGTGCTCAACTGTCCGCCCCCGTCGTGCTGTTGCCGTGTCACCGACGGTCAACCCTGCCGCCCGGGCGGTCAAGTCTCAAGTCGGGCGAAGCCTGAAGGGGCGTCAGGACACCCTCAGGCTCGGCACGTCCGCCGGGTCCGACGACGGGCCGTCGTGGTGGATCGGCGTGTGCGCGCCCGTCAGGGGGACCCCGGTGCCGCCGCGGCGGTGGGCGACGATCTCGGAGGCGATGGACAGGGCCGTCTCCTCCGGGGTGCGGGCGCCGAGGTCCAGGCCGATGGGTGAGCGGAGGCGGGCCAGTTCCAGGTCGGTGACGCCCTCCTGGCGGAGGCGTCGCTCGCGGTCGAGGTGGGTGCGGCGGGAGCCCATCGCGCCGACGTAGGCGACGGGGAGGCGCAGGGCGAGGCGGAGCAGCGGTACGTCGAACTTGGCGTCGTGGGTGAGGACGCACAGGACGGTCCGGGCGTCGACGTCCGTGCGTTCCAGGTATCGGTGCGGCCACTCGACGACGATCTCGTCCGCCTCCGGGAAACGGGTGCGGGTGGCGAAGACGGGGCGGGCGTCGCAGACGGTCACGTGGTAGCCGAGGAACTTGCCGATCCGGACGAGCGCGGACGCGAAGTCGATCGCACCGAAGACGATCATCCGGGGTGGTGGGACGGAGGACTCCACCAGAACCGTGAGCGGCGCTCCGCAACGTGAGCCCTGCTCTCCGATCTCCAGGGTGCCGGTGCGGCCGGCGTCCAGGAGGGCGCGGGCCTCGGCGGCGACCGTGCGGTCCAGTTCGGGGTGGGCGCCGAAGCCGCCGTCGTACGAGCCGTCCGGGCGGACCAGCAGGGCCCGGCCGCGCAGCTCCGCCGGGCCGGAGACGATCCGTGCCATCGCCGCCGCCTCCCCGCCCGCCGCCGAGGCGAGCGCGGCGGCAACCACCGGGCGGACGGGGTCGCCCGCCCGCACCGGTGTCACGAGGATGTCGATGATCCCGCCGCAGGTCAGGCCGACGGCGAAGGCGTCCTCGTCGCTGTAGCCGAAGCGTTCGAGGACGGGTTCGCCGTCCTCCAGCGCCTGTCGGCACAGCTCGTAGACGGCGCCCTCCACGCAGCCGCCGGAGACCGAGCCGATCGCCGTGCCGTCGGAGTCCACCGCGAGGGCGGCGCCCGGCTGCCGAGGGGCGCTGCCGCCGACGGCCACCACGGTGGCCACGGCGAAGTCGCGCCCCTGCCCGACCCACCGGTGCAGCTCGTCGGCGATGTCCAGCATCTCTCGGTCTCCTCACAGATTGCGGTTGCGCGGACGATACTCGGCCGTGGGCCCTAACCGGGGCCGTCCTAGGGGCCCCTAGTGCACGCCCAGCCAGCTCTCGATCGGGTCGAGCGCGAAGAAGACGACGAACACCGCCGTCAGGCCCCACATGAACGCGCCGATCTCCCGCGCCCGGCCCTGGGCGAGCTTGATGGCGACGTACGAGACGACTCCGGCCGCGACGCCCGCGGTGATGGAGTACGTGAACGGCATGATCACGACGGTCAGGAAGACGGGGACCGCGGTGGCGCGGTCGGACCAGTCGACGTGCCGGGCGTTGGTCATCATCATGGCGCCGATGACCACCAGGGCCGCCGCCGCGACCTCGCCGGGGACGATCGCCGTCAGCGGGGTGAAGAACAGGCAGGCGGCGAAGAACAGTCCGGTGACGACGGAGGACAGGCCCGTACGGGCGCCCTCGCCGACCCCGGTCGCCGACTCGACGAACACCGTCTGGCCGGAGCCGCCCGCCACACCGCCGATCGCGCCGCCCGCGCCGTCGATGAACAGCGCCTTGGACAGGCCGGGCATCCGGCCCTTGTCGTCGGCGAGGCCCGCCTCCGTGCCCACGCCGATGATGGTGGCCATCGCGTCGAAGAACCCGGCGAGGACGAGGGTGAAGACGATCATGCCGACCGTCATCGCGCCGACGTCGCCCCAGCCGCCGAACTCGACGTGCCCGAACAGCGAGAAGTCCGGCATCGACACCGCGCTGCCGTGCAACTCCGGTGCGCCGCCCGCCCATTGCTTCGGGTCGATGGCACCGAGGGCGTTGAGGACGACGGCGAGGACGGTGCCGCCGACGATGCCGAGCAGGATCGCGCCGGGCACACCGCGGGCCTGCAGCATGAAGATCGCGAGGAGGGTGGCCGCGAACAGCAGGACGGGCCAGCCGGCGAGTTCACCGGCGGGGCCGAGGGTGACCGGGGTCGCCTTGCCCTGGTGCACGAAGCCGGCCTTGTAGAAGCCGATCAGGGCGACGAACAGACCGATACCCATGGTGATCGCGTGCTTCAGGGCCAGTGGGATCGCGTTCATGATCATCTCGCGGAGGCCGGTGACGACCAGCAGCATGATGATCACGCCGTACATCACGCACATGCCCATCGCCTGCGGCCAGGTCATCTGCGGCGCGACCTGCGAGGCGATGACCCCGGAGACGGACAGGCCCGCGGCGAGGGCGAGCGGCACCCTGCCGACGAAGCCCATGAGCAGGGTGCTGACGGCCGCCGCGAGGGCGGTCGCCGTGATCAGGGCCTTCTGGCCGAGGGTGGCGCCCGCGGCGTCCGGGCCGGACAGGATGAGCGGGTTGAGCAGGAGGATGTACGCCATCGCCATGAAGGTGGTGACGCCGCCGCGCACCTCACGCGCGACGGAGGACCCTCGGGCGGTGATGTGGAAGTACCGGTCGAGTGAGGACCTGCCGGCGGGGACGGGGGGTTCCGCGACCGCGTCGTCCGCTGACGCGTCGGTCTTCGGCTGGAGGGACTGCTGGGTCATGTGGGCTACTCCCAAGGTTCACAGGGGCACCCGGCCGCTGCGCTGTGCTGCGGTGGGATTTGGGAAGGTGCCCGACCCGGGGGACGGCCCGAGACGAACGGGGTACCTGCGGTGCTGGAGCGGTGCCGGGTGGCCGTGGGGTGTGGCTGTTGCCCGGTGGTGGGGTTGCTGCGCGCTTGAGCTCGGTCGGTGCGGTTCGTTCGGCGACCGCGGGTGGGTGGGGGTTGGTCGCGCAGTTCCCCGCGCCCCTTGGCGGCAAGGGTCGCGCCCGGGGCTTTTCAGGAGCGCGGGGAACTGCGCGAGCGACCTCACACCACCCGCAGCCGCCGACGAGACAGGAACCCGCCGAGCTCACCGGCGGACCAACGGAGTTACGCCGTGCCCGTCAGGTGTTCGGGGCGTACCGGCGTGCGGTTCAGCTCCAGCCCCGTCGCCGCCCGGATCGCCGCGAGGACGGCCGGGGTGGAGGACAGGGTGGGGGCCTCGCCGACTCCGCGCAGCCCGTACGGCGCGTGGTCGTCGGCGAGTTCGAGCACGTCGACGGGGATGGTCGGCGTGTCGAGGATCGTGGGGATGAGGTAGTCCGTGAAGGACGGGTTGCGGACCTTCGCCGTCTTCGGGTCGACGACGATCTCCTCCATGACGGCGATGCCGAGGCCCTGTGTCGTGCCGCCCTGGATCTGGCCGAGCACGGAGAGCGGGTTGAGGGCCTTGCCGACGTCCTGCGCGCAAGCCAGTTCGACGACCTTGACCATGCCCAGCTCGGTGTCGACCTCGACGACGGCACGGTGCGCGGCGAAGGAGTACTGGACGTGGCCGAAGCCCTGCCCGGTGCGCAGGTCGAAGGGTTCGGTCGGCCGGTGCCGCCACTGCTCCTCGATCTCGACGGCCTCGTCGCCGAGGACGTCCACCAGGTCGGCGAGGACCTCACCGGCGTCGGTGACGACCTTGCCGCCCTCCAGGAGGAGTTCGGCGGTGGCCCATGCGGGGTGGTACGTGCCGAACGCGCGGCGACCCATCTCCAGGACCTTCTCCCGGACCAGTTCGCAGGCGTTCCTCACGGCGCCGCCGGTGACGTACGTCTGACGGGACGCCGACGTCGAACCGGCCGAGCCCACCTGGGTGTTGGCCGGATTGATGGTCACCTGGGTGACGCCCAGCTCGGTACGGGCGATCTGCGCGTGGACGGTGATGCCGCCCTGGCCTACCTCCGCCATGGCGGTGTGGACCGTCGCGACCGGTTCGCCGCCGACGACCTCCATGCGCACCCGGGCCGTGGAGTAGTCGTCGAAGCCCTCGGAGAAGCCGACGTTCTTGATGCCGACCGCGTAGCCCACCCCGCGTACGACGCCCTCGCCGTGCGTGGTGTTGGACAGGCCGCCCGGCAGCTCCCGCACGTCCGCCGCCTCGCCCGCCGCGAGCCACTGCCGCTCGGGGGGCATGGGCATCGCCTTGACGCGGCGCAGGAGTTCGGCGACCGGGGCCGGGGAGTCGACGACCTGGCCGGTCGGCATGACGGCGCCCTGGGACATGGCGTTGATCCGCCGGAACTCCACCGGGTCCATGCCGAGCCTCGCCGCCAGCTTGTCCATCTGGGCCTCGTACGCGAAGCACGCCTGGACCGCGCCGAAGCCGCGCATCGCGCCGCAGGGCGGGTTGTTGGTGTAGAGGGCGAGGGCCTCGATGTCGACGTCCTCGATGACGTAGGGGCCCGCGCCGAGGGAGGCGGCGTTGCCGACGACGGCCGGGGAGGAGGAGGCGTAGGCACCGCCGTCCAGGACGATACGGGCCTTGAGGTGGGTGAGCTTGCCGTCCTTCGTCGCGCCGTGCTCGTAGTGGAGCTTCGCGGGGTGGCGGTGGACATGGCCGAAGAAGGACTCGAAGCGGTTGAACACGATCTTGACGGGCTTGCCCGTGCGCAGGGCGAGCAGGCAGGCGTGGATCTGCATCGACAGGTCCTCGCGACCGCCGAAGGCCCCGCCGACGCCGGCCAGCGTCATCCGGACCTTGTCCTCGGGCAGGCCGAGCACGGGCGCGATCTGGCCCAGGTCGGCGTGCAGCCACTGGGTGGCGACGTAGAGGTCGACGCCGCCGTCCTCGGCGGGGACGGCGAGGCCGGACTCGGGGCCGAGGAAGGCCTGGTCCTGCATGCCGAAGACGTACTCGCCCTCGACGATGACGTCGGCGCGCTCGCGTGCCTTCGCCACGTCGCCGCGGATGACGGGCTGACGGTGGACGATGTTCGGGTGCGGGACGTGCCCGCTGTGGTGGTCGGTGCGGTTCCCGTGGACGAGGACCGCGTCCGGCGCGGTCGCGGAGGCCTCGTCGGTGACGACGGGCAGTTCGCGGTACTCCACCTTGATCTTGGCGGCGGCGCGGCGCGCGGTCTCCGGGTGGTCGGCGGCGACGATCGCGACGGGCTCCCCGTGGTGGCGGATCTTGCCGTGGGCGAGGACGGGGGTGTCCCGGATCTCCAGGCCGTAGTGCTTCACGTCGGTCGGCAGGTCGTCGTACGTCATGACGGCGTACACACCGGGGGTGGCGAGGGCCTCTGCGGTGTCGATGGAGACGATCTCGGCGTGGGCGACCGTGGAGCGCAGGATCTGGCCCCAGAGCATGTCCTCGTGCCACATGTCGGAGGAGTAGGCGAACTCTCCGGTGACCTTGAGGGTGCCGTCGGGACGGAGGGTGGACTCGCCGATGCCGCCCTTGGTGCGGGAGCCCTGGGTGATGTTGGTGGGCAGACCGGTGGTTCCCATGATCAGACCCCTTCGGACTGCCGGGCGGCCGCGAGGCGGACCGCGTCCATGATCTTCTCGTAGCCGGTGCAGCGGCACAGGTTGCCCGAGAGGGCCTCGCGGATGTCCGCGTCGGTCGGGCTGGGGTGGCGCTCCAGCATCTCGTCGGCGGCGACGAGCAGTCCGGGGGTGCAGAAGCCGCACTGGACGGCGCCGGCGTCGATGAACGCCTGCTGGACCGGGGAGAGTTCGGTGCCCTCGCCGGTGTGGGAGTCGCTGCCCCGGGCGGCCCAGCGCCGGGCCTCGTCGAGCGGGGTCCCGGCCGCGGCGTCCGCCGTGCCGCACGCGCCGGAGGCGCAACCGCCGTGCTCGGCGCGCTGCTTGGCGAAGTCGGCGAGCCCTTCGACGGTGACGACCTCGCGGCCCTCCACCTGCCCGGCGGCGACCAGGCACGCGCACACCGGCACGCCGTCCAGGCGGACGGTGCACGAGCCGCACTCGCCCTGTTCGCAGGCGTTCTTGGAGCCGGGGAGCCCCAGGCGTTCCCTCAGGACGTACAGGAGGGACTCGCCCTCCCACACGTCGTCGGCCTCCTGCGGACGTCCGTTGACCGTGAAAGTGACGCGCATCAGGCGGCTCCCTCCGTGCGGGCGGCGTTGCCGCGGTACGACTCCCAGGTCCACATGAGCGTGCGGCGGGCCATGACGCCGACGGCGTGGCGGCGGTAGCTCGCGGTGCCGCGGACGTCGTCGATCGGGTTGCAGGCGGCGGAGCACAGCTCGGCGAACTGCTTGGCGACCGACGGGGTGATGATCCTGCCGTTGTCCCAGAAGCCGCCCTCGTCGAGCGCCGCGTTCAGGAACTCCTCGGCGGCCCTGGCCCGGACGGGGGTCGGCGCGGCCGAGCCGATGCCGGTGCGGACGGTGCGCGTCGCGGGGTGCAGGGCCAGCCCGAAGGCGCACACGGCGATGACCATGGCGTTGCGGGTGCCGACCTTGGAGTACTGCTGCGGTCCGTCGGCCTTGTCGATGTGGACGGCCCGGATCAGCTCGTCCGGGGCGAGCGCGTTGCGCTTGACGCCGGTGTAGAAGTCGTCGATCGGGATGAGCCGGGAGCCCCGTACGGACTCGACCTCGACCCGGGCGCCCGCCGCGAGGAGGGCCGGGTGGGCGTCGCCGGCCGGGGAGGCGGTGCCGAGGTTGCCGCCGACGCCGCCGCGGTTGCGGATCTGCGGGGAGGCCACCGTGTGCGAGGCCAGGGCGAGGCCGGGCAGCTCGGGCCGGAGGTGCTCCATGATCCGGGTGTAGGGGACGGAAGCGCCCAGGCGAACCGTCTCCTCGCCGACCTCCCACTCGTAGAGGTCGCCGACGCGGTTCAGGTCCAGCAGATACTCGGGCCGACGGTGGTCGAAGTTGATCTCGACCATCACATCGGTGCCGCCGGCGATCGGCACAGCGGTGGGGTGCTCGGCCTTCGCGGCGAGCGCCTCCTCCCAGCTGGCGGGGCGAAGGAAGTCCATCTGACCGGCTCTCTTCTTCGTCTCAGGTCGTCTCGGAGTGGTTCCGTTTGAGCCAGATCATGTGCGGCGGGCCCGGCTCGTTCATGTGCTGTTCATGAGGGGTCGACACCAGTACACAGCGCCCTCCTCCGCCCCGGTCAGTCACGGAAACCATGAAGGAGTTGCCTGGCCAGGGGGCGTATCTTGTAGATTCGTATGAACGGAGGCCATCGGCAACCTCCTCGTTTTGCTCTGGAAACACGCAGCACACACCCGGAGCCGGGCGGGTCGTTTTTCGAAAGTCCCAGGCCACGCCCCGGACGTGTCCCGGCCTTCCGTAACCACCCTCCTCCGGAAGCCACCGGGTCGCCCCCCGGGCGAACCGACCATAGATTTCGAGACAGGAACGGCGGCGACGAGAATGCGCCTGCGCGCACTGCTGGACACCGACGCGCTGGGTCTGCGGCTGCTCGGCGGCGAGGACGAGCTGGACCGCCCCGTGCGGGGTGTGATGACCACCGACCTGCGGGACCCCAGCCGCTACCTCTCCGGCGGCGAGCTGGTGCTCACCGGCCTCGCCTGGCGCCATGACGCCACCGACTCCGAACCCTTCGTACGGATCCTCGTCGGCGCCGGTGTCACCGCCCTGGCGGCCGGCGAGGCCGAGCTGGGCGATGTCCCCGAGGACCTCGTCGTGGCCTGCGCCCGGCACCGGCTGCCGCTGCTGGCGGTCAACGAGTCGGTGGCCTTCGCGACGATCACCGAGCACGTCGTGCGGCAGGTCTCCGGCGAGCGCGCCGGGGACCTGGCGGCCGTGGTGGACCGCCACCGCCGGATGATGACGTCCGGCCCGGCGGGCGGCGGCCCGGACGTCGTCCTCGATCTGCTCGGCTCCGACCTGGACCTGCGGGCGTGGGTCCTCTCCCCCACCGGCCGCCTCATCGCGGGCCCCAAGGTCGCGGGGCCGTCCCTGCCCGCCGAGCTGTGCGCGCGGCTGGCCGGCGAGCACCTGGCGGCGGCGCGCACGGGGCGGCGCGGGCCGTACCGGGTGGGGGTCGGCACGACCACGTACTCGCTGTTCCCGATCAGCGGCGCGGGCCGCTCCGGGAACGCCGCCGCCCGTGACGTGCGCGAGACGGTGCTGTCCGACTGGCTGCTCGCCGTCGAGGCCGACGCCGGGGACTGGCCCGCCGAGCGGCTCGACCTGCTGCACGGCGTGACTCAGCTGATCGCCGTCGAGCGAGACCGCCGTGACGCGGCCCGCACGGTACGGCGCCGGCTCGCCCAGGAGGTCCTGGAGCTGGTGCAGGCGGGTTCGGCGCCCGCCGAGATCGCGGCCCGGCTGCGGGTCGCCGCACCGGTGCTCCTGCCGGGCCTCGGGGCGGCCCCGCACTGGCAGGTCGTCGTGGCGAGGGTCGAGTGGGAGGAGCAGGGCCCCGCGGGCGAGAACGATGGCGGGCGACGGGCGGACGGGATCGACGGGGGGCCGGTGGCGCAGGCGCTGCTGGAGGAGATCCTCGTGGACCCCCTGGCGACCGGCCCCGAGCACTCGGACCGGATCGCCGTCGCCCACACGGGTGACGAGGCCATCGCGCTCGTCCCGCTGCCCGCCGTCTCGACGGAGCACGACGGCTCCGAGTCCGGCATCCACGCCGACACCCTGCTCGCCGCCGTACGGGACCCGCTGTCGGCCGGCCTCGACGGCGACGGGCGGCTCACCCTCGGCGTCAGCGCGTCCGTGCACTCGGCGGAGGGCCTGCGGGGCGCCCTGGAGGAGGCCCGGCACGCCCGCCGGGTGGCGGCGGCCCGCCCCGGCCGGGTCTGCGCGGCCGGCCACCAGGAGCTGGCCTCCCACGTCCTGCTGCTGCCCTTCGTCCCCGACGACGTCCGCCGCGCCTTCACCGCCCGCCTCCTGGACCCGCTGCGCGACTACGACCGCCGCCACCGCGCCGAGCTGATCCCCACCCTGGAGGCGTTCCTGGAGTGCGACGGCTCCTGGACCCGCTGCGCGGCCCGCCTCCACCTGCACGTCAACACACTGCGCTACCGGGTGGGCCGTATCGAGCAGTTGACGAGCCGGGACCTGTCCCGCCTGGAGGACAAGCTGGACTTCTTCCTGGCGCTGCGGATGAGTTAGCGCCCACGGGCGGCGAGTTGGTGCCGGCGGGGCGAAGCCCGGGGGGTGGTGGACGAAGATCGATGTGCGCCCTCCGCACCCCATGACTTTGTGAATTCTTTCACCCACCCTCTTGGCCAGCCCGGCCATTCGTGCTGAGATGCGGCCACCAACTCAAAGCTCAACGGTGTGCTCGGGGAGGGCAACGTGGCGCATACCGCCATGTCTGGTAACGGAACGACCGCCGGCGACGATCCACTCCAGACCGCGGTATGGCGCCTGCGTTCACGAGCGTGCTGGGTCGACGCGGCCGCCCTCATCGAACCCGTCACCCCACAGGCCGCGCTGCAGCGCACCGCGCTCCTCGTCGAACGCTGCCTCTACACCGAGCAGGGCTGGGAGGAGGCCGAGGACGCGCTGCGCACGGCCGAGGCGCAGGCCCGGACCGACGACGAGCGGGGCGCGGCGGCCTGTGAGCGCGGCCAGTTGGCGTACGCGGCCACGCTGCTCGGGGTCCGCGACCGCTCGGACGAGGCGCGGGCCGCGCTGGGCCGGGCCGCCGCGCTGATCGCGCCGGGAGCGCCCGGCCGGGCACTGCTCGACTTCCGCCGGGGGCTCCTCGCGGAGAACCTCGCCCACGCCCCGCAGGCCGCGCGCGCCGCCTACCGCCGCGCCCACGCCGGCGCCACCGCGCACGACAACCTGCTGCTGCAGTCGTTCACCTGGCGCCATCTGGCGGGACTCGCCCTGCGTGACGGCGAGTTGGCCGAGGCGCGCCACGGCTTCGCCGAATCCCTGCGCATCCGCGAGGAGCTGGGCTACCTCGTGGGTACGGCCCCCGCGCTCGCGTCGCTCGCCGACACCGAGCCCGAACCGGAGGCGTCCCGCCTCCGCGAGGAGGCCCGCCGCCTCTTCCGCCTCCTGGGCGGCGTACCGACCTGGCTCTCCCGCCAACTGGCCCCACCGGCGGCCACGGCGTGAGGGGCCGCGTGCCGCGACGCCGGACGGCACCAGGCTTGTCACGCGACGCCGGACGCACCGGGTTTCGACGCGACACGGCTCGCCACCGGGTTTTCAGGGGCGCGGGGAACCGCGCGACCAGCCACACACCACGGGCACCCGGCGAACCACCCGCACCCCTACGCCGCTAGACCGCCCCACCGAAATGGTTCCCCATGAGGCACTCCACGGCCTCAAGATCCCCCGCGGCCAACGCGTCCAGCAGCGCGATGTGCTCCGCCGCGTCGGCCATCAACTCGATCCGCGTCCCGGCGGGCCCGGTGGTCAGCGGCAGCTGACTCCTGCGGTGCAGGTCGTCCGCGATCTGCACCAACTGCTCGTTGCCGGCCAGCGACAGCATCCCCCGGTGGAAGGCGCGGTCCGCCTCCCCGTACGTCGCCCGGCACCCGGCGGACGCCGCCCGCGCCGTCTCCTCGGCCAGCGGCCTCAGCTCGGCCCAGCTGTCGGCCGGCAGCGTCCGCGCGAGCCGCAGGATCACCGGCACCTGGAGCAGCGCCCGCACCTCCGCCAGCTCGGCCAGCTCACGGGCGCCGCGCCGCACGACGCGGAAGCCCCGGTTGGGGACGACCTCGACGGCGCCCTCGATCGCCAGTTGCTGCATCGCCTCGCGGACCGGGGTCGCCGAGACCCCGAACTGCTCGCCGAGCGCGGGCGCCGAGTACACCTCGCCGGGCGTCAGCTCACCGGCGGCGAGCGCGGCCCGCAGGGCGTCGAGGATCTGACCGCGCACGGAGGCCCGCTGCACGACGGGGCGCCCCGGCGGGCGCAGCCCGTCGGACCCTGCCTCGTCCCCGGTACCCCCACTGCGGGGGAGGGGGATCGGCGTCTCACTGTGGGTGTGCTCACCCCGGGCGGCGTCGGCAGACGGCACGGCGCCACGGCGTCCCGCGGCGGCCGACCGCACGGCATCGCGGCGGCCCGCCTCACCGGCCGACGCGGCCTCACCACGGCCGGCGCCACGGCGGCCGACGCTCCCGGCGGCGTCCGCCGTGAGGCCCCGCTCCCGGTCGACGTCCGTCACTCCCGGCTGCGTGGGCACTCGGTAGGCCGTGGCCGGACGGGCGGCGTCGGGCGCACTCGCGGCAGCGGCCTGGCGCGAACGCGGTCCGGCCTGGTCCACAGGTCCTCCTCCGAGCCGAGTCATGGGTCCACGTGTGTGTCGGGTGTGTCGGGCGGTGCGCCTGGCCGGTACGGCCACCGGCACCCGGGGGCGGTTGGTCACTACTGGGGTTGTTACCGGTCGTTAAGCACCATAGGCGCACATGCCCTCAGTTCAAACCCGGACTACCCAGAGCGAGCCTCGGGTAAGGTAAGCCTTACCTGGCAGTGATGGTGAAACGGCGGTCCCCGTATGCCCCTCTCCGCACCGGCACCAGTCCCCCCGCCGCGCACGTCACCCATGACGGCCGCCTACGCGCGGTTGGCCGAGGTCCTGCCCGTGACGAGCGTGACAGAACTCTCCCTCGCGGATCCATTGCCCGAAGGTGAGGGATGGGTCCGCGCCGCCGGGCTCGCGGCGGGCGGCGCGGAGCTGGACGCGTTCCTGGCGTGGGACGAGGACCAGATCCTCCGGGACCATGGACGGGAGGGGCGCCCGGACGTGGTGGCGACCTTCGGACTGCACCGCTACTCCTGGTACGCGTGCCTCCTCTTCACCGTCCCCTGGTTCCTGGAGCGCCGGGTACCGCGCTTCCCGGCGGAGCACGTGGCGTTCCAGCGGGAGCGGAGCCGGCTGGCGGTCCGCGGTGAAACGTTCAGCTGCCTGCCCGGCGATCCCGCCGCCACCGCGCCCGGCGCCCGCGTGGTCCCGGACGAGGAGGCGCTGCGGGCCGAGGTGCGCGCCGCCTTCGCCGAGCACATAGAACCGGTCCTCGGCGGCTTCGGCCCACGGATGCGACGACGCGGCCGCACCCTGTGGGGCATGGCGACCGACGAGGTCGTGGAGGGCATCTGGTACGTCGCCGAGCTGCTCGGCCCCGACGAGCGGGAGCGGTGCCGACGCGAGCTGGAGCTGCTGCTGCCGGGCGCGACCCGGCCGTACGTGGGCTCCGCGGGCTTTCGCGAGCTGGCCGGGCCCGGCGGTGAGCCGCTGCCGACGCGGGACCGGGCGAGCTGCTGCATGTATTACACGCTGGCCCCCGAGGACACCTGCGCCACCTGCCCGCGCACCTGCGAGGCCGAACGGATCGCCAAGCTCACGGCACCCGCGGCCGCCTGACGGACCGTCTCCCACGGGGCGACCAGGACCCCCCGGCGGTCGCCGGGGGCATGTGCCGTAAGATCCACTCCGGGTGGGACCCTCGTTGGGTTACAGGTGGTTCACAAATTCCTCACTCATCACGGGAACTTTCCGTGGAACCACTCGAACGGGTAATCTCACTCGCACTCAACTCCCGTCCCTCGCGCGGTAGTTCGAGCAGAATGCCGCCTGGCGTCACTCATTGCACTTCCTTGGCGGTCTCTTGCCCCGAAACCCCCTGAGGGCCGCGAGGATTGGGCCACTATGGCGGGCGTTACGCCCTATCCCAATGCAAGGGACCCCTGATGAGATTGACCGACATATCGCTGAACTGGCTGCTTCCGGGCGCCGTACTGCTCCTGGGCATGCTGGCGGCGGTGGCGGTGCTCGCGCGCGGCAAGCGCTCCGGGGAGCACGCTAAGACCGAGGATTCGTGGGAACGCAGTGAGGAGCGCCGCCGGCGCAAGGAAGCCTTGTACGGCACGGCTTCCTACATTCTTCTCTTCTGCTGTGCCGCGGTCGCCGCGGCGCTCTCCTTCCGGGGCCTGGTCGGGTTCGGTGAACAGAACCTGGGCCTCACCAATGGGTGGCAGTACCTGGTTCCGTTCGGCCTGGACGGCGCCGCCATGTTCTGCTCGGTGCTCGCGGTCCGCGAGGCCAGCCATGGTGACGCGGCTCTCGGCTCCCGCATACTCGTGTGGACGTTCGCGGGTGCCGCCGCCTGGTTCAACTGGGTGCACGCGCCCCGTGGCCTCGGCCACGACGGTGCCCCGCAGTTCTTCGCCGGCATGTCCCTGTCCGCCGCGGTGCTGTTCGACCGCGCGCTGAAGCAGACCCGCCGTGCGGCGCTGCGCGAGCAGGGCCTGGTGCCGCGTCCGCTGCCGCAGATCCGTGTGGTCCGCTGGCTGCGGGCTCCGCGTGAGACGTACAGGGCCTGGTCGCTGATGCTCCTGGAGGGTGTGCGCAGCCTGGACGAGGCCGTGGACGAGGTGCGCGAGGACAAGCGCCTCAAGGAGGAGAACCGCGCGCGCAAGCGGGAGCACGAGCGTCTGGAGCGCGCCCACCTCAAGGCCATCAGCCGGGGCCACCGGGGTCTGCCCGGCCGTGGCGGCGGCGGTGGCGGCGGTGGCCAGCGCCAGGTGGACACCACCGTGGAGCGCGTCCCGGCACAGGCGGTCTCGGAGCCGGCCATATCGGCGCCGGAGCCCCTGCCCGTGCGTACCCGCCCCTCCCTGCAGCCCGTGCGCAACGGCTCTGACAAGTCGATCACCGTGGATCTCACCGCGGAGGACGACACGATGGCCCTGCCTCGGCTGGACTCCCTGGAGCGGAAGCTCAAGGACCTTGAGCAGCAGTTCGGCTGAGTCCGGACCACACCATCGGACAGGGGCGCGGCAGATGCCGCGCCCCTGTCCGTTTGCTTGTCCGTTTGTTTCGTCGTCCGGCTCTCGTCAGCCCCGGCACGGGGTTCTAGGGGGTGCTTCGAAAGTCCCGCACAGCACCCCCTAGGTGAGGCCGCCGTCGAGGTCGAACCAGACCGACTTGCCCACCCCGTGCGCCCGTACCCCCCAGGAGTCGGCGAGGGACTGCACGAGGAGGAGACCGCGGCCATGGGTGCTGTCGTCGGTCTGCGACATCCTCGGTCTGGGCCTGCGGGCCACGAAGTCCCGCACCTCCACATGGAGTCCGCGGGGTGAGACCGTGGCGGTCAGCACCGCGTCGTCGTCGGTGTGGATCAGTGCGTTGGTGACCAGCTCACTGGTGAGCAGTTCCGCTATCTCCGATCTCCCCGGCCGCCCCCACTGCCGCAGCAGCTCCCGCAGGGCCTTGCGGGACTCGGGCACCGCCCGGAGATCCGCCCGCCCGAGTCTGCGCCTGAGCTGACCGGCACCGGGCTGCGCCGGCACATCGTCGGTCTCTTCCTCCACCGCTTCCGCCGAGGACGTCCCGATCGCCACGGGACCGCCTCCTCGCGCCTGCCTCTTCATGACCCCCGCCCACGCGCCGATGACCGATTCCCCTCCTGCTCGAACACGCACACGGGGATCCTTGCCCGGTCCGGATCGCGGCACTCATGTCGAATCGTCAACGACCCTCCGTACGCCTTCAAACGCACAGGGTCAAGCCAGCCATCGGTGCCGGAAGACAGCGCTTCCCGCCCCGGAAAACCCCCTCACACGCCGACGAACCCGACGGCGCGCCCTCGGCCGGGCGGCCGGTACCCGACCCCACGGTCTCGGCCAACCCCCCACGTGGGACTGGGGATCCGGCCGTTTCGCAACGGCACGGGACGGGCGGACGAGCCCCGCACCAGCGGCGGATGCGGACCGCTCGACGACGATGATGTTCATTGGCTGAAATCAAGCGCTGGTACAGGCCAACCGGGCGGCCGGTACGACGGCTTGACAGCGGCCACCGGACGGGGGGCCGTGCGCGTCGCCCTCCGTCTACCCCGGCCCGCCCGGGTTCACCCGGCTGACCTGCCCAGCTCTCGCACGCCCGAACGACCCATGGCGGGCACCCGGAGACGGTCACGCCTCCCAGACGGCCGCCGCCGTACGGTCGTCCGCGTAGCCCTTGACCCGGACCTGGGTGTCGGCGAGGTAGGCGGCGAGACCGGGCGGCTCGTCGGTACGCCAGCGCGCCGCGAGGTGGTCGGCGAGCTGTTCCTCCCCGCGCAGGGGATCGGCGAGCCCGGGGGTGCACAGCAGCAGGACGTCGCCCTCGCGGGCCACGGAGGCACGGAACCGGAAGGGTTCACGGGGCGGCGCGGGGGCGGGTTCGAACGGGCTCGGCGGCGTCGTGATGCCGAGGTCCATGGTGAGCCGGTCGCCCTCGGGGGTCTCGTGCGGCAGCGAGCCGAACCCGACCACCGGCGCACCGGCGGCCTCGGCGACCCTCGGCTCGATGTCCTGCCACTCCCCGCCCCGCAGCCGGAACAGTCCGCCGGGACCGACCCCGAAGAACACCCGGGTACGGCACCGGGGGTCGGCCGGGAGCAGCAGACAGCGCAGGCTCGCGGTGTACTCCTCCGGGTCGAGCCCCTGCTCGGCCGCGCTCGCGCGGAGTCTGCCGAGGCTGCGGTCGGTGAGCCGGTGCAGCCCCGACTTCAGGTCGCCGCGCCGGGCGGCCCTGATGTCCTCCACGAGGCGGGCGTGGCTGCTTCCGATCGCCTGCCCGATCCACCGGCACGCCTCGGCGGCCGCCCGGTGCGCGCCGGGGGTCGCCCGGACGCCGGTCGCCATCGCCACCAGCACCAGGGCCTGCTCGCCCACACCGAACCGGGCGGTCAGCAGCGAGTCCCGGCGCGGTTCGCCCCGGTAGCGGGACGAGTCCCCGCGCAGGGAGACGGCACGCAACGTACAGGCCCCGTAGCGCGCACCGTCCAGCACCGTGTCCGCGACCAGGTCGCCGAGATCGTCCGGGTCGGCCGGTGGCAGCGCGGTCGGCTCGGGGTCGTACGTGGGCGGCCCGGACCCCACGTGGTCCACATGCACCGGCTGACTCCCGGTGACCAGCCTGACCTCCTGCGCCTGGAGGGTGCGCGGGTCCACGTCCGCGCCGGGTCGCGCGTCGGAGGGGTCGGGGACGGCGGGACCGGAGGGCACGGCGGTACCCGCCGAGGCACCGAGAACCGGAGGTGAGGAAGGGGGCACGGCTCCCGAGGGATCGTCCGGGGAGGGGGTGCCGGGTGGGGT
>NZ_LIRK01000329.1 GCF_001419765.1 Streptomyces torulosus
GCTGCGTCCTCGCCGGGGGCGAGGTCGTCCGCCGCGTACCAGGCGAACTCGCGCCCCCGGCGAGGACGCAGCGCGGTCAGCGGGGCGTAGTTCTCGACGACGAAGTCCCGGCCGGGCAGGGGGTTTCCGGCCGGGACCGGGCGGTGGGTCAGGTCCAGGTGCAGGGCCCGGACGACATCCACTCCGGCGGTGTCTGTGAAGAGTCGGAACTGGGCGCCGGGCCGCGGATTGAAGTCGAGCAGGTGGTAGGCGCCCGTCGTGCCGTCCCGGCGGAAGTCGAGGTCGAAGATGCCCCGGAAGCCCAGCGCAGCCACCAGCCGGTCTCCCAGCGCCTCCACCTCGGGGTTGGGGGCCCAGCACCCCACGGTGGTCAGACCCGCGCCGCTGGGCCAGGCACGCTGTTTGCGGCCGGAGCCCCCGCCGCGTACCACGCCGTTCCGGTCGGCGTACCCATGCGCGAACCAGTCACGGCCCGGCGCCGGGGGCAGATAGGCCTGGAGCAGCAGTCGGCTGTCCGCCTCGTCCGTACGCTGGAACAGCGCCTGCGCCTCCTCCGGTGAGCGCAGCAGCACCGTGCTGCGGAGTCCCGATTCCGGGGGCAGCCGCCACGGTCGGCTCCACTTCGCCACCAGCGGCAGCCCCAACTGCCGGGCGAAGGCGGCCGCCTGGTCCGCACTGTCGGGGACCAGAGTCATCGGATACGGAATGCCCAGGCGTCCGCACAGGGTGGCGAGTTCCGCCTTGTCCGCCACCCGCTCGGCGAGGCCGACGGGCTGGTCGGGGGTCAGGTAGGCGTCCCCGAGGTCCGCGCCCAAGCGGCCCACGGCGATGGCGCTCGCGTCGTCCATGGGGACGAGGACGGAGGGGCGGCCGATCCGGGCGGCCACCCTGTGCAGGACGGCGGCGACCTCCGCGACCGACGCGCCCGGCGACGGCGGGGCGTGCGTGCCGGTGAGGAAGCTCGATCGGGCGTGGGGGGCGCCGACGGAACGGGCGATCACGTGCACCTCCACGCCGGCTCGGCCCAGTGTGCGCACGGCTCCCAGCGTTCCGTGGTGGAAGGGGTTCGGGTCGATCCGCAGCAGAACGGCGGGGACGTGGGTGTCGAACGGTGTCACGGACATTTCCTTTCAGGCCGTGGGAGCGGTCCGTCCACCCGGATGGGTGAGGGGACCGCCCGTACGACGGAGCGTCGGCTGGCAAAGTGCACATTCATATGACTGTGTGTCAGTAGGTAAAAACGCGGAGTGGGGGAGTGACAGCGGCGGGGACGGCTCAGGACCCGCGGAGAGGAACGGACATGGCCCCTCAGCGGTGGCGACGCCGAAGCAGACGGACGGTGTGTGTCACGGCCGGTGTCGCCGCACTGGTCCTCCTCCTATCGGGACCCGGGAGCGCCGTCGGCGCAGGGCAGGTGAGAGCCGGCGACTCTCCGGTGACCGGACCGTCCACGCAGCCGCCCCCGAGAGCCCCGACCCGACCGGTCCCGGCGCCCTCCCCGACGAGACCTGCCTTCTCGACGCCCTCCGCCGTGCCGCCGGTCCCGAGCAGATCACCCGTGCCCGCCCGGTCCACGCCGGTCCCGCCCGTCGCCCAGGGTGCCGAGGCCCTCGAGACGTACCCGGCCTTCGGGGCCTATCTCGACTACGGCCCGCTGGGTATGGCCCGGATCGCCTGGCTGAGCGACTGGCTGGGCGGGGCCGAGCTACGCGTGGGGCACACGTATCTGCCGGGCGACCGGTGGAGCAACATCGAGGGCCGACCGAACTTCCTCGAGGTGTGGGCCGACTGGCGGCGGCAGAAGGGCGACCGGATGTTCGTCCTCAATGTCCCCATGCTGGAACGCAACGAGGAACGCCTGTCCGACGCCGAGGTCCGCGGACTGCTGAAGCGCGGAGCGGAGGGCGAGTTCGACCGCCACTTCCGCAGGCTGGCCGAGCGGCTGGTCGAGCTACGGCTGCCGGACACCATCATCGTGCTCGGCTGGGAGATGAACGGCACTACGTACACCCATCGCTGCGGGCCGGCCCCGGAGAACTGGAAGCGGTACTGGAACAGGATCGTCACCACCATGCGGGCGGTGCCGGGCCAGAAGTTCAAGTTCGACTGGACGCCCAACCGAGGCCGGGACGCCATCCCCTGGACCGAGTGCTATCCGGGCGACGGCACGGTCGACATCATCGGCATGGACGCGTACGACCAGCCCCGCGGACTGTCCTTCGCCGAGCAGGTGAAGGAGCCGTACGGGCTCCGGGCGCACGTGGAATTCGCGAAGGCCCACGGCAAGCCCATCTCGTACGCCGAATGGGGGCTGTTCCACAACGGGGACAACCCGGAGTACATGAAGGGCATGCTCGCCTGGATGGACAGGCACAAGCCGCTCTACAACACGCTCACCGACTACTGCCCGCACGGAGTCTGGCAGTGCACGGCCAACCCCAGGTCCTCCGTGGTCTATCGGGCTCTGTTGTCCGGGCGCACCGACACCGCGCCGAACCCGGTTCCTCAGCCTCTGCCACCCGCTCCCACCCAGCCGGCCCTTCCGCCCAACTGCACCCCGCTGGACCTGGGCACCTGGGTCGAGTACTGGCTCGGCGGCAAGCTCTGCCTGCGGCTCGACTGGCTGTCGCGCCACCGGTGACGTCGGGGCGGGCCGGTCACGGCCCGCCCCACCACGTTCCCTCCAGCGGCGGACCAGGCTCTTGCCCCATCTGCGCCCGGCCGCGTCGTAGACGACCGCCGAGAGCAGCGGTGCCGTACGCCGCCGGGCGAGCAGCAGCCGCTGGTTGACCACGGTGTCCGGGCGCCAGTGGAATTTGTAGGGCTCGCCCCCGCGCAGCATGCTGAGCACCGTGTGGTCGCCGCCGCTCAGGCGCTCGGCGCAGGACCTCAGCAGCATGGTGGAGATGTCCGCCTTCCGCTGTCGCAGCAGTGGATGGACTCCGTACAGATATCCGCCCGCCAGCTGCCGCGACAGCAGGGTCACGTCGACGGCGAGGACGTCACCGCCGACGCGGAACTCGGTCACCAAGGCGTCCCCGGACCTGGCCATCGTGCCGATCGAGCGGACCAGGTGCGCCTGGAACCGGGGCTGGAGGTGCTCCCTGGTCACCTTGCGCCCCTGCCACTGCAACCGGTGGAGTTCCAGCATGGTGTGCAGGGCCCCGTCCACCTCGTCGTGCGGTACGACGCGCGGCTCGACGCCGAGAGCGTCGAGCTTGCGGATCTTGGCCCGGACGCGCTGTGCCCGGGCGGCGGACAACCGTGAGAGCAGTTCCTCCATCGGCCGGGCGGGCAGCTCCAGGCAGACCGAGTCGGTGTTCCGCCGCCGGGGGCCGGGCCACCGGTCGTAGACGTGCTCCACCGCGGCGCCCGGCCGCACCTCGCGGAAGTCGATCAGCGCGCTGCGGGCGAGGGCGCACAGCCCCTCGGTCAGCGCCGCCGCCGCACGGTCGGTGCACGCGTCGTCGATGAGGACGTCGGCGTAGTCGGAGATCGCGCCGCCGAGGGGGACGAGGGTGGGCAGCGGCAGTGCCGTGAGGGTCAGAGGAGCGGCGGCGAGCAGTTCCTCGCCCCTGCGCACCAGCACGATCCGGAGCCGACCGCGTCTGCCGTACGACAGCCACCACGAGTGGAGCCAGGCGTGGCTCTGGAACGGGGTGGCGGTGGAGCACCGCCGGTAGAGGCGGGTCCAGGCGGGGCCGAGTTTCTCGAACTCGCGTTCGTCGGTGCAGATCTCGATGCTCAGGGTGCTGTCGGTGCCCATGTCGTCGGTACCGTTGTCCCCAGCCGTGAGCGCGCCCGTCACAGTTGCCGGTGTGCGTCGGCGGCGGTGGCCGGACCGGGTACGGACGCCGGCGGCAGGGCGTCGGCGGCACGTCGCGGGCGGATCAGCAGGCACAGCCCGCCGAGCAGCCCGCCCGCGCTGGCGCCCACCAGGCCCGTCACCGTCGGCGACGCCGAGGACGCCTCGTGCGGCTTGGTGGCGCGCGCGAACTGCCGGAGCTCGACGTGCGTGTCCTTCTCGGCCAGCTTCGCGTGCCGGGTCAGGGCGTGCGCAACGGCGTTGGCCATGTCGACGGCGAGGTCGGGTCGGGTGGAGGTGGCCGAGACGGCGACCATCGGCGCGTCCGGCGAGGTCGCCGTTCGCACGCTGTCCCGCAGCGTACGAACGGGCACACCGGCCCACACCTGTGCGTCCCCGAGCACCGCGAGCTGCGTGGCCACCCGTCCGTACGCCTGCGCGAAGCCCAGCGCGGCCTGCGGGTCCGACTGCTCGGCGGGTACCGCGACGACGTAACTCGTCGCGGTGTACGCCGGGGGCGTGACCAGGCCGAAGGTGCCGCCGAGCGCCCCGCCGAGCAGGACGCCGACCGCGGGCAGCAGCCAGGGAGGCAGGGCCTTCACCCGGGCGAGCGGACCGGTCTCCAAGGGGTTCACCGGCGCCCGGCCGGGCGTACGGTCTGTCTGGTCGACGGTGTCGGTCATACGGAACTCACTCCCAAAGAGGGGCTTTCACAAGGCATGTCGGCGACGGCCGAGTACACATCCATGAGCCGGGCGGCGCTGCGCGTGATGCAGTAGTGGTGGGCGGCGGAGACCGTCCGGGGGTGCGGGCCCCGAGCCCGGACGTCGAGGAGGGCGCGTACGAATGAGTCCGTGCTTCCGCTCACCCGCGTGCAGCCGCTGGTCGTGTCGGCCGGCAGGTCCTCGACCGCGGGGCACGAGACGTAGAGCACGGGCAGCCCGGCCGCCATGCCCTCCACGACGGCCAGCCCGAACGCCTCCTCGGCGCTGGGCGAGGCGAGGACGTCCATGGCGGTCAGCAGTGACGGCATATCGGCCCCGGGGCAGCCGCCCGAGGCCCGCTCACCGGTGAGCAGCATCCGGTCGGTGACGCCCACCTGCTGGGCGGCCCGCCGCAGCACGTTCTCCTGCGGGCCGCCGCCGGCCAGCAGCAGCCAGTAGTCCTCCGGGAGACGGGCGAGCGCGCGGACGAGGACGTCGAACCGCTTGCCCGGCGCGAGCCGTCCGACTCCGCCGACGACATACGCGCCCTCCGGCAGCCCGAGCCGTCTGCGCGTGTGGGCGCGCAGCGCGGGGTCGAAGCGGAAGCGGGCGAGATCGATGCCGTTGGGCACGACCTCGATGCGCGGCCCTGGAACCCCCCACCGCTTGAGCCGTTCGGCGACCGTGGCGGACACCGCGACCGTGGTGCGGCCCAGGCGTTCGCTGGCGAGGTACAGGGCGCGGACCCCGGCGGAGAGCTGGTGGCCCTCCATCTGCGAGTCGCCCAGGGAGTGCTCGGTGGCCACGACGGCCCGCACACCGGCCAGGCGCGCGGCGGTCCGGCCGTACACGCACGCCCGGTACAGATGGGTGTGTACGAGGTCGTACCCACCCGCGCGGATCAGCCGCACGAGGCGGGGGAGGGCCGTGAGGTCGCGGTTGCCGGACATCCCCAGATGGGTGACGCGTACGCCGTCGGCGACGAGACCGTCGGCGACCGGTCCGGGGTTGGTGAGCGTCACGACGTCGCAGTCGACCGGCAGATGGCGCAGCAGCAGTCGGAGTTGCTGCTCCGCGCCGCCGGTTCCGAGGCCGGTGATGATGTGCAGGGCCTTCATCGTCCTCAGGCCCCCTCGACGGGACGGCGGCGGATGCGGTGCAGTCGGTACTTGAGGAAGAGGCGGGCGCCGGTGTCCTGTTCACCGACGTGGACACGCGGCAGGGCGTGCGGGCCGTTCAGCGGACTCGGATCGATGGCGCAGGCGTACGCGTAGCCGGCGCTGCGTACGGCGTCGACGACCCGTTGGTCGATTGCGCCGTACGGGTAGCAGAAGCCCCGGACCGGAGCGCCGGTCAACTCCGAGAGCAGTGCTCTGCTCCCGGCGGTCTCCGCGTGCAGCGTCTCGTCGTCCACCCTGGTCAGGTCGAGGTGGGTGAGCCCGTGCGAGCCGATCTCGATGCCCTCGGTGGCGGCGGCCCGCAGGATGTCCGCCTCGGCCATCAGGCGCTTGCGCGGGCCGACCGGATCCCAGTCGTTCTCGCCGCCCAGCTTCCCCAGAAGGACGAAGAGGGTGGCTCCGCACTCATGGGCGCGCAGCAGCGGCAGTGCCCCGTGGATGAAGTCCGCGTACCCGTCGTCGAAGGTGAGCCCCACCAGGTTCCGTCCCTCCCCCCGCGCCCGGGCGGCGAGCAGATCGGTCACGCTGACCCCGCGCAGCCCTTGGCGGCGCAGCCAGCCGAGCTGCTGACGGAGGCGGTCGGGGGAGACGGTGATGCGGTACGGGTCGTCGGAGCAGTCGCTGACGGAGTGGTACATCGCCACCCACAGGCTTTTGCCGAAGACGGGTCGGGTGCGGCCGGTGGGCGGATCGGTCGGGTCAGCGGTTACGGACATACGGGAGCCTTCGTGTGACGGAATGGAGTGCGGGTGTGAAGCCGAAGGCCCCCAGGGCCCGTGCCGATACGACGAAGACCACGGTCACGACCGCGGATCCGACGGCCAGTCCGGCCAGGGAGCTGTCCACGCGGCTCGCGCAGAACATGCCGACCGCGGCGGCCAGCACGGCCGCACGCACCGGCTTGCTCATCTCGAGCGCCACCTGCCGGATCCGGATCGGAACCCCGCGCCCGGCGACGCCCCACAGCAGGAGGAGGGCCGTGACGGTGATCCCGGCGGCGTTGGCGGCGGCGATACCGAGCACGCCCCAGCCGCCGACGCTGGCGGCGCCGAGCCATGAGGTCACGACGATCCCGGTGACCATGGCGGCGAGCGGATACCAGCTGGGGCGCCGCGTGGAGAAGTACGTACGGATCAACGCGCCCACCATCGCGTGGCCCAGCAGCCCCAGGGCGTAGACGCGCATCACGGCCGCCGTGGCGGCGGTGTCGTGCGCGGTGAACGCGCCGCGCTGGAAGAGGCATTCGGTGATCTGCGGCGCGCAGGCGACGATCACCGCCGCGCCGAACAGCACGATGCAGGAGACCAGGGCCATGTCCTTCTCCACCCGGCCGCGGGCCCGCTCGGCGTCGTCCTCCGCCAGTGCCTGCGCCACGATGGGGAAGGTGACGGTGCACAGCATCAGGGAGAACGTCATCGGGATCTGGGCCACCTTCTGCGCGTAGTTGAGGTGCGAGATGGCCCCGGCCGGCAGTGTGGAACCGAGGAAGCGTTCGATGAGCACCTGGGACTGGCGGCACAGCCCGAAGAGGAGGACGCTGCTGACGAGGGCGAGATCCATCGGTCGTTCCGGCTCCTCCGGCACGTCCACCACCGGAGCCGACTTCCGCCTCAGCTCCCGCAGGAGTGAGGGGAGCTGGACCAGTACCATCAGCCCGCCGCCGATCGCCACCCCGATCGCCGCGGCGCGTACGCCCGCGCGCCCGTCGAGGACGAACATGGTGGTGATGATCGCGGCGTTGTACGCCACGTAGATCGCGGCGGGAGCCATGAACCGGCGGTGGGCCCGCAGGGCGGCGCTGCAGTATCCGGCCAGCCCGAAGGTGAAGACACAGGTCGAGGTCAGCCGGGTGCAGTCCACCGCGAGCTCCGGGCTGGGCAGGCCGGGCGAGACCGCTCGCACCACGTAGGGGGCCCCGACGATCAGCAGCGCGGCCGCCGCCATGAAGGCCAGCGACAGCCGGGGCAGCGTGGTGGCGACCACGGAGCGGACCGGATCACCCGCGGCGCCCCGCGCGCGGCGGATCACCGCCACGCTGATCATCGGCACCAGCACGATGGCCAGTCCGTCCTCGATGAGTAGGGTCGCGGCGAACTCGGGCACGGTCCAGGCGACCAGGAAGGCGTCCGTTTCGGGGCCGGCCCCGAAGAGGTAGGACAGCGCCTGGTCGCGTCCCAGGCCCAGCAGCGACCCCACGGCGGTGAGCACGACCGTGACGAGGGTCGCCTTGGCGAGGAAGCGGCTGGTCGGCGGGGCGATGGCGGCGGATTCCACGGCGGTCCTGGCGGCGGGCACCCGCTCAGGTACCGCCGGGGCTCCGTCGGTCGCCCGGGGAGGAGTCACCGTCATCGTGCTCCGGCCTCCTCCGGTACGGCGGCCCCGGCCCGCTCCACGACGGACGCGCGGGAGGAGGACGTGGTGTCCGCCAGGGCCCACCAGGCCACCAAACCCAGGCCCACGGCGGTGAGCGCGGTCGAGGGCCCGCCGATGTCGGCGTACACGAAGTCCACCAGCATCCAGACGAGGATCCCGCACGCGACGAGGGCGCAGTCGAGTCCGGAGGGGCCGCTTCGCTCACGTCGTACCCGCGCCAGCCCTCGCGCCGCGCACACCAGCAGCGCCAGCCAGCTGCCCACCAGCGTCACGAGGCCGATGAGCCCCTGCTCGCTCAACACGAGGAGGTACATGTTGTGCGGCGACAGCAGAGGCTGCTTCTGGTAGCGGGTGCCGGCGCCCGCGACGTCGCTCCCGGACGACAGCGCCAGCGAGGCGCGCGTGTCCCGGTAGTCGGGGAAGCCCTTCAGTCCCACGCCGGTCAAGGGCCGGTCGCGCCACATGTCGATGGCCGCCGCCCACATCGTGTACCGGTCGGTCACCGAC
>NZ_LIRK01000033.1 GCF_001419765.1 Streptomyces torulosus
CGTACTCTTCGCGGCCGACGGCGCTGAGCACCTCCACCGTGCCGCGGCCCGTGGGATACAGCGAGAGGACCTCGTCGGTGACCACAGAGTCACCCAGCGCATCGGTCAGGCACTCGACCGCGACACGGGTGCGGATGGCACCGCCCTCCTCATCAAGCATCGCGGGACCGCGGTAGTCCGCGAGCAGCGGCATGCTGGCCTGAAGCTCGGCGCTGTCCACGGTCCGGACCGGTATGCCGCCGGCCTCCTGCAGAATGCGAAGTCTCCCAGGAACAGGACCGCCCAGGGCGACCACTCCATCCTGGGAGATCAGTTCGGCGCCCAACCGGTCGGCCCACTCGTCCCAGACGGCGCGGCCCTGCCGGGTGAATTCGACCAGGCGGGCGTCGTCGTGCGCGTGACGGAATATGCGGGACTCGCCACCGGATTGCCCGTTGCCTGGAACGCCGCTTTCGTAGACCCGCGCCGTCGTTCCGCGTTCGGCCAGTGCATAGGCGGTGCAGAGTCCGACGATGCCGGCTCCTACCACGGCCACTTCGGGAACCCGGCCCATTCGATCGCCTCACTTCGCGCCCCCGGAGATTTCCCTCTACGGAGCAGGGGTCAGGTTCATCTGTCGCCGCCGCGAACTGGTGGGCGACTGGCCCCGATGGGCGGCACTGCCAGGCTCTATGCGATACGGCGGCGAGGAACCGCCTCTTCTCCAGCCTCACACCGGTCTGAAATATGTCAACCGGCCACCTCGGATGGCGGCCCTGACCGACCGGCGGAGAGTCGCGGGGGCGAACGCCCTGGTCGAGGCCTGGGAGGTATCCGAGCAGGACTGGCCGGGATGGCGATTCCGTGGCTGTCCAGACCAGCGGGCAGCAGCAGGGTTTCCGCTCGATCGAGGTGTCGACCCGCCGGACATTGGCAGGACTCATGGATCCGTCGCCCCGCATTCAGAAGAGGGGGGCGGCCGCGAGTGACGCTCACGGATGGCTGCGCATCGCCGGCGCCCAGCACTCGGTGCTGGGGGTCCTTCAGCTCGTCGGCCTGGACGAGGTCATCTCCTGCCACCACACCGTCGAGCAGGCTCTGACCGTCTAACCCGCTTCACTCTCCCCTGGCGTCGGCGGCTCGCGGCGTTGGCGCTCTGGCTACCGGCTTCCGTTGCCCGCCCGCCCCAGCACATGCCCCACCTGATCCGGAAGCGTTGCCCCAACGCCCGGACGGCCCCCTGCGAAGAGCAGCAGGAGAACCGAGCACACCTTTGGGAGACACGCGCGACCCTGACCACACTGCCCAAGCCACAGAACCACACACAAGCACCGCAGTCGGTCACTCCCTCGAGTCACCCTCGGACCGAGTTACGTCGATGTAGAACTCCTGGCCAGCAGGTCCCGACATACGCACCAGCATCCCGCCCGGACGTCCCCAGACATCCGGATGAGGCCCCACCTCGGCGAACCGGCCGCCCGGAACCAGCAGCCGCGTGATCAGATTCCACACCTCTTCAAGTGTCATGCACGGTCAAGGACACGACAGTCCTGAACCCCACGACTCCGGCCCGCACCACTCACACTGTGTCTTCCCCGCAACCATCCAAGGGCTGTAGGCCCACCCTGTCCCGCCGGGTGGCCCGCATCCAAGTCACACCTGGCGGCCGGACGAGCGAGGACGGGCAGCCAGGGCGGCGCCGCAGCCGACTCGGGGACGACTGCGGCACCGCCCATGCGCAGCAGGCAACACACGCCCCGGGCCCACCGTGCCAGTGGCCCACCATTGCCACCATGCAGCGCCGATCGGGTCGACCGCAGCGGACCGTGGGTTAGTCGATCGTGAGCCGGCGGAAGGCGTCGATCGTGTCCCGTACCGCCGGTGCCTGCGGCCACTCTGCCCTGGAACTCGACGAACCGACAGTCGCCCAGCGGCCCGGCGGTGAGGTGAATGCCAGGAGAAACTGGGTCCAGTGCCCGAAAGTACGGTGAAGAAACCGGGGAAATCGACCGTGTGTTCTCGCATTCGCCGGGCACGAGGAGCGACGGAGGTTGATAACTATGGTTCCCCTGCTTCTCGTTCTTCTGCTGGCTCTGATCCTCTTCGGCGCGGGTTTCGCGCTGAAGGCACTGTGGTGGATCGCCGTCATCGTGCTGGTCGTCTGGCTGCTGGGCTTCGTCATGCGCTCCGCAGACACAGGCGGCCGCAGGGGCCGCTGGTATCGCTGGTAATCCGCCAAGCAGCAGCATGCCTGTGGGCTCCGGATACGTCCGGGGCCCACAGGCATGTCCCGGATCAGGACATCTCTTTCGGGCGAACGGTGTAACTACCACCTTCCCGGGAGCCGGGCCACATAGCTGGGGCCCGGTGAAGCAGTGGAGCCTCCACCTCCAAACCACCGGACCCCAGCCACCCCGACATCCCGCACCGCGCGCTCGCCAGACAACAGGTCACCCGCAAGTCGGGGCGCAGCCGTGAGGACCCAGATCTGCCTACGGCCGTCGCCCTGCACCCAGGAAGGAACTGCGCGGGAACCGGAAGGTCACGGCCGCCTCCTCCCAGCGCCGACCGTCCGGGGGCGGGGCACGGGTTGCGGTCAGGAGCTGACGATGCGGCGCACGTTGTCGACGGCACCGCAGCTTTCCTTCAGCTGACGCTCGCGCTCTTCCACAAACGCCTCGCCCAGTTCCACGCGGCGCTCCATGGCCACGTTCTCGCGCGCTCCGTTGAGGATGGTGCGCTCCTCCTCGTCGGCGTGGTGGGTGACGGCCTGCACGAGATCTTCCAGCTTCTCGTCCCACTCCTGGGAGCCGACCTCGTCGACTTCCAGGAGTGCCAGGAGTGCCTTGTTGCCCTCCTCGTGCTCCTCCTCGCCGTGTTCCACCTCTTCGTCGTCGATCTTCTTGTAGCGCTTGAGGGCGGGATAGACCTTCGCCTCTTCCGCCAGTGCGTGCGCGATCAGCAGACCGGAGAATTCCCGCAGAGCGGCGGCCCGGTCGGCTTCGACGCTGCGCATCAGGCGAAAGAGCTCCTCCATCTTCCGGTGGTCCTGGAGAATGAGTTCAACGACGTCTCGTGTCTCTGCCATGGGAAGAGCATCACTTTCGTGCGGGGGACCTTGCCGAAATCCTGCTACCCCATCCACTGGTGTTCATCAGGACGGCCTGATCGAACAACGAGCAGAACCCTCGGACACCGATCTGCACAGCCTCACCGAGACAGCCCGCCAAGGCGTCGGCATGAATGTGCACGACCTGCACGAGCTGTCCTCATCCACCAACTGGCTCGTATGACCAGAACCGGGATGCCGAGGGCGGCGAGCCAGTCGGTGAACATGCGGCGCAGGGTGTCCTCGGGCGTCGAAGGTGCGGTACGGAGGCTCTGATGCGGGCAGTGGCCGTCGAGCCCCGTGACCAGACGGGGCGGGCGCCGTACAGGACCAGACGTCGCCACTCCCCCATGCTGTCCTGGTACAGGAGGCCCGTTCGTTGCGCGGGCCAGGCAAGTGTGGGATGTGCCGTCAGTTGCCTGGCCGGTCACATGCCGAGCACGCGTCGGGTCTCGTCGGCGATCTGCTGGGTCTCGCCGGTTGCGACCACGAAGACCGGGACACCGCTCACCGGCCGATCGATGCGTCGGAGGCCTTCCCGCCATCAAATCGTCCAGTTCGGGGACGAGCAGCCCGCCTCGTACACCGAGAACAGTCAGGGCCGAGCAGATCTCCTCGCGTACCTCGGGTTGGTCCTCGCCGATCTCCCCGGTGAAGACCAGCGCGTCCAGCCGGTCCAGCGAGGCGGCCGTCGAGGCGATGCCCCTGCGGCAGCTGAGTGTGAACGTCGCCAGCGCCAACGCGGCCGCGGCATCACCCTCCTCGCGGGCGCGCACCAGGTCCCGGGTGTCTCCCGAGGTACCGGAGAGGCCGAGCAGACCGGAATGCCGGTGGAGTGTGTCATCCAATTCGTCCGTGCTCAGACCGTGCCGCCGCTGCAGCCACAGCAGCGCGCCGGGGTCGAGGCTGCCGCTGCGCCGAATCATCACCAGGCCTTCCCGCGGAGTGAGGCCCATGGTGGTTTCCACGCTGCGTCCGTTCCGGACGGCGCAGGCCGAGCAGCCGCCGCCCAGGTGGACGAGTACGACCTGGAGGTTGTCGACGGGTCGGCCCAGGGCCTGCGCCGCCCTCTGCAGTGCCCACGAGTAGGAAAGCCCGTGGAAGCCGTACCGGCGCAGCCCGTATTCGGCTCGCCATCGCTCCGGCACGGCGTACGTGCGCGCCGGTGCCGGCAGATCCTTGTGAAAGACAGTGTCGAAGCAGGCGACGTGAGGAACGTCGGGGGAGCCGAAGCCGGCAGCAGAGAGCGGTGGCGGGTTCCTTCGTGTCCCGGTAGGGCCGGGCACTGCCCGATATCAGGAACCCTGATGATGCCCACGATGATGCATACGGCGATGCCGGATGACACGGGTGTTGCCGAGACGCGTCGGTCGCGCTTTCCGGGTTGCCTGCCCGGCTCCTGCGGGGGAGAAGGGATGCGGTGACAGGTCTTGGCGGGGCCCGCCCGGCGGGCGTACTTCTTTATCAGGTTTCCTGATATTCAACTCGGGGAGCATTGTCCATGACGCATGCCCAGGAGCCGAGGTCGTGGTTTCTCGGTTTCGGCCGCTCGGCGCCGTGCCGGTTGCACCGCTTGCCTCCGACACCGAGCACCTGTCCTGTCCTGCTCGGTCACAGGCTCCTGGCCTGTGGTGTGAGGGTGGCGCAACTGAAGTCCCCACGGGGTCTAACAGTTCGGTAACCGGCTGATAAAGAGGCCGGACTAGCGTCATGGCCATGAGGGTGTGGACGCCATCTCGGCCGCTGCCCGGCAGGCTCGGCGCAAGCGGCAAAAGCGTTTTCCGCAGAGGGGGTTCTGGACGCCACCACAGCGACCGGACTACGTCCGGCCGACGGCCGCTGCCTGGCTGGCGCAGCATCAGAGGCCGTGTGGCGGTGGTCATCGCGGTCCCGATCTGCCTATTGCTCGCGGTGGCCGGGCTGGCCGTGTACGACCGTGCCGAGGCCCTCGGCGACGCGCGGACGACCCGCGCCGAGGTCGGCCTCAGCCTGCGGGTCCAAGCCCTGGTACACCAGCTGCAACGCGAACGCGGCCTGACGAACGGTCTGCTGGGCGGTGAGGAGAAGTTCCGTACACCGCTCGCCGCCACGCGCGAACGCGTTGACACCGCGCTGCGCGGAATGCGCCCCGAACGAGCCGTCGAGGATGTCATCCAGCGGAGCCTGCGGCGCCTGGCCTCCTTCCGCTCCGCCGCCGACAGAGCGACCGACGGCACGGGCACCGCCGACCGGACCGCCACCCTCGCCTTCTACACCACCGCGGTCGACGCTCTCAACGCCGTCGACCCGGTCGCGGAGACCGCGACGCGCGCGGACCGCCAACTGGGCGACGGCCTGGCGGGGTTACGGGAACTGGCTGCGGCCAAGGAGTCCGTCGCTCTCGAACGGGGTCTCCTCAACGGCGTGTTCGCCGAGGGTGCCTTCCAGGGCCGCGAATACGTCGCCTTCACCGAGGCGCGCGCCACGCGCGTCGCAGCCCTCGCCCGCTTCCGACAGGTCGCCACCGCGCCCCAGCGCGCGGCTCTGAAGAAGGCGTTCGGCACCGAGGACGCCCAACGCGCCACCGCCTACGAGACCCAGGCGGAAGGCGCGGCCGACGGTTCCGCGCTGAACGCCGACGCCGGCACATGGTGGGACGCGATGACCGTACTCGTCGACGATCTGTACGCCGCCCAGCAGTCGGTCGGTGACGACGTACGGGACCGGGCCGACCGGCTCAGTCACGACGCGGAGCTGGACCTCGCCGCCTACCTCGTCGCGGGAACGCTCATGGCCGCCCTCGTCGCAGGCCTCGCCGCCTTTGCCTCACGTTCCCTCACGCGCCCGCTCGGCGCACTCGCCGAGGCCGCCCACGAAGTGGCGCGGCACCGGCTGCCCGCGGCCGTCGCCCGTATCCAGCGGTCCCCGCAGGAACACGAGGAGTTCCTCACGCCGGCGGATGCCCGGGACACCCCCGAGGCACGGTCGCTGGGTGGCACGGCGGAGATCGCCGAGGTGGCGGCGTCCCTGCGCCAGGTGGAACAGACCGCCCTCCAACTGGCTGCCCAGCAAGCCGGCCTGCGCCGCAACACCACCGAATCACTCGCCAACCTCGGCCGCCGCAACCAGAACCTCGTGCGTCGCCAGCTCAGCCTCATCACCCGCCTGGAACAGCAGGAACTCGACCCGGACGCCCTCGCCGAACTCTTCGAGCTCGACCACCTCGCCACCCGCATGCGGCGCAACGCCGAAAGTCTGCTGGTCCTGGCCGGGCAGAATCCGCCCCGGCCCACGGCAACGTCCGCCGACGGCCTGGAAGTCGTCCAGTCCGCGGTCGCCGAGGTGGAGCAGTACCGGCGGGTCCTGATCGCGACCGTGGAGCCGGTGCGGGTACGCGGGCACGCCGTCGCCGATGTCGCCCACCTCCTCGCCGAACTCATCGAGAACGGGCTGAACTTCTCGCCCCCGACCGAACCGGTGGAGGTGCACGGCTGGTACGACACCGAGGACGACACCTACTGCTTCGCTGTCGTCGACCACGGCATCGGCATGTCCGAAGCCGACAAGGAACGTGCGGGCGCCCGCTTCCGTGACTCCGGCGAGGAAGCTCTGCTCGCCGCACCCACCCGGTTCCTCGGCCACCTCGTCGTCGGCCGGCTCGCCCACCGCCTCGGTGAAGGCGCGCAAGTCCACCTCTTCGACACCACCGGGGGCGGCCTGTCCGCACTCCTTGCTCTTCCCGGGCGCCTGCTCGCCCCCGCGCAGGACAGCTCCGCCACACCTCGACCTGCCAGGCCCGCTGTCTCCTCCCTGCTCAACGGCTTCCGAGCAGGTGTCGCCCGTGCCGAGGCCAGAAGCACACAAGGAGTGTCATCGTGACCACCGCCGTCCAGAGTTTCAGCTGGCTCATCTCGGAGTTCGTACGCACCACCGACGGCGTCACCGACGCCGTCGCCGTCTCCTGCGACGGCCTGCTGATGGCCGCCTCGGACAACCTCGGCCGGGATCGCGCCGACCACCTGGCCGCAGTCGTCTCCGGTATCACCAGCCTCGCCCAGAACGCGGCGACGGCACACGGCTTCCACGGCATGAAGCTCGTCATGATCGAAATGCTCGGGGGCTTCCTCATGGTCGGTCGCATCCGCGACGGCAGCTGCCTCGGCGTCCTCGCCGCCGAGGGATGCGACGTCGGCCTGGTCGGCTACGAAATGGCCGTCCTCGCCGACCGCGCCGGAGAACTGCTCACCCCGCAGCTGATACGGGAACTCAACTCCACGCCCGTCAGCGCGGGTTGATCACAGCGCACTGCTGCTACCTGCGTCTCAGGGACCGGCTGGTGAGTCCCACCCACCCCAGGAGCCTCATCTGTACGTCGACATCACGCGGGAAGAGCAGAGGTGCCCGGCGGAATCGAGCCGACGGGCGCCTCTGAGAAGCAGGCAGCTGCGCACCGCCCTCGGGCCGACAAGGCCGACGCCGGTCCCTGGACCTTTGAGCGGTCGACTCGCGACGTAAGTCGGCCCGGCGCCCGTCAAACTCGGCACGGGCGACTCGACGAAGCTGTCGGCCGAGCGTCACCGTCGCGAGGGCTGCGGCCGAGGGCCGTGAACTCGTCGGAAGGGTAAGGCTGGTGAACGCGCGCGACAGACCGCGGGTGTGGGCGACGTGACCATCACCCCGGGATTGATGATCCGGGGGTGCGGGTGGCTCGGCCGAAGCCGTGGGAAGTCGATGACGAGTTGTGGGCAGTGATCGAGCCACTGCTGCCCAAGGTCGAGCGTCGGACCCGGCATCCGGGACGCAAGCGGCATCCGGACCGGCTCGTGTTCCAGGGCATCCTGTTCGTCCTACACACCGGAATCGCCTGGGAACATCTGCCGCAGGAACTTGGCTTCGGCTCGGGTATGACCTGCTGGCGCCGGCTGGCCGAGTGGACCGAGGCCGAGGTGTGGCCGCGACTGCACGAGGCCCTCCTCGCCAAGGTCAGCGGCGCGAACGCCCTGGACTTCTCCCGGGCGGCGGTCGACGGCTCCCACATCCGGGCGTTAAAGGGGGCTCCAAGACCGGACGAAGCCCCGTCGACCGGGGCAGGACGGGTAACAAGCATCACTTGATCACCGACGCCACCGGCATTCCACGCGCCGCCATCCTGACTGGCGGCAACCGCAACGACGTCACCCAGCTGATCCCACTCCTCCAGGCCGTGCCGTCCGTACGGGGCAAGCGTGGCCGGCCCCGGCGCGCGCCCGGACGTAGTCCTGGCAGACCGCGGTTACGACCACGACAAGTACCGCCGTCTCGTCTGGAACCTCGGCGTGAAGCCGTTGATCACTTGCCGCGGCACCGAACATGGCTCCAGCCTGGGCACCCAACGCTGGCTCGTGGAGCGCGCGTTCGCCCACCTGCACTGGTTCCGCCGCCTGCGCATCCGCTGGGAGATACGCGACGACATCCACGAAGCTTTCCTCACCCTCGGATGCGCACTCATCTGCCGGCGGCGCCTGGCCGCAGTTCAGCGCCGCCACTCATAGGCGCCCGGTGAAGACTCCAGCACTTCGCTCGGCCACTCCTGCAGCACCTGCCCGAGCAGCTTTCGCTGCTCGTCGATCCAGCCCTCTTCAAGACTCATGGGAAGGAACACGGAGACGCATGAACTGCCCAGATCTTCTACACGGACAGCGACAGTCTCATGCTCCTCGTTGTACGGCTGGATCTTGATCTCGGGGCTGTGGTCGTCGTCCCTCCAGCAGATGTCCTGACCGGCAGCAAGCAGGTCCAGGGCGCGGGACCACTCCTCCAGGTCGGAAGGGAACAGGGACATGTCCAACCGACCGCTGACGAAGCTGCTGGTCACAATGACCTCTGCGTCGAGCTGGTCGTGAAGATGCAACACGCCCGGCGACCTACGCCTCAGCACACGCACCCGGAAGCTGTTGTCGCCATCCGAGAGGCTGATCAGTTCCACCCTGCACCCTCTGCCCTGCCCGCTCACATCTGTCGGAGCTCAGGGTCTCTGAACCAGATCAACGGGCACAAGCAGGTTATCCCCGCCTTCTTCCGTTAGGAGTTCTTAGCCGGGGGTGAGGCGCCAGTATCCATACGGGTTGTAGAAGAACTCGTCTTCCTCGTAGCGCTCACATTCCATACGGTTCATGATCCAGCGCGGTGCGTCCGGAGACAGACGGAAACCTTCGCCGTCCCGGATCCCGCGTGTGGGCTGCTCGGTCAGCAGGTAGTACCTGGCGGTGTCCATGGTCGTCATCCACTCACCCCACTGCTCCAGCGCCGCAGCGGGCCCGGGCGCGAGTTCGACGTCGGCCTCGCCCAGGAGATGCATGCCGCAGCTGTAGAACACATCCTCATCGAGCAGGGCCGGCACCACCCACGCGTGATCGAGGGCGCCCGCCAGGTCGTGGTCGTTCTCGGCTGTCGCTGCCCGGTCCGCAAGGGTCAGCCACCGCCCGCGACCGCAGGCCACCCCGCTGGATTCGTTCTTCACTGCGGTGGCGCCGTTGGCCAGCAGAGCGGCGGTGACGGCCAGGGCCTGTCGGGACACCTCCACGGCACTGGACTGGGAGATCGGCTGCGACAGGACGTACGCAACCGAGTCATGCGCGTCCACCGCGGCCCAGTCGTCATCGCCGAACTCGTCGTCTCGGGTGGGCCGCCGGGCATCCAGCGTGGCGCCGAAAGCGTCACGCATCCGAGGGTCCGGCTCCTGCTGCAACTCATCGACTATGAAGTCCCCCGCGCCAGCCGCCTCGACCACCCGGTTAAGTACATCGAGATCCAGGCCCACTCCGACCGCGCAGAGCACATGCCTCGGCATCACACCCGACGCGGGGACCACGAAGCGGGAATCGTTCATGACAGTTCCTTGCCACATCTTGTTCACTGCCACAGCATCGCAGGCAAGTACGGTGCCACGTCCGCTTGTCAGAGGTGCTGGCTCGCTTCTCACGACCTCATCCGTCTCACCGAAACCACCGCTGCGGCAGTCATCGGCGACGTCCAGGGGCGCGACGTGACGGCCGCTGCCCTGGTGCACGACGCATCGAAAGGAGTCGACCGCAACACCACCCGCTGCACACCGTGCACTTTCTCCCCGATCCCGCACGGCCGGGCGAGCTCATGAACCCCTTCATGGGCGCCATCGAGTTCGCGGACAGCAAGGACCACCCGCAGCTTCAGGTGGCGGACTGGGCTGCGGGCGCGACGCGCCAGTGGTCGCAGTGGATGGCAGGTGGCGGCGGGGACCGGTTCTTCCGCGACCTGGAGCCGGTTGCCCGTCCATGGCTGATCGACGGCATATGGCCGACTCCCGTGGAGGGCTCAGAGACATGATGGCGACGAGGGGCGCCTGCAGGATCTGAACAGGCGCCCCTGAACTCGGAGTCGCCCTTGGACCACACCACCAGGAGGAACCAGTGTCATACCCCCAACTCCTCACCCCCGAGGAGAAGCTCGCCGACGCGAAGAAGCTGTTGAGCCTCCCGCGTATCGTCGTGATCTGCGGCTCCACCCGCTTCATGACTGAGATGAACGAGGCCGATCTGCGGGAGACCAAAGCCGGAAAGATTGTCGTCAAACCGGGCTGTGACATGAAGGCGCCGCACGAACTTTGGTCCGATCCTGTCGAGGCCGAGGCGCTGAAGGTTCGACTCGACGATCTGCACCGGGCGAAGATCCGGCTCGCTGATGAGGTGCTCGTAGTCGGCGACTACATCGGAGACAGCACCCGAGCCGAAATCGCCTACGCCCGGTCGCTGGGCAAGCCCGTGCGGTTCACGCACCCCGAAGTCGACCCTGACGCCTGACCGCCCGCTGCCACCTCGACAACCAGGGCCGACAGCCCGCCGCCTCGCCGTCTCGGGGTGGCTTCGGCCGCCGCCCACCCCACGCCCTCCGCAGGCATCCCTTGGAATTGATCACCTAGGCCGCCCGGGTGCCGTGACCGAGTCACCCACGCCCCCGGCGGCGCGTCAGCCGGGCCCCGGCACGCTGCGCCCAACTAGGGTCCGTCTTCAAAGATCACCTGGTGATGGATCACGGTGGCTGTGATACGCCCGCCATGAACTCAGCGACCACGATTGGGAATTACTCGCTCCCTTGATACCGCGAGCCGTGACGGGCCGGCCTCGTGCCGAGGACCGGAAGATCATCAACGGCATGGTCTACAAGATCCGTACCGGGATCTCCTGGTGCAAGATCCGTTTGAAGACGGACCCTAGTACTTGGTTTGGTTCGCACCCTCGAGCTACCAAGAGGCCCTGCTGTCATGCGCCGACTCTCGCGTGATCACCCGATCACGAACCCTGTTCGAGCAGGCCAGCTCCGTGATCGATAAGCGGATGGCGCCTCAGTCCTCACATCATGGCCCGCGCCACCTCTCCGGCCGCCATAATGGACCACCGTCCCGCCGCCTGGTGATGGACAGGCGCGGGGCGGTGGGCTCGTGCGGTGGGTCAGTAGACGATGTTGAAGGTGGCGTCGGCGCGGCCGGTCGCGGTCGAGATCTCGTCGAGCCGCAGGGCGAACGCGAAGTGCCGCAGGTAGCGGGTCGGGAACCGGGCCGAGCGGAACGACGACCATTTCCCGTCGGCGAGGCCGGCGACGCGGTGGAACGTGGCGTCGGTGGCGAAGGCCGCCGTGCCGTCGTTACGGACCAGCTTGATCACGAAGTCTTCCTGCTTCATGTAGTAGCCGGGGAAGTTGACCGACTCGAACGACACGCCGTTGGGGTCGGACAGGCCGGGCCGCAGCCGCCACTGCGCGTCCTGGTAGGGGTCGAAGGGCAGTTCGCTGATCCGGCCGGCGTTGTTCTCGTGGCGGGCGTAGTGGCCGGGGAAGTTGTAGGACTTCAGGAGGTTCCAGCTGGTGCCGCCGTACCGGGCCAGGAGGCGGTCGCGATCGGCGGCGGTGATCGGGTGGACGGTGTTGTGCTTGGCGTTCAGCGGTGCGGTGTACGACTGGCGGCCGACCTTGGTCCACACCCCCGACACCAAGTCGCCTTCCCACAGGTCGAACTTCGCGTTGGGGCAGAAGGTGTCACCCCACAGCGACCAGGTGGACGAGGTGAGCGACTTCACCAGCGTGGGGGCCTCGGTGCACCGGTTCTCGGCGACGCCGTCGGTGTACTTGGTGAAGCTGCCCGGTTCCACCGACGTCGAGTTCGCGCCGACCAGCCGGCCCGTCGCGTTGCTCTTGTAGTAGAGGTAGTTGGATCCGTTGACGTTGGTGACGACGTGGGAGTCGATGATGCCGGAGCCCGCGTCGTGGAACACCATGGGGTCGGTGGCGGTGACGAAGTCGGTCGTGTAGGAGACGGCGATCACCGAGTACGACTTGCCCTGCGGGACGGTGGAGAACGTGATGCCGTAGGCGCGTCGGACCGGGTCCCAGTGGATGGCCGGGGCCCAGCTGTAGGAGTTCGGGTTGGTGGCGTTGACCTTCAACAGCCGGTCCGCCGACCAGTTCACCAGGTCCGGCGAGGTCCAGACGTGGATGTTCGGGTTGGCCTTGGTGAAGCTGCCACCCACGGGGATGTCGGTCGCGAGCACGACCCAGCTGCCGTCGGGCAGCCGGTACAGGAACGGGTCGCGGATGCCCTTGGTGCCCGCGGTGGGAGTGAGGATCGGGTTGTTGTCGTTGAGCGGCGTCCACTCCCGGCCGTCGTCACTGACCGCGAGGTGCAGGGCGTTGACGTTGCCCGCGCCGCTGAGCGACTCCTTGAAATAGCCCATCACATAGGCGGAGTCGGCGTCGGCCGCCGCGGCCGTCTGCGCGGGCACGGCCACTCCCGTGGCCAGCGCCACCAGAGCGATGAGGAACGCCGCTCTCCTGATCAGTCTTGCCAGCAAGGTCTTTCCTCTCGATGCGTGATTCTCACAGGCGTGCGGCACCGACGCCCTCCTTGCGAAGGCGAAGGAGCGGGAGAGTGCCGCGGGTCCGTCGGGTCAGTTCGTCAGGCGGAAGGTGGCGTCGCTGTACCTGTGCCGACCGGCCGCTCCCTACTTGATGAACCGCGTCATCGAGGAGCTCTGCTCGGCTGCGGCAGCCCGCTGGGGGCGGTTCAAGGTTGAGCCGTGAGAGCGGGTCGGCGGCGACCCAAGTCGCCGGCCGCCGGGAGAGAACCGCATGCGTGTGCGCCTCCTGTCTTCACGCGGGTGCGACGTGCAAGTCACGGTGGAGTCGAGGCACTTGCGGTCGCCGTAACCGCGTGAGGAGTGGAAGGGCAGCGTCGGCGGAGCTGCCCCACTTTGAGCCGATGACGGGTGCGCGTCACGGGGCAGCCCCCCAGAGAACACCCGTTCGCAATTTCGAACGTCGTACGTAACTTCGGCCAGAAGGTAAACGTCCGGTTAGATCACGTCAAGAGAACCAGCCAGTCCGGTAGTTTCGTTTTCCGACGAGCGGCGCGCCACACCTCCCGGCGCGGGAGGGACCGCTCCCGTTCGGCGAGCAGCGGGCACCGAATCGCCCTACCACGGAGACCCTCGGCTCGGGCAGCGCCTTCAGGGCCGGCCCGTTCGATGCGCCTCCATGCTTGCGGGACCATCACCCCCGGCTTCACCTCCGCGTGACGCCGCCGAGGGCCGTCCGGTGATGGCGAACCGCCGCTCGCCGAGGTCCCCGCGCCCCGCCTCTGGGCAGTCCGACGCGCCCATGCAGCAAGGCAGGTGGTTCCGCGTCGCACTTCCCGTTATGAGCGGCGCGCCCGGGCGTCTCCTGTACGCACACCCCACCCGGTCGGTCCCGCAGCCCTCTTGACGCCCCTTCACATCACCCTCTAGCTTTTCGCCGAATTTACGAACACTGTCCCATATTTCGAACAAGTTAGGTCTTGGCGCCCTTTGCTCCAGACCTTTGACGGGCCAGCCGTCTCCGCCATCCCCACCCACGCCCCCGACCCCCCGACACGAAACAAGGATGTCTCTGTCATGAGCAGTACTCCCGTAATGGCCGGTGTGGAACAGCTACGGCGGCGCGCTTGGC
>NZ_LIRK01000330.1 GCF_001419765.1 Streptomyces torulosus
CGGGCTCCGCGTCGGCCTGATGACCGCCGACACCTTCGGCCTCGCCCTCGGGGTCCCCGTCCACGGCCTGTGCACCCTCGACGCGCTCGCGTACGCGGCCGACGTCGAGGGGCCGTTCGTGGCGGCCACCGACGCCCGGCGCAAGGAGGTGTACTGGGCGCGGTACGCGGACCCGCGCACCCGGGTCACGGACCCGGCCGTCGACCGGCCCGCCGAGATCGCCGACGTGGTGGCCGGCCTGCCGGCCGTCGGCGCGGGGGCGCTGCTCTACCCCGACACCTTCCCCGACGCCCGCGCCCCCGAGCATGTCTCGGCGGCGGCACTCGCCGCCCTCGCGGCGGAGCGGCTCGCCAAGGGCGAGGAGCTGGAGGCGCCGCGGCCGCTGTATCTGCGCCGGCCGGACGCCCAGGTGCCCAAGAACTACAAGGTGGTCACCCCCAAGTGACGACCGCGGTGCTGCGCGAGATGCGCTGGTGGGACATCGAGCCCGTACTGGCGCTGGAGAAGGACCTCTTCCCCGAGGACGCCTGGTCCCGCGGCATGTTCTGGTCGGACCTGGCCCACGCCCGCGGGCCGGAGGCGACCCGGCGGTACTTCGTGGCCGAGTCCCCCGAGGACGGGCGGATCGTCGGGTACGGGGGCCTCGCCGCCGCCGGTGACGTCGCCGACGTCCAGACCATCGCCGTCGCCCGCGACCACTGGGGCACCGGCCTCGGCGCGCTGCTCCTGACCGAGCTGCTGCGGGCCGCGACCGCGTTCGAGTGCGCCCAGGTGATGCTCGAGTGCCGGGTCGACAACGTCCGCGCCCAGAAGCTGTACGAGCGCTTCGGCTTCGAGGCGATCGGCTTCCGCCGCGGCTACTACCAGCCGGGGAACGTCGACGCCCTCGTGATGCGCCTCAACGACCCCTCCACATCCGTACAAGGAACCGAGATCAATGGCTGACGAACCCCTGGTCCTGGGGATCGAGACCTCCTGCGACGAGACCGGCGTGGGCATCGTCCGCGGCCACACCCTCCTCGCGGACGCGATCGCGTCCAGTGTCGACGAGCACGCCCGTTTCGGCGGTGTGGTGCCCGAGGTGGCCTCCCGCGCCCACCTGGAGGCGATGGTCCCGACCATCGACCGCGCGCTGAAGGAGGCGGGCGTCAGCGCGAAGGACCTCGACGGCATCGCCGTCACCGCCGGTCCCGGACTCGCGGGCGCGCTCCTCGTCGGCGTCTCGGCGGCGAAGGCGTACGCGTACGCGCTCGGCAAGCCGCTGTACGGCGTCAACCACCTGGCGTCCCACATCTGTGTGGACCAGCTGGAGCACGGGGCGCTGCCCGAGCCGACGATGGCCCTGCTCGTCAGCGGCGGCCACTCGTCGCTGCTGCTGTCGACGGACATCACCGCGGACGTCCGGCCGATGGGGTCGACCATCGACGACGCGGCCGGCGAGGCCTTCGACAAGATCGCCCGCGTGCTGAACCTCGGGTTCCCCGGCGGCCCGGTCATCGACCGCTACGCCAAGGAGGGCGACCCGCAGGCGATCGCCTTCCCGCGCGGGCTCACCGGCCCCCGCGACCCCATCTACGACTTCTCCTTCTCCGGTCTGAAGACCGCCGTCGCCCGCTGGATCGAGGCCAAGCGCGCGGCCGGCGAGGAGGTGCCGGTGCGGGACGTGGCGGCCTCCTTCCAGGAGGCGGTGGTGGACGTCCTCACCCGCAAGGCCGTACGGGCCTGCAAGGACGAGGGTGTCGACCATCTGATGATCGGCGGGGGTGTCGCCGCCAACTCCCGGCTGCGGGCGCTCGCCCAGGAGCGCTGCGAGGCGGCCGGTATCCGGCTGCGGGTACCGCGCCCCAAGCTGTGCACGGACAACGGCGCGATGGTGGCCGCGCTCGGCGCGGAGATGGTCGCGCGCAACCGCGCCGCCTCCGACTGGGACCTGTCCGCCGACTCCTCCCTCCCCGTCACCGATCCGCACGTGCCGGGCGCCTCGCACACGCACGACCACGTCCACGAGGTCAGCAAGGAGAACCTGTACTCGTGACCGTCGCCCTGATGTGGGAGGCCCGTGCGGTCCCCGGCCGGGGCGAGGATCTGCTCGCCTGGGCCCGGGACCAGCGGCTCCCGGTACGGCCGCTGCGGCGCGAGACGTTCCGGGCGCCGCAGGACCGGGTGCTCGTCATCACCTGGTGGGACGCGGAGTACGACGCCGAGCTGCCGGAACTGCCGGAGCCCGACGCCGGGTTGGCCGGCCGGGCGGTCCACCGCTGGCGGTTCGAGTCACTGGGTGAGTGAGGTGGCTCGGTGACGCGACTTGATCCGCCGTGTCAGGCGGCGAGCGCCGTGCGCAGGGTGGTGGCCATCAGCTCGATGGCCTCCTTCGCGGCGTCCACCGGACCGGTGTGTGTGAAGTAGTGGTCGACGCCCTCGAAGCAACGGTGGGTGACCGGAACGCCCGCCGCCTCCAGGGCCTTGGCGTAGGCGTCGCCCTCGTCGCGCAGCCGGTCGTGCTCCGCGGTGATGACCAGCGCGGGCGGCAGTCCGGCCAGGTCGTCGGCCAGTGCGGGCGACACCAGCGGATGCGTCAGGTCGGCGGGGTCCGGCACGTAGGCGGCGGTGAAGATCCGCATGAGACCCGGCGCGAGCAGGGGCTTGGTGATGGGTGACTGCTTGGTGGCTGGGTCCTCCAGCTGGTCGAGCGGAGCCGAGTCGATGATCTGGAGCCTGGGTGTGAAGGTGCCGCGGTCCCGGGCCGTGCGGCAGACCGCGGCGGTCAGGTTGGCCCCGGCGCTGTGCCCGCCCACGGCGATCCGCGAGCCGTCCCAGTTGTGGGCGGCGCCGTTCTCGGCCACCCAGGCGGTGACGTCGTACGCCTGGACGACGGGTGCGGGGTACGGCTGCTGCGGGGCGACGCCGTAGTCCACGTTGATCACCACGCAGCCGGCTTCGGCGGCTATGTAGCGGCACAGATGGTCGTCCTGCTCGGGGCGGGCGACCACGAAACCGCCGCCGTGGAAGTTCACGTACACCGGGGCGGGGTCGGGGGTCGTGGCGGGCGGACGGTAGACGGTGCAGGTCACCGTCCCGGCGCCGGTCTTCACCTGGAGGGTTTCCGTGTGCTTCGGGATGTCGGCGAAGCGCAGGTCCTCGTGTACGCGGCTCATGATCCGGCCGAAGAGCAACTGGACGCCTCTGGCCTGCATGTGTGACTTGAGTGGCACGGCGAGTCCCATCCGTTACAAAGTTAAACCAACAGGATTCCTGATGATGGGGTCTCGTCGGGTGCGCACGCAAGAGGGGACGCGAGCCGATTGCCGCGACGCTGTGCGCCGCAGGCAACCTTCCTGGCCGCGCGGCGTCCTTCACAGTGGCGCGCTCGGGAGATCCGCCCGGGCGTGCGGCCAGCTCGATCGTCAAGGACGGTGCCGTGATGCTGAACCCCTCCTACTGCCTGGACGTCCCGAAGGACTTCGACGACTCGGAGGAGGACAGCCAGGTACACCCGATGGCCCGGAAATTCTTCCTCGGCACGAGCGCCGCTCAGGTCTTCTCCCGGGCGCAGGCATGGGTCGGCGAGCATGACGTCCGTGTCATCGATGTCTCGTGGGACCACCTGTCCGGCGAGGACGAGCCTCTGTGTCTGAGCGTGTACTTCGTGTTCGAGCTGCCCGAGGAGGACGAGGAGGACGAGGGCTGAGGGGCCGGTGTCACGAGGCCCGGGCGGCCCGGGCCTCGTGACACCGG
>NZ_LIRK01000331.1:0-264 GCF_001419765.1 Streptomyces torulosus
GCCTTCTCCCTGGCCCTCCTCCCCGCCACCGCGGCCCACGCCGACGGCATCCGGGACCAGCAGTGGGCGCTCGACGCGATGCACACCGAGGAGGCATGGCGGACGACCAAGGGGGAGGGGACCACCGTCGCGGTGCTCGACACCGGCGTCGACGACGAGCACCCCGACCTCGTCGGGAACGTCCTCCCGACCAGGGACCTGGTCGGCTTCGGGGCCTCGCGGGGCGACCGCTCCTGGGCCCGGCACGGCACCGCCATGGCCGGC
>NZ_LIRK01000331.1:308-5318 GCF_001419765.1 Streptomyces torulosus
GGCGCCGACGTCATCAACCTCTCCCTCGGCGACGACTCCGAGTCCGCCCACCCCGAGCCCTCCGAGGACGCGGCCGTCCAGTACGCCCTGAAGAAGGGCTCGGTCGTCGTCGCCTCCGCCGGCAACGGCGGCAAGAAGGGCGACCACGTCTCGTACCCGGCGGCCTACCCGGGCGTCATCGCGGTGACCGCCGTCGACGAGGACGGCAACCGCGCCCCGTTCTCCACCCGCCGCTGGTACGCCACCGTCAGCGCGCCCGGCGTCGACGTCGTCATCGCCGACCCCGACCGCAAGTACTACGAGGGCTGGGGCACCAGCGCCGCCGCGGCCTTCGTCTCCGGCGCCGCCGCCCTCGTCAAGGCGGCCCACCCCGGCCTGACCCCGGCCCAGGTGAAACGGCTTCTGGAGGACACCGCCCGCAACGCCCCCGTCGGCGGCCGCGACGACTCCCGCGGGTTCGGCTTCGTCGACCCGGCCGCCGCCATCAGGGAGGGCGGCAGGCTCAGGCCCGACGACCTCACGTCCGCGGCGTACGGCCGCAAGTACTTCGGCCCCGGCCCCGACCGGGTGAAGGAGGAGGACACCGCCTCCGGCTGGGCGGCCCCCGCCGCCGGCGGCCTCGGCGTCGCCCTCCTCATCACGGCCGTCGTCATCTGGCGCGGCGACCGCCGACGACCGGACGAGTTCCTGATCTGACAGGGCGGGGGTGCAGCCCGCCGCGAGCCCCCTCGCGGACGTCGCACGGTGCCCGACCGACCGCTACGACGAGAACACCGACACCCCGGCCCTGGCCGCCGCCTCGACCAGCGCGATCCCCTTCGCCTTCGTCGTGTTGCCGTGCGACACCACCGCGACCAGGTAGTCCCGCCCGTCCACGGTGACCCGGCCGACGCTGTTGATCACCCACAGCCCGGTGGCCGTACGCGGCAGCCACCCGTTCTTCAACGCGAACCCCACGCCGGAGGAATCCGTCGAGCCGTCCGCTGCCGCAGCCGCCGACACCCCCCAGTCCTGGCCCGCCGCGATCTGCCCCATGAGCCGCCGCACATACGTCCGCGAGGCCCCGCTCAGCTCCGACTCGTCGTCGTCCCCGAACACCTGGCGGAGCAGGACCAGTTGGTCGGCGGCCGTGGTGCGGGTCAGGCCCCAGTACAGGCCGTCGCCGCCCTCCGTCTCCGTCAGACCGAACCGCTCGTTCGCCGCGTCCAGGCCCCCCGCCTCACCGATGGCCTTCCACAGCGCCGTCGCGGCCGTGTTGTCGCTGTCGCGGATCATCGTGGCGGCGTACGCCTTCTCCCGCGCCGTGAGCCCACGGTCCGCGTCCTGCGCCTGGAGCAGCAGCGCGGCCAGGATGTCCACCTTCACGATGCTCGCGGTCTCGAACCGCCCGTCCCCGTACACCGCGGCGTCCCCGGACTCCACATCCAGCACGGCCGCCGAGATCGCCGCCCCGCCCTCGACCGGCACATCCGCCAGGGCCTTCGCGAGCAGGGCGTCATGGTCCGCCTCCGGCGCCGCCACAGGTTCCACCGAGGCCTCCTCCACGACCGCGCCCGCACCCGGCGCGGGAGAAGCGGAGGCCGAGGGCGATACCGACGATGACGCCGCCGACGATACGGCCGTGGCCCCGCCCTCCTGCGCCCGGGCCGTCACGTAGAGCGTCCCGGCGGCGGCCGTACCGCACACGAGGACGGCGGCGGCCACGGCCGTGCCGAGGAGGGGACGGCGCACCGCCGGGCGGGCACGGCGACAGGCTCTGCGAGGAGGCATGCCGCGATGGTTGTGGCCCGCGCTGTGCGATGGGTTAGGCCGGTGTTAGAGCCATGTCAGGACACGCTGAGAAAACCGTGAGTGATGTGACCGTCACGTTTCCGGCCCGGCGAACGCCCAGGAGACCTCCCCCGATAGGGTCGACAACCGTGGCGAACAAGAACATCCCCGACCCCGGCTACTCCGACGACGACGGCTCCGCCGACCCCCGGCTGAGCGCCGCGCTCACCGCCTGGGCCGAGGACCGCACCGCCGTCGGCCCCGTCCTCGAAGCGCTCAAGGACGCCCGGCTGCTCGTGCCCGTCGTGGCCGTGCTCGGCGAGGTCGAGGAGGACGAGAACGGGCTGCGCCGCGAGAAGACCAGCGACATGGCCGTACCCACCCTGAAGGCCGGCCACCGCACCGCCCTGCCCGCCTTCACCTCCACCGACTCCCTCGCCCGCTGGGATCCCGCCGCCCGCCCCGTGGCCGTACCGACGCACCAGGCACTCCAGGCCGCCGCGCACGAGAAGGCCGACACCCTCGTCCTGGACCTGGCGGGGCCCGTGCCGTTCGAGCTGACCGGGTCCGCGCTGCTCGCGCTCGCCGAGGGACGTACGACGGCCGACCCGCTCGCCGACCCCGCCGTGATCGCCGCGGTGCGCGCGGCCGTGGCCGCCGAGCCCTCCGTGCTCCGCGCCCACCTCGGACCCGGACAGTCCGACGGCACCCTCGCCCTGGTCCTCGACCCCGCCGAGGCCGCCCCCGCCGAGGCCGCCCGCGCGGTCGCCTCACGGCTCGCCGCCGACGAAACACTCAGGGCCCGCCTGGTCCGCGGCCTCGACCTGGCACTCCTGCCGGCCGGAACCACGCCTCCTGGCGAGCCCCTGTACGTGAAGGGTTAGTTCAGCCGTAGATCGGGCCGGTGTACTTCTCGCCCGGGCCCTGGCCCGGGTCGTCCGGGACGACCGACGCCTCGCGGAACGCCAGCTGCAGCGACTTCAGACCGTCGCGCAGCGGCGCAGCGTGGAACGAGCTGATCTCCGTCGTGGACGCGTCGAGCAGACCGGCGAGGGCGTGCACCAGCTTCCGGGCCTCGTCCAGGTCCTTGTACTTGTCGCCCTCCTCGGTCAGACCCAGCTTCACCGCGGCGGCGCTCATCAGATTGACGGCGACCGTCACGATCACCTCGACCGCGGGGACCTCGGCGATGTCACGGGTCATCGAGTCGAAGTCGGGGGACTCGGGGGACTCAGGAGGGGTGTCACTCATGCCCCACACGATAGGCCCCGGCGCCTACGCTCCCACCTGCGGGAGTCCGCTGCGCCCCGATTGGCACCCCAGGTTTGAACCCGCTATGGTTGTGTCTACGACCGGCTGGACACTTGTGTGTCCGGCCCGCAAGTGGAGGCTCCGAACTCCCACCTGACCATCCTCCGGGACGGCAGGTCACCGGTCAGACGGCCCCCACCGTTCCGTACGGACGGTGGAGTCGTCCGAATCGCGCCCCGCGGCCACCGCGGCGGTGCTCCGGCAGTCATTGGAGCCCCGCCTGTGTCCCGTCCGGGGCATTTTTCATGCGCCGCGATGGTTGGTCCTTATGTCAACCAGACATGACGCGGCGGTCCGCCAGACCGTCGTGGGGTGCTACCGAGGAGGATCCATCAGCGCCGAGCCCCGCATCAACGACCGGATTCGCGTTCCCGAGGTGCGACTTGTCGGTCCCAGCGGCGAGCAGGTCGGGATTGTTCCGCTTGCCAAGGCCCTGGAGCTTGCGCAGGAGTACGACCTCGACCTGGTCGAGGTGGCCGCGAACGCACGTCCGCCGGTCTGCAAGCTCATGGACTACGGGAAGTTCAAGTACGAGTCGGCCATGAAGGCCCGTGAGGCGCGCAAGAACCAGGCGCACACGGTCATCAAGGAGATGAAGCTCCGGCCGAAGATCGACCCGCACGACTATGACACCAAGAAGGGTCACGTCGTCCGGTTCCTCAAGCAGGGCGACAAGGTCAAGATCACGATCATGTTCCGTGGTCGCGAGCAGTCCCGGCCCGAGCTGGGCTACCGACTGCTGCAGCGTCTCGCGGAGGACGTCCAGGACCTCGGGTTCGTCGAGTCGAACCCGAAGCAGGACGGCCGCAACATGATCATGGTCCTCGGTCCGCACAAGAAGAAGACCGAGGCGATGGCCGAGGCCCGTCAGGCTCAGGAAGCGCGGAAGGCGGAAGCGAAGGCCAACCCTGGCAAGTCGCAGAACGCCGCTGACGCCGAGCACGTCGAGGTCGAGGCGCCGGCCGAGGAGCCTGCCGAGGCGTAAGTCCCCTGGACGAGAGTCCGGGGGAAGCCCTGGACGCGAGTCCGGGGTGTCAACCGATAGAAATGACGTTCCGTCGTGCCCGGTTTAGCGACCGGGCACCGGAGCGCCACTGACGAGGAGAGAACGGCGCTATGCCGAAGAACAAGTCGCACAGCGGTGCCAGCAAGCGCTTCAAGGTCACCGGCTCCGGCAAGGTGCTCCGTGAGCGCGCCGGCAAGCGCCACCTGCTCGAGCACAAGTCGTCCCGCGTGACGCGTCGCCTCACCGGCAACGCCGAGATGGCCCCGGGCGACGCCGCGAAGATCAAGAAGCTTCTCGGCAAGTGACGAAGCGGCGCTGATCGTCCGTCGATCACTCAGCGCCGTACGTCAGGACCGGGACCCAATCGATTTCGGGTCGTGTGAGGACAACCACGGCCCCGCTACAAGGAGTTAAAAAGTGGCACGCGTCAAGCGGGCAGTCAACGCCCACAAGAAGCGCCGGGCGATCCTCGAGCAGGCCTCCGGCTACCGCGGTCAGCGTTCGCGCCTGTACCGCAAGGCCAAGGAGCAGGTCACCCACTCGCTGGTCTACAACTACAACGACCGCAAGAAGCGCAAGGGCGACTTCCGTCAGCTGTGGATCCAGCGCATCAACGCCGCTGCCCGCGCCAACGGCATCACGTACAACCGCTTCATCCAGGGTCTGAAGGCCGCGAACATCGAGGTCGACCGCAAGATCCTCGCCGAGCTGGCCGTCAACGACGCCACCGCGTTCGCCGCGCTGGTCGAGGTCGCGCAGAAGGCGCTGCCGGCGGACGTCAACGCGCCGAAGGCCGCGTGACGCTGCGCTGGCCTTGAGCCGGATGTCGATGTGAACCCCGGACCCGTGGGCCTTTTGAGGCTTGCGGGTCCGGGTGTTTGTCACGCCTGCCAGCTCGGGGGTGCGGGTGCGTCGGCGGGTGC
>NZ_LIRK01000332.1 GCF_001419765.1 Streptomyces torulosus
GCTGCACACGCCCCCCGGTGGCACCGTCCCGCCCCCGGCCGCACCGCCGGCCGGGCCCTTCACACCGCCCGGCGCACCGCCCCAGGGCGGACCCTTCACCCCTCCGGGCGCCCCGCCGCAGGGCGGGCCCTTCACACCTCCGCCCGGCGCGGCGCCGCAGGGCGGCCCCTTCACGCCTCCGGGCGCCCCCGCGGCCTTCCCGGGACAGGGGCAGGGACAGCCGTTCGGCGGCGGGACGCAGCTCGCGCCCGTGCCCCCGGACGCCGGACTCCGCGTCGTGCTGACGAAGTACTCCGAGGCACCCGTCGGCGACCGCTGGACCGAGCAGAACCCGCAGATGGTGCGGGCCACCCTCACCAAGGGCGCCAACATCCTTGCCAAGCAGGGCAGCATGGTCGCCTACCAGGGCGACATCGACTTCGCCCACAAGGGTTCCGGCCTGCTCGGCAAGTTGACGGGCCAGCTCACCGGGCAGGGCATGGCCCTCATGCGGTGTTCCGGCGACGGTGAGGTGTTCCTCGCCGACGAGGGCAGCAGGCTCTTCGTCATCCGCCTCCAGAACGAGCAGCTCTACACCAGCGCGCGCGGTGTCCTCGCCTTCGACGAGGCGCTGGACACCGAGATCCGCCGTATCGAGGGCGCGGGTCTGCCCGGGGGCGGCCTGTTCAGCATGCTCTTCTCCGGGACCGGAGCGGTCGTCGTCAAGACACGCGGCGTCCCCGTCGTCCTGCCCGTCGGCCCGGCCACCTACGTCGACGGCAACGCCGTCATCGCCTGGTCCGCCGGTGCGCAGGCCGTCACCACGACCTCGCTGAGGCTGCGCCGCTCCGGGTACGCCCGGCAGACCCAGGAGGCGATCAACCTCCAGTTCCGCGGTGCCCCCGGCAACTTCGTCGTCGTCCAGCCCTTCGAGGTGTGAGGCAGAGCATGGACCTCCAGACACTCCACGCACACCGCTCCGCGGCGACCGGCGTCCGGATGAGCGTGCACAGCTCCAAGACGCTCAAGGTCACCATGGTCACCGGCCAGGACCTCCTGGCCAAGGCCGGCTCGATGATCGCCTACGACGGGTTCGTGCAGTTCGACGCCGCGCCCGCCTCGCTGCGCCGCAGCGCCGAGGAGATGGTCACCGGAGAGGGCGGCAAGCTGATGCTCTGCCGCGGCGACGGCGACCTCTACCTCGCCGACTACGGCGGTGACGTCCTCATCGTCCACCTGAACAACGAGGCGCTGTCCGTCAACGGCCCCACCCTGCTGGCCTGCGACGCCTCCCTCCAGCTGACCATCGAACCGGTCAAGGGCCTCGCCAAGCTCTCCGGCTCCGGCCTGACCAACCTGGTCGTCCGGGGCACCGGGTGGGTCGCCCTGGTCAGCCGGGGCGTGCCGATCTCCCTCGACTGCGCCGAACGGGAGACGTACGTCGACCCGGACGCGCTGATCGCCTGGACCGACGGCCTCGACATGAAGGCCCGCCGCACCATCAAGGCCGGAGCGCTCATCGGCCGGGGCAGCGGGGAGGCCTTCCAGATCGGGTTCAAGGGGCAGGGCTTCGTGGTCGTCCAGCCCAGCGAGGACACCGGTGACCGTTTCAAGGTCCGTGGCTGACCGGGGCCGAGAGGAGAACAGCACACCATGCACAGCACACTCTTCGCGCACATCCCGGTGGAGCACACCGAGCGCTACACGCTGCAGAACCCGCAGCTGCTGAAGACGGACGTCACCATCGGCAGCAGCCCCGTCCTGGCTCGCCAGGGCGCCATGGTCGCCTTCGAGGGGCAGGTCGAGTTCGACAGCCAGTACCGCAACCGCAGCTGGCGCAACGCCGAGCGGATGACCGGTGAGCGCCTGGAACTGATGCGCTGCAAGGGCAACGGGATCGTGTATCTCGCCAACTTCGCGCAGTACCTGCACATCATGGACGTCGGCCGCGGCATCACCGTGGACTCCTCCTCCGTCCTGGCGTTCGACGGTTCCCTGAACGTCGGCATCGTCGCCGTGGACAGCGCCGTCGAGGTCGCCTCGGCGGGGGCGTACAACCTGGAGTTGTCCGGCGGCGGCAAGGTCGTCCTGATGACCTCCGGCGAGCCGCTGGCGCTCGAAGTGACGCCCGAGAAGAACATCTGCGTCGACTCGGATGCCGTCATCGCCTGGTCCACCTCGCTGCGCACCCAGCTGCAGGCGCCGACCTCGACGTCCGCCGTGTGGCGCCGCCGGGGCTCCACCGGTGAGGGCTGGGAGATGCACTTCTCCGGCAGCGGACACGTCCTGGTGCAGCCGAGCGAGCTGCTGCCGCCGCAGCACGTCCGTACGTCCGGGGTGCTCGGTCAGTTCGGCATGGGCGCCGGCGGTCTGAGCGGGAACAACCTCGGCGGCAGCCGCGCCTGATCCCGGCGGGGACAGTACAGGCATGCGTCATCCGTAAGGGGCGTCCGCCATGGCGGACGCCCCTTACGGAGTTCTTCTCCCGGTGAGGGACCCGCGCCCGGTCACAGCCGCGCCCGTGTCGCCTCCAGCAGTCGTACGACCGACTCGTCCGCCACATCCGCCACCTCGGCGTACGGGAACCAGCGCACGTCGAGGGACTCGTCGCTGACCAGGTGCTCGGCATCCGGCGGGGCCAGCACCGCGTACTGGACGTCGTAGTGCCAGTGGCAGGGCGCCGGGATCGGGTGGCGGTCCAGGCGCACCGGCCCACCCGGGAGCAGGGTCAGCCCGGTGACACCGGACTCCTCCGTCGCCTCCCGCAGGGCAGCGGCCGCGAGGGTGGTGTCCTCGGGCTCGCAGTGGCCCCCCATCTGGAGCCACATGCGCAGCTTCCTGTGGAGCGTCAGCAGGACCCGCCCGCCCTCCGGGTCGATCACCAGCCCGCTCGCCGTGATGTGCCCGGCGCCGCAGGCCTTCCAGATGCCGTCCGGGTGCTCGGCCAGATGGTCGAGGTAGGCCTGGCGCAGCTCCGGCTGCTCCTCGTAGCCCTTCAGTACGAGGACCGCGTCGTCGTGCAGGCTCACTCGGTGTCGTCGTCCTTCTTCTTCAGGTCGGGCTTCTCATCGGACTTCTGCTCATCGGACTTCTTCAGGTCCGGCTTCTCGGTGGAACCGGAACCGGACGCCGCCTCGCCGAGCATCTTGTCCAGCTCCGAGAAGTCCATCTGCTCGCGGTGGACGAAGCCGTCCGGGTCGTCCAGATCGGAGGCGTTGGGCAGCATGTCCGGGTGGGCCCACAGGGCGTCCCGGCCGTCGACGCCGCGCGCGTCGGTGAGGGAGGCCCACAGCCGGGACGCGTCGCGCAGCCGGCGGGGACGCAGCTCCAGCCCGATCAGCGTGGCGAACGTCTGCTCGGCCGGGCCACCCGTGGCGCGGCGGCGGCGCAGGGTCTCACGCAGCGCGTCGGCGGAGGACAGGCGCGGCTTCGCGGCCGCGTGCACCACCGCGTCGACCCAGCCCTCCACCAGCGCCAGCGCCGTCTCCAGACGGGCCAGGGCGGCCTTCTGCTCCGGGGTGTCCTCCGGCTGGAACATGCCCTGCTGGAGCGCCTGCTGCAGCTCCTCGGGGTTCTGCGGGTCGAACTGGCCGACCACGTCCTCCAGCTTGGCCGTGTCGACCTTGATCCCGCGCGCGTAGCCCTCGACGGCGCCGAACAGGTGCGAGCGCAGCCACGGCACATGGGCGAAGAGCCGCTGGTGGGCGGCCTCGCGCAGCGCCAGGTAGAGCCGCACCTCGTCCTGGCCGATGCCCAGGTCCTTGCCGAACGCCTCCACGTTGACCGGGAGCAGCGCGGCCTTGCCGGCCGGGCCGAGGGGCAGCCCGACGTCCGTCGAGCCGACGACCTCGCCCGCCAGCACGCCCACGGCCTGGCCGATCTGCTGGCCGAACATGGCGCCGCCCATCGACTTCATCATGCCGATCAGCGGGCCCGCCATGGCCTGCATCTCCTCCGGCAGGATGTCGCCCATGGCGCCGCCGACACGCTCGGCCACCGGGTCGACGAGCTCCTTCCAGGCGGGCAGGGTCGCCTCCACCCACTCCGCGCGGCTCCACGCCACGGCGGATCCGGCACCGGACGGCAGGGACGTCGCGTCGTCGAGCCACAGGTCGGCCAGGCGGACGGCCTCCTGGACGGCGGTGCGCTCGGCGGGGCCGACGCTGGAGTCCTTGGTGCCGTCGGCGGTGCCCTGGGCGACCGTCTGGCGGGCGATCTGCTTGGCCATGTCCCAGTTCACCGGGCCGCCCTCGTACGAGAGCATCTGGCCCAGCTGCTGGAAGGCGGCGCCCAGGTCGGTGGGGTTCATGGAACCGAACATCGCGGCGAACGGATTGTCGGCCCCGGGGCCCCCGGCCCCGGGGGACCCGAAACCGAACGGGTTGGCCGGGCCCTGACCACCACCGCTCTGCTGGTCCTTCTTCTTGCCCTCGTCGCCGTCGTCCGGCTCCTCCGGCGGAAGGCCGAATCCGAATGGGGTGTCACTCACGGGATTCCTCGGCTGATAGGGCCGTCGGCTCCACCGACGGCACGGCTGCCCGAACACCACCCAGCCTAGACACCGTGGCGGGTTCGGGCCTCGGTGCTCCGCCGACCGATGGCCTGCGGCAGGATGGATGCCACCTGGTACGTACGCGTCACCCGCGTTCGTACTGAAGACAACCGCTGGAGACGCCCGGTGAGTTCCCCAGATCCGCAGGTTCGCGCAGCGCGAAACCACTCAACCAGCTCCGCCCCGCGCGGACCCGTCGTCGCGGTCACCGGCGCCGCGTCCGGGGTGGGCGCGCTGCTCACCGAGCGGCTCGCCGAGTCCGACGAGGTCCGGCAGGTCATCGCGATCGACGAGCGGCGGGGGGAGTGCGCGGCCGCCCAGTGGCACATCCTGGACGTGCGGGACCCGGCGATCGCCGACAAGCTGCGCGGCGCGGACGTGGTGGTGCACCTCGCGGTCGACCTCGACCTGGGCACCGACCCGGCGGCACGCAGCGCGTACAACGTGCGGGGCACGCAGACCGTCCTCACGGCGGCCGCCGCGGCCGGCGTGCACCGGGTCGTGCTGTGTACGTCGGCCATGGTCTACGGGGCGCTGCCCGACAACGAGCTGCCGCTCTCCGAGGACGCCGAGCTGCGGGCGACCGCGGAGGCCACCGGGGTCGGCGACCTGCTGGAGATCGAGCGCCTCGCACGCCGGGCGCCGCGCGCCCACCCGGGCCTCAATGTCACCGTCGTCCGGCCCGCCGTCCTCGTCGGAGGTACGGACACCGCGCTGACCAGGTACTTCGAATCGCCTCGGCTGCTGGTGGTGGCCGGATCGCGGCCCGCCTGGCAGTTCTGCCATGTCGAGGACCTGTGCGGGGCGCTGGAGTACGCCGTCCTGGAGAAGGTCGACGGGGAGCTGGCCGTCGGGTGCGAGGGCTGGCTGGAGCAGGAGGAGGTCGAGGAGCTCAGCGGGATCCGGCGCATGGAGCTGCCCTCCGCGGTGGCCCTGGGGGCCGCGGCCCGGCTGCACCGGATCGGGCTCACCCCGTCGCCGGCCGGGGACCTGGCCTACACGATGTACCCCTGGGTCGTCAGCGGGAGCCGGCTCCACGAGGCCGGGTGGCGGCCGCAGTGGACGAACGAGGAAGTGCTCGCCGAACTGCTGGAGGAGGTGTCCGGGCGGCACACCGTGGCCGGACGCCGGCTCGGGCGGAAGGACGCGACGGCGGCGGGTGCCGCGGGCGCGACGGTCGCGCTGCTGGGTACGGCGGCGCTGGTACGGCGGGCCCGGAAGGCTCGACGCCGGTTGTGAGAGGGCGCCCCGCGGGACGGTGTCGGGACGGTGTGACGAGGTGCGACCCGACGCGAAGGTGCGCGCCCTGTAGGACGTGACAAGCACACACGCGCGCGTGTGCCCGCTGATCCGACCATGTCGGGCCGGGAGCCGGTGGGGCACGATGGAGGGATGGCAGTGATGAACGATCACCCCGGTGAGCAGAGGGCCGAGGAGCCCATCAAACTGATCGGTGTCCGGGAGACCACGCTCTCCGTGGACGAGGTCTTCCGGGCCGTCGGGGACGACGCGGCCGGCGGTACCGCGCTGTTCGTGGGGACGGTGCGGAACCACGACGGCGGAGCCGATGTCGACGAGCTGGGCTACTCGTGCCATCCGACCGCCGAGGCGGAGATGCGGCGGATCGCGGAGAAGGTGGTCGCCGACTATCCGGTGCGGGCGCTCGCGGCCGTGCACCGGGTGGGAAGTCTGAAGGTCGGGGATCTCGCGGTGGTCGTCGCCGTGTCGTGCCCGCACCGCGGTGAGGCGTTCGAGGCGTGCCGCAAGCTCATCGACGACCTGAAGCACGAGGTGCCCATCTGGAAGCACCAGAAGTTCTCCGACGGCACGGAGGAGTGGGTCGGGGCCTGCTGAGCCCCTCCCGAGAGCCTCGAAGGACCCGGGTCGGGGCCCGAGAACACCCGGGTGGCGTGACCGAGATGGGGCCATTCGCGTTCCGGTTGCGTAACCCGCCCCCCAGCGTGAGCGTTGACGGAGCGGACGGATAATCTGCTGATCAGTCAATTGCGGTCATGTGAATGGGGTTGGGAGGTCGGCATGGCGGCGCTCGCCTGGTTGCTGATTCCACTTGTGGCTGCGATCGGCGCCGGACTGTGGGGCGGCTGGGCCAGCCGGAACCGCAAGAGCATCGAGGACGGCACCGAGCTCGCCGGCTACACACGGTTCCGTGAGGCCATGGAGAGGTCCCACACCGGCGGTTGACC
>NZ_LIRK01000333.1 GCF_001419765.1 Streptomyces torulosus
ACGCCCGGGGTGTGGGGGGTGTACGGCGTGTGGGGCGCGCCGGGTGTGTTCGGGGTGTTGCCGCCCTGGGCGGCGGCCACCTGGCCGGGCGGGGCGCCGACCGCGTAGCCGTGCGGGGTACCGGCGGTCGCGTGTCCGCCGGGTCGGCCCGGTCCACCGGCCGCGGCGGAGGCGGGGCCGAAGGCCTCCGGGGCCGACGACGGGGTGGCTCCCCAGCCGGCCGGCGACGACGGGCCGCCCGCGGCCGTGACCCGCTCCAGACCGCGGGCCACGGCCTCCGGCGACAGCCGCCGTACCGGGTCCTTGATGAGCAACCCGTGCAGCACGGGCGCCAGTTCACCGGCGCGGGCGGGCGGTGCGGGCTCCTCGCCCAGCAGGGCGGTGAGGGTCGCGTACTCGCCGTGCCGGTCGAAGGGGCCGCGGCCCTCGACGGCCGCGTACAGCGTGGCGCCGAGGGAGAACATGTCGGCGGCGGGCGTCGGCGGCTCGCCGCGCGCCCGCTCGGGCGCCAGATACCCGGGCGTGCCGAGGATGCCCGCGGTGGCGGTGAGCCGCGGCTCGCGGGACTCCGGCTGGAGCGCGATGCCGTAGTCGGTGAGCAGCACGCGCGCGTAGGGGTCGCCGGAGGCGTCGGCGGCCAGCAGGATGTTGGCCGGTTTCACATCGCGGTGGAGGATGCCGATCCGGTGCCCCGCGGTGAGCGCGTCGAGGACGGCGAGGCCGATCCGGGCGACCTGCTCGGGTGCGAGGGGCCCTCGCTGCCGGACGACGGCCTGGAGGTCGACGGCGTCCGGCACGTACTCCATGACGATCCACGGCAGGCCCTCGTGCAGCACCACGTCGTGGACCGTCGCCACATGGGGATGGCCGCGCAGACGCGCGGCGTGCCGGGCCTCGCTGCGGGCCCGGGCGATGCGCTGCGCGGGCTCGCTCGCGTCCATCGGGACGTCGGGCATGGAGATCTCCTTCATGGAGACCTCGCAGGCCAACTCCTCGTCGTACGCGAGCCAGACCCGGCCCATGCCGCCCGCGCCCAGCGTGCGCAGCAGGCGATAGCGGCCGTTGATGATCCTTCCCTGGCCCTGCTCCGGCGTATCCCCCGCCATCGCGATCCCCCGATCCCCCAGAGACAGCGCGTGCCTCCCCCGAGGACACGTCGAATCCGTCTCTTGAAAATAGCTTCGCACGCACCACCGACAGGAGACCTTTTACGGATCAATCCAGCCAGACCGGACACATGCGACCCAGGGGTACAGAGGCGCCCCATCCGTTACTCGAACAGGGCACCCGAACATGTCCTCGGCGGGCCGCCGGGCAGCCTCAGTGGGGCGGCTCGACGGAACCGCCGCCTCAAGGGGCCGGTTCGAGGAAGCCCTGCTCGACGAGGAGCCGGATCTGGACCGGCGTCCGGTCGCGCAGCGCCACCGGGTCCTCGCCCACGAGCTGGGCGATGGCGTCCAAAATCCGCCCCGCGCTGAGCGAGCCGTCGCACACACCGGCGAATCCGGCGCCGACCGTGTCCACCTTCGTGGCCCGGCGCATCCCGCGGTTCTGCCGCAGCACCACATGTTCGGGATCCTCGGCGCCGGGCAGTCCGACCTGCTCCTGGACGACCTCGGAGGCGAGGCGGAAGTGCGCGCCGAGGAGCGCGGCGTCGTCGGCGGCCCGCAGGTAGTCGACGCGCGCGAAGTGGGCCCGCACCGTCTCGCCGAGCGGCTGTTCGACCGGATGCGGCCATTCCTCGACGGTGATCGAGGGCTCGCCGTCGGCCGCGGCCGACTTGCGCAGCGTGATCCAGCCGAACCCGACGCCCTTGACCTTGCGGGCCTCGAACTCGTCCAGCCACGCGTCGTACCGGGCCTGGTACTCGGCCGCGTCACCGCGGTGGTCGCCCGCGTCCCGCAGCCACAGCTCCGCGTACTGCGTGACGTCCTGGACCTCCCGCTGCACGATCCACGCGTCGCAGCCACGCGGCACCCACGACCTGAGCCGCTCCTGCCACTCCTCCCCCGCAACGTGCTGCCAGTTGGCGAGGAACTGTGCGAACCCGCCCTCGTTGAGCCGCTCCCCGGCCCGCTGCACGAGGGTGCGGCAGAGATCGTCGCCGCCCATGCCGCCGTCGCGGTAGGTGAGCCGGGCGCCGGGCGAGATCACGAACGGCGGGTTGGACACGATGAGGTCGTACGTCTCGTCGTCCGCGAGCGGCTCGAAGAGCGAGCCCTGCCGCAGATCGGCCGCCGGTGCGCCGGAGAGCGCCAGCGTGAGCGCCGTGATGTGGAGCGCGCGCGGGTTCAGGTCGGTCGCCGTCACGCGGGTGGCGTGCTGGGCGGCGTGCAGCGCCTGGATGCCGGAGCCGGTCCCGAGGTCGAGCGCGGAGCCGACCGGCGTCCGCACGGTGATGCCGGCGAGGGTCGTGGACGCGCCGCCCACGCCCAGCACCACACCCTCGTCCTTGCAGCCGATGCCCCCGGCCCCGCCGACCGCGCACCCCAGGTCCGACACGATGAACCAGTCCTCGCCAGCGGGTCCGCCGTACGGCCGTACGTCGACGGTGGCGGCGATCTCGTCGGAGGAATCACCGACGGGAACCAGCCATCCACTCTCGACGCACGCGTCGACGGGCAGCGCCTCCTCCACGTGCGCGCGTGCCACCGGCTGCTGCAGCAGGAACAGCCGGACGAGCGCCTCCAGCGCCGACTCGCCGCGCGTGGCCCGCAACGCGGGGACCACTTCGCTCCGGGCGAGGGCCGCGTACGCGGAGGCACCGAGCAGTTCGAGCAGCCCGTCGGCGGTGAAGTCGGCGCCGATCAACGCCGCGCGCAACCGAGCGGCGACATCGGAACGGTCAACGGACGGCAAGGAGGGCAGCTTGGAGTCACTCACAGACGTCAGCGTAGCCGCGCCGGGCCGCCCCGCCCTCGGCCGTGCGGACCGCGGCCCGTCGCGCCGCCATCAGCCGTCCGGACCCATGGCCGGGCGCGCCGCCGTCAGCCGTGCGGGCCGCGGCCGGTCGTACCGCCCGGGCGTCCGTGTCCCCGTGCCGGGGTCGCCCGGACGCCGGTGGCGTCAGCTCTGGGTGGCCCCCGCCGACACCGAGACGGACGAGGTCGCGGACTTGCAGCTCGTCTGCTCGGCCATCGCCTGGCCCACCTCGCCCTTCTCCAGCTCCTTCAGGGCGTTGCTGCCGGTCTTGCTGAGCTTCTCCAGCTCCGTGGCGACGCCCTCCAGCCCGTCGGCGAACTTCGCCTGGTCCTTCGTGTTCAGCGCGTCGGACTTCTTCTTCAGCTCGGCGTACGCGGTGGACAGCTGGTTCAGCTCCGCGACCGCGGCCTTCTGCTTCTTCTCGCCGTCGTCGACGTTCGGCGCCCCGGCCTGCTGGATGGCCGTCGCCATGGCCTTGTAGGCGTCGGAGATGTCCTGGAAGCCCTGGGAGTCGGCCTTCTGGACGTCGGCCGGCGCGCTGTCGTCCGAGGTCTCCTTCTGGATCGAGGCGTTGGCCGCCGCGATCTTCTTGATCTGCGGCTGTACGTCGTCGCAGACCTGCTTGGCCCAGGAGTTCAGCTTGTCGTTCGTCTCGTCGCCGCTGCTGCACCCGGACAGCGCCAGTACCAGTACCGCACCGCCGGACAGTGCGGCCGCGAGCTTCTTGTTCACCGGATTGGTCCCTTCCGTGGCTCTCGGCCCCGGAACATACACGGAGGACGGGAACCACCTGTGTGCCGAGCCCCCTCTATCTATCATTTTGTAACCATTTGCACCAAGAGAGAGAAGGCTCACGGGCCAGCGCCGCACACAGCGGAGCGGGCGGACGGCACGTCAACACGCGCCGTCCGCCCGCCCTTTGAGCTGGGGTCTCGCCCCACCCGTCGTATGGCCGTCTACGAAACCACCGCGGGGTCCGCCGACTTGGCCAGCTGCTCGGAGTTGTCTTCGTCACCCACGGCGATCCCGCGCCGCTTGGAGACGTACACCGCGCCGACGATCACGGCGATCGAGAGGACGGCGATGGTGACCCGCAGCCCGACGCTCTTGTCGTCGCCGTAGCTGAACTGGACGACGGCGGGAGCGATGAGCAGCGCGACCAGGTTCATCACCTTCAGCAGCGGGTTGATCGCCGGACCCGCGGTGTCCTTGAAGGGGTCGCCGACGGTGTCGCCGATCACGGTCGCGGCGTGGGCCTCGCTGCCCTTGCCGCCGTGGTGGCCGTCCTCGACGAGCTTCTTGGCGTTGTCCCACGCGCCACCGGAGTTGGCGAGGAACACCGCCATCAGCGTCCCGGTGCCGATCGCGCCCGCGAGATACGCGCCCAGCGCGCCGACCCCGAGCGTGAACCCGATCGCGATGGGCGCCATGACGGCGAGCAGCCCGGGCGTGGCGAGTTCCCTGAGGGCGTCCTTGGTGCAGATGTCGACGACCCTGCCGTACTCCGGCTTCTCGCTGTAGTCCATGATCCCGGGGTGTTCGCGGAACTGCCGCCGGACCTCGTAGACCACCGCGCCCGCGGACCGCGAGACCGCGTTGATCGCCAACCCCGAGAAGAGGAAGACGACCGCGGCGCCCGCGATCAGCCCGACGAGGTTGTTGGGCTGCGAGATGTCCATCATCAGGTTCATGGGCGCGTCGGCACCCGAGACCTTCTCGCCCACGTCGTTCGCCGCGGTGAGGATCGCGTCCCGGTACGAGCCGAACAGCGCCGCCGCCGCGAGCACGGCCGTGGCGATGGCGATCCCCTTGGTGATGGCCTTGGTGGTGTTGCCGACGGCGTCCAGGTCGGTGAGCACCTGCGCGCCCGCGCCCTCGACGTCGCCGGACATCTCGGCGATGCCCTGCGCGTTGTCGGAGACGGGTCCGAAGGTGTCCATGGCGACGATGACGCCGACCGTGGTGAGCAGACCGGTGCCGGCGAGCGCCACCGCGAACAGTGCGAGCATGATCGACGTGCCGCCGAGCAGGAACGCCCCGTAGACGCCGAGGCCGATCAGTAGGGCGGTGTAGACGGCCGATTCCAGACCGACGGAGATACCGGCGAGGACGACGGTGGCCGGGCCGGTGAGCGAGCTCTTGCCGATGTCCCGCACGGGACGCCGGGTCGTCTCGGTGAAGTAGCCGGTCAACTGCTGGATCAGCGCGGCCAGCACGATACCGATGGCCACCGCGACGAGCGCGAGGATCCGCGGGTCGCCGCCCTTGTCGAGGATCGACTGGTCATCCACACCGTCCAGGCCGGCGTACGTCGACGGCAGATAGGCGTAGACGGCGAGCGCGACCAGGGCCAGCGAGATCGCCGCGGAGATGAAGAAGCCGCGGTTGATCGCGGACATACCGCTGCGGTCGGTCCGGCGTGGCGCCACCGCGAAGATGCCGACCATCGCGGTGAGGACGCCGATCGCGGGGACGATCAGCGGGAAGGCGAGTCCGGAGTCACCGAAGGCCGCCTTGCCGAGGATCAGCGCGGCGACGAGCGTCACGGCGTACGACTCGAAGAGGTCGGCCGCCATGCCCGCGCAGTCGCCGACGTTGTCGCCCACGTTGTCGGCGATGGTCGCGGCATTGCGCGGGTCGTCCTCCGGAATGCCCTGCTCGACCTTGCCGACCAGGTCGGCGCCGACGTCGGCGGCCTTGGTGAAGATGCCGCCGCCGACCCTCATGAACATGGCGATGAGGGCGGCACCCAGGCCGAAACCTTCCAGCACCTTCGGCGCGTCGGCCGCGTACACCAGCACCACACAGGAGGCGCCCAGCAGACCGAGCCCCACCGTGAACATGCCGACGACGCCGCCCGTGCGAAATGCGATCTTCATCGCCTTGTGCGAAACCGTGGTGAGATCCTTTTCCGGTTCACCTTCCGCCGGTGTCGCCTCCCGGGCCGCCGCCGCGACGCGCACATTGCTGCGCACGGCGAGCCACATGCCGATATAACCCGTGGCCGCCGAGAACGCCGCGCCGATCAAGAAGAACACCGATCGGCCGGCGCGCTGATTCCAGTCGTCCGCGGGCAGCAGCATGAGCAGGAAGAACACGACGACGGCGAAAACGCCGAGCGTGCGCAACTGTCGGGCCAGATAGGCGTTCGCGCCTTCCTGTACGGCAGCCGCGATCTTCTTCATGCTCTCGGTGCCCTCGCCCGCCGCGAGCACCTGGCGCACCAGGACTCCGGCGACGACGAGTGCGGCCAGCGCCACGACTCCGATCACCATGACGATGATCCGGTTGTCGTCGGTCAGCACTGCGGCTGCGAAGTTCGTGGGGTGGTCAAACCGCTGAGGGGTAGAAAGCCCCGCCATTCGTCCTCCTTGACGCTTGGGCTGAGCTCAAGATGTGGACGGATTCTAGGGAGCGGACCCTGATCAAAACAGTGCACGGGAAACGGAATTAGCCTTCGCATGCCCATCAGCAAATGATCCGCACCCGGCCACATTACTCGAAAGAAGTAACGCCTCAAAGACATTGACGCTTGATCAAATTATCGTGCCATTGATCGTGAATTACTTCACGAATTCCGGTGTCCCGATGAACGTTGATCAGAAGAAAAGGAAAGGGCCCTGCTCAGCAGGGCCCTTCGGGGTAATGCTTGAAGTTGCGAGGAGTCAGGTCAGCACCGCGGTGGGCGGCGTGGTCGGCCAGCTCATACGGATCAGTCCGCCGTTCTCCCCGGCGCTGACCTCCATGTCGTCGACGAGGCCGCTGATGACCGCGAGACCCATGTCGTCCTCCTCGCTGTCCACCTCCGCCTCGCCCGCCGCACCCGACGCCTTGTCGCCGGGGACGGTGTGGGGTGCCTCGTCGCCGACCTCGATGGAGAACTGCTTCTCCTCCTCGATCAGCGACACATGCACCGGCGCCGAGACGCCGCTGCTGCGGTGCAGCCCCACGGCACGGGTGCACGCCTCGCCGACGGCCAACCTGACCTCGTCGAGGACGGCCTCGTCCACTCCGGCCCTGCGCGCCACCGCGGCCGCCACCAGTCGGGCGGTACGGACGTGCTCGGGCAGCGCGCTGAAGCGGAGTTCAACGGTGGCCATGCATCCCCCTCGGAACTACGGGCGTGCGGTCGAAGGGCCGGGCCCTCGGGCCCGGTCCCCTCACTTGACTTGTCTGTGGCGCTTCCGGGCACCGGGCCCGGACGGGCGTCATCAGTCGGTGGCCGCAACCGCTTCGTCGACCGAGGTGTGAATGGGGAACACCTTGGTCAGACCGGTGATGCGGAAGATCTTCAAAATGCGCTCCTGGTTGCAGACCAGGCGCAGCGAGCCCTCGTGGGCCCGTACTCGCTTCAGGCCGCCCACCAGCACGCCGAGCCCGGTGGAGTCGAGGAAGTCGACGCCCTCCATGTCGACGACGAGGTGGAAACTCCCGTCGTTGACCAGCTCGACCAGCTGCTCACGCAGCTTGGGCGCGGTATAAACGTCGATTTCGCCACCGACCTCGACGACCGTACGATCGCCGACGGTACGGGTCGACAGGGACAGGTCCACGGATCCTCCAGCACCTTGCTATCGAGCGTTCGCCCCTCGGGACACCTCGGCTTGAAAGCCCCCGGGACGGTTCGCCAGCCGCGATGGCATTCAATCACTTACCGGCAGGCGTGCACGACGCCTTGGCTCCATTGTCCGTCACGCCGGTGACACACTCGGTGCCGATGGCCAAGAATCACCGATCCGATCGATCCTCGACGGACACCGCACCCAGCCCCTCGCCGGGCGAGGTCCTGGACCGGCTCGCCTCGGGCCCGAGCCGGGCTTCGCGCATCACTCATACGGAGCATGTGCCCCCACGTGCGGGTCGCCATGCCGTCTGGCCGGACCGGATCCGCGCCGAGGTCATCGCCGCCGTCCAGCGCGCCGGAATCGAACATCCCTGGGCCCACCAGGCACGGGTCGCCGAGCACGCCCTCGACGGCGAGTCGGTGGTCGTCGCCACCGGCACCGCCTCCGGCAAGTCCCTGGCCTACCTCGTGCCGGTGCTGTCGCGGCTGCTGGACGGCTCCGAGGCCCCCAACGGCCGCGGGGCCACCACGCTCTATCTGGCCCCCACCAAGGCACTCGCGGCGGACCAGTGCCGGTCGGTGAAGGAACTTTCACATCCTCTGGGCAATGCCGTACGCCCAGCCGTGTACGACGGCGACACCCCCGTCGAGGAACGCGAGTGGATCCGCCAGTACGCCAACTACGTCCTCACCAACCCCGACATGCTCCATCTGGGCATCCTCCCGTCCCACCCCCGCTGGTCCTCCTTCCTGCGCGCCCTCAAGTACGTCGTGATCGACGAGTGCCACACCTACCGCGGTGTCTTCGGCTCCCACGTGGCCCAGGTGCTGCGCCGCCTGCGCCGTCTGTGCGCCCGCTACGGCGCCGAGCCCGTCTTCCTGCTGGCCTCCGCCACCGCCGCCGAGCCCTCCGTCGCCGCCGGCCGCCTCACCGGCGTCCGGGTGACCGAGGTCGCCGACGACGCTTCGCCCCGCGGTGAACTGGTGTTCGCCCTGTGGGAGCCCCCGCTCACCGAGTTCCAGGGCGAGAAGGGCGCCCCCGTACGGCGTACCGCGACCGCCGAGACGGCCGACCTGCTGACGGACCTCACCGTCCAGGGCATCCGCTCGGTGGCCTTCGTACGCTCCCGGCGTGGCGCGGAGCTGATCTCCGTGATCGCCCAGGAACGCCTCGCCGAGGTCGACCGCTCCCTGGCCCGGCGCGTGGCCGCCTACCGCGGCGGCTACCTCCCCGAGGAACGCCGCGCCCTGGAACGTGCCCTCCACTCCGGCGAGCTCCTCGGCCTCGCCGCCACCACCGCCCTCGAACTCGGCGTCGACATCTCCGGCCTCGACGCCGTCCTCATCGCCGGCTACCCGGGCACCCGCGCCTCCCTGTGGCAGCAGGCGGGCCGCGCCGGACGCTCCGGCCAGGGCGCCCTCGCCGTCCTCGTGGCCCGCGACGACCCGCTGGACACGTTTTTGGTCCACCATCCCGAGGCCCTGTTCGACCAACCGGTGGAGTCGACCGTCCTCGACCCCGACAACCCGTACGTCCTCGCCCCCCACCTGTGCGCGGCCGCCGCCGAGCTGCCACTGACGGAGGAGGACTTCGCGCTGTTCGGCCCCGCCTGCGAGGAGCTGCTGCCGCAGCTGGAGGCCGCGCAGCTGCTGCGCCGCCGCACCAAGGCCTGGCACTGGACCCGCCGGGAACGGGCCGCCGACCTCGCCGACATCCGGGGCCAGGGCGGCCGCCCCGTCCAGGTCGTCGAGGCCGCCACCGGCCGCCTCCTCGGCACGGTCGACGCGGGCGCCGCCCACACCACCGTCCACGAGGGCGCGGTCCATCTGCACCAAGGCCGTACCTACCTGGTGCGCGAACTGGACCTGGACGACTCCGTCGCCCTCGTCGAGCAGGCCGAGCCGCCCTACTCGACGGTCGCCCGCGACACGACCTCCATCTCCGTCCTGGAGACGGACACCGAGATCCCCTGGGGCGACGGCCGGCTCTGCTACGGCTCCGTCGAGGTCACCAACCAGGTCGTCTCCTTCCTGCGCCGCCGGCTCATCACCGGCGAGGTCCTCGGCGAGTCCAAACTCGATCTCCCTCCTCGTACGCTGCGTACCCGTGCCGTCTGGTGGACCGTCACCGAGGACCAGCTCGACGCGGCCCGCATCAATCCCGAGATCCTCGGCGGCGTGCAGGGCACCGCCGAGGAGCTCGGGATTG
>NZ_LIRK01000334.1:0-2092 GCF_001419765.1 Streptomyces torulosus
GCGCCGCGCTGGCACCCCCGCCCGCGCCGCGCCCGCGCCGCGCCCGCGTCGTCCCGGCCCCGTCGCCCCGGCCCCTGCCGGGCCGGTGCCCGACGCCGCGCCCGCGTCGCCCCGGCGCCGGCCCGGCAGGGGGCCGGTGCCGGGTTGTCAGAGGGCCGGTGCCGTCCGGCAGGGCGCCTGGGCCGGCGCGTCAGGGGCCCGTGCCGGTCCGGCTGAGCTGTGCGGTCTCACTCACCGGCCCGAATTCGTCCGGCATGTGGGATCACATTCCGGGACCCGGACCGGGAATCGATACGATGAGCCCATGGTTCTTGACGACGTGAGCGAGAAGACGCCGGGCGCACTGCTCGTGGCGCGGCTGCACGTCGACCTGTGCAGGCTTGCCAGCGCCATCTGTTGACGCCGACCCCTGCCGCCGTACGGCCGTGAGCCGCGGCGCCCTCACCCGTGTGACCCCGCACTCCGCGCTGCCGCGCGCCCACTCGACCTGACTACTCCCGACAGGAGCCGCACACCATGGCCATCGAGGTCCGCATCCCCACCATCCTCCGCCAGTACACCGACGGTCAGAAGGCGGTGGAGGGAGCCGGCACCACCCTCGCCGACCTGTTCGCCGACCTCGAGACCCGCCACACGGGCATCCAGGCCCGCATCGTGGACGGCGGCGAGCTGCGCCGCTTCGTCAACGTCTACCTCAACGACGAGGACGTGCGCTTCCTGGAGGGCATCAACACCAAGCTCTCCGACGGCGACAACGTGACGATCCTGCCGGCCGTGGCCGGCGGCATGGCCTGAGGCCCGCTGACCACCCATGCGCTACGACTCCCCGCTGGCCGCGGTGGGCAACACCCCTCTGGTGCGCCTGCCGCGGCTCTCGCCGTCCGAGGACGTCCGGATCTGGGCCAAGCTGGAGGACCGCAACCCCACCGGCTCGGTCAAGGACCGCCCCGCCCTGCACATGATCGAACAGGCGGAGAAGGACGGCCGTCTGACCCCGGGCTGCACGATCCTGGAGCCCACCTCGGGCAACACGGGCATCTCCCTGGCCATGGCGGCCAAGCTCAAGGGCTACCGCATCGTCTGCGTCATGCCCGAGAACACCTCCCAGGAGCGGCGTGACCTGCTCGCCATGTGGGGCGCGGAGATCATCTCCTCCCCGGCGGCGGGCGGCTCCAACACGGCCGTACGCGTCGCCAAGGAGCTCTCCGCCGAGCACCCCGACTGGGTGATGCTCTACCAGTACGGCAACCCCGACAACGCGGGCGCGCACTACGCCACGACGGGGCCGGAGATCCTCGCCGACCTCCCCTCCGTCACCCACTTCGTCGCGGGCCTCGGCACCACGGGCACGCTGATGGGCGTGGGCCGCTACCTGCGCGAGCACAAGCCGGACGTCAAGATCGTCGCCGCCGAGCCGCGCTACGACGACCTCGTCTACGGCCTGCGCAACCTCGACGAGGGATTCGTGCCGGAGCTGTACGACGCGTCCGTCCTCACCACCCGTTTCTCCGTCGGCTCCGCCGACGCGGTGACCCGCACGCGCGAGCTGCTCCAGCAGGAGGGCATCTTCGCCGGCGTCTCCACGGGAGCGGCGCTGCACGCGGCGATCGGGGTCGGCCGGAAGGCGGTGAAGGCGGGGGAGACCGCGGACATCGTGTTCGTGGTGGCCGACGGAGGGTGGAAGTACCTGTCGACGGGCGTCTACACGGCGGCGACGACGGAGGAGGCCATCGAGACGTTGCAGGGGCAGCTCTGGGCTTAGGGCCCTTCTGATGGATCTCCGCGGCGTCACGGCGTCCGGCACGCACTCTCGCCGCACCGCGCGAAAGCCCACGTAGCGCCGCTACGAGGACTTCCAGGCGGCACGGCGAGAGCACGCACCGGACGCCGCTCCTTCTCCCACGGAGATCCGTCAAAAGAACCCAAGGGCCGGGCGCCCAGTAGCTCGGGGCGCGCTCGCCTGTCCGGCGAGTGCGGGGGGCTGGGGGTTTCTCGCGCAGTTCCCCACGCCCCTGGAAAAGCAGGGGCCTGCGGCCCCGTGCCTTTCCGATGGAGGGCGTGCCGCAGGCCCGTTCCCTTCAGGGGCGCGGGG
>NZ_LIRK01000334.1:2147-2562 GCF_001419765.1 Streptomyces torulosus
CGCGTCGCCGACGGCACCGGGGGGCAGCGGAATCACCCCGACCCGGGTGTCGCGGTACTTGCTGGTGATCTTGACGACCCGGGCCCGGTCTCCCCGCACCGCCAGCACGAGACAGGGCCGGTCCTTGCCCCCGGGCCCGTCCTCGAAGGGCACGCTCGCCCACCAGATCTCCGACGGGCGCGGCCGCGGCAGCCCCGCCCGCGCACCGGCCCGGTCACCCGGCCGTCCGGGCGGACGCGTACGCCCCCTCGGACCGCTCGTCCGCCGACCCGGCCGGCGGGACCGGCCCCACCCGTCGACCAGCGTCGCGACGAGCGCGAGCGCCACCACCGCCGCGAGCGCCAACCACCAGGACATGTCCATGGGGACGACCGTACCGGCGCACCCCCGCCGACGCCCGCCCTGTCGCACGCCC
>NZ_LIRK01000335.1:0-204 GCF_001419765.1 Streptomyces torulosus
AGCGGGGAGCGGGGAGCGGTCAAGGCGAGAAAATCTGTGGATCTTCGCAGCAACCTTTTCGGCCTCTCGGACCACTAAGCGTTGTCCGGCCAAGCGGTCCGGTCAGATGCAACGGCTGAAAGCGAGACCACAGGCATGTCCATGGAACGAGAGCACAGACATGTCCCAGGCCCACCCACGTCACCGGTGGCGTCCCGCGTCGGC
>NZ_LIRK01000335.1:280-12885 GCF_001419765.1 Streptomyces torulosus
GCAACAGCGGCAAGGTGCTGGACAACCGCGCCTTCGCCACGAAGGACGGCGCGGAGGTGGTGCAGTGGAGCCGTCACGGCGGAGCCAACCAGCAGTGGCGGTTCATCGAATCGGGTGACGGGTACTACCGGCTGCAGAACCGGAACTCCGGCAAGGTGCTGGACGACCTCGGCTGGTCGAAGACCGCCGGCTCCGCCATCGTGCAGTGGAAAGACCTGAACGGCACCAACCAGCAGTTCAAACTGGCCAAGTCGCCGGACGGCTACGTGCGTTTGGTCAATCGCTTCAGTGGCATGGCTGTGGGTGTCCAGAACGCCACCAAGGCCAACGGGGGCGACATCGTCCAGAACCGCGACCGGGGCGGCGCCAACCAGCAGTGGAAGCTCGTCGCGGCCGGTAGCGCCGGTGGCACCGGGAACCCCGGGAACTCCGGCAGCACGCCCACGCCCAGCGGCAGCACTCCGGCGAGCCAGGCTCCGAGCGGCACCCAACCGGCGTCGCCGCCGGCGTCTCCGGCCGCCACCAACGGCAGCTCGACGACCCGTTTCATGGGCAGCGACAAGGTGTTCATCGGCGGTTCGATGACTGACGCCTCGGCGAACGCCGCGCCGTTCGACGTGCGCTACGCCTATATACACAGCCAGCCCGCGCCTTCGTCGGCCGCATATACGGCATCGCGTTGCAAGGATGAGTGGTCGGGCTGGTGGGGCTGCTGGGGCGGCAACACCACCGCGCCCGGCAACCAGGTGACCTGGTCGGACGCCCAGGCGGCCAAGGCGACCTACCGGGGCAAGTCGCGACCGCAGAAGTACCTGTGGACCTGGTACTCGTTGCGCGACCTCGGGGATGCGGCAGGCGAGGGTGACGGCCCGGGCGAGGTCAAGGCCATCAACCGCGCCGACCTGCTCACCCGGTATCTGAACGACTACCGGTTCTTCCTCCAGAAGATCGGCAAGTCCCACGACATGATCGACCTGGAGCCCGACTTCTGGGGCTTCGCCCGGTCGCTCGGCAATCTGCACCACGTTCCCGCCAAGGTCTCGGCCGCGAATCCGACGGATTGCGGATCGCAGGAGAACAGCGCCGCCGGACTCGCCCAGTGCCTGATTCACATGGCGCACAAGTACGCGCCGAACGCCGCCGTGGGGCTGCACCTTTCCTGCTTCGACTGGGAGAGCAACCTCCAGAAGTGCGTCAAGGACTATGCGGACCTCGGGGCACGGAACGCCGACTTCCTGGTCACCGATGTGTCGGACCGTGACGCGGGCTGGTACGCACAGCCGGCCCACGGCAGCCGTGACACCTTCTGGACCGACCAGAAGGCCGCCGCCTCACTGAAGTTCTGGAAGACGATGGCCGAGTCCGTGGGCAAGCCGGTGGTCCTGTGGCAGATCCCCGTGGGCAACATGGCGCAGAACAACACCCCCGGCCACTTCAAGGACGACAAGGTGGACTGGTTCTTCGCCCACATGGACAAGGTGGCGAACGCCCACATCGCCGGCCTGCTGTTCGGTGCGGGATGGACGGAGCAGACGACGCCCGAGTCCGACGGCGGAAACCTGATCCGCAAGACGATCGCGTATCACAACTCGGGTGGAACACCACTCAAGTAGGCGAAGCTGACAAATGCGCCCCCATCTCTTCGATGGGGGCGCAATTCGTCGTTCTCGTCGGGCTGTGGACTTCTCCCGTCGGCGCCGGCCATCGCCGCCGTCGGTGCGGGCGCCGATAGAGGCGGCCTTGGCGAAGGGGATGATCGCGCTGACAGATGACGGCGGGGAAGCCGAGTTGCATCCTCGTCCGACATGACATCACCCTCTTCGAGCGTCCAGGAAGCCCGCAAAGTGCCCGGGCAACGCCTCGCCGAAATCCGGAAGGCAGCCGGACTCACCAAGCGGGCACTGACCCAAAGCCTGGGTTGGCATGAGTCGCAGGCTTCGCGCTTCGAGAGCGGCACCCGACGCCCACCAGTGGGGAAGCGTCGGCGGCACCGGCGTCATCACCGGCGACCCCGACACCTACAGCCGCGTCTACGTCGGCACCAACGGCCGCGGCCTCCAGCACGGCAACCCGCCCTGACCCGGGCGCCCCAGCGGGGCCGCAGCCACCACAGCCTGCGGCCCCGCCATGACTGAAAGACCTCGCGAAGGCGCGGACCACGTCACCTCAGCGCCCCGGCCGTCCGTAGCCAAGCAGAGCAGGCCCCCCCGCGGCACTGCGCCGGCCTGCTCTGCTTGAGTGGGGTCCGCTGACTGCTCGTCAGCTCTCCTCATTCGTGCGGCGCCTGCGCGCGAGCTAGACCGCGGCGGCACCGACCGCCGCGACCGCGAGACCGGCACCCGCGAGGACGGGAGTGCTGCTCGACGCGCCAGTCTCGGCGATCCCGGAGGTGATCCAGCCGACCTGGGTGATTCCGGCTACTCGGCGGCTTCTTCATCCGCCGGTCGTTCCGCCGGGTCGATGCGGGAGACGCTGCCACGCAGGTCGAGTACGTACAGCTCGCCATTGCCTCCCTGCACGAACGAGACGACCCGGCCGCCGTCGACTCCGAGGTCGCTGACGCCGGTCACCTCGCCGTTCTCCATCCGCAGAGCACGGACGGTGCCGTCGCAGTAGTCGCTGAACACATACTGACCCTTGAGGTCCGGGATCGCCTCGCCTCGGTAGACGTATCCGCCGGTCACCGAGCAGCCAGGCCCGCTGCGGTCGTATTCGTAAATCGGCGGTGTGTGGTTCGCGGGCTCCGTGCCACCCCGGAAGGGATGGTTGCCCTCCATCTGGGACCAGCCGTAGTTCTCGCCACCCTTGCTGGTCGCCGTGGCCCAGTCGATCTCCTCCCAGGCACTCTGGCCGACGTCCCCGATCAGCAGATCGCCCGTGCCCGCGTCGAAGGAGAACCGCCACGGGTTGCGCAACCCGTACGCCCAGATCTCGTCCTTCGCGTTCGGGTCGTCCACGAACGGGTTGCCCGGCGGGATCGCGTAGGGCTTGCCGCCGCTCGGATCGATCCGCAGCAGCTTGCCCAGCAGCGTGCCGAGGTTCTGCCCGTTGCCGTGCGGGTCGCCGGCCGAGCCGCCGTCGCCGAGCGCGACGTAGAGGTAACCGTCGGGGCCGAACGCGATGTCACCGCCGTTGTGGTTCGGGTAGGGCTGTGTCTGGGTGAGGACCGTGCGCCGGGTGTTCGGCTGGATCTTGCCGTCCCGCACCGCGAACTCGTCCACGGTGCTGGTGCCTTGGAGGTTCGTGAACGAGATGTAGAAGTGCGCGAACTCCTTGTCGAACGTGATGCCCAGCAGGCCGCGTTCGCCGTTGGTGGTGGTCTCGCCGGATATGTCGATGACGGGGTCGCCGAGCCCTTCATCGCCCAAGACCCTTACCTTGCCCGCGCGTTCGGCTATCCAGACCGTGCCACCGGGACCGGCGGCGCCGGCGGATGGATTCCGGGCCGTTGCCACTTTCTTGAGCACGACCTTCGCTGCCTGACGTGGGGTGCTGAGCTCGTCGGCAGACGCCGTGGTCAAGGCGAGGGAAGCGACGAGGCAGAGGGCGCCGATGATCGCCGAGCTTCTGGTGCGAACTTTCACCGTGATCCTCCTAGAGGCGGCGAACGGGGGAGAGCACCCGGCTGCCAGGGGCAGAAACAGGCGGGTGTCGTCCACGCCGGCACGCACACCTGGGGGGTGGGGGGATGGTGCGCTACTGGCCACAGGTGAGGCTACCGGGACAGGAGTTGTTGAAATAGACCACACTCCGCCACCCATTTACCTCCTCCGCTCCGCTTCCCGTCGCGGCCTGAGCCTCTCCGTTCCCCGGCGCACAGACACTCAACGGGGACGGCGACGGCGACGGCGCCAAGGCCGGGCAGGCAGTTCCGAGGGAGGCGCGACAGTCGATCCCGGAGCGCAGGGGCGTAATGCGTCGGAGCCCAGTGCACTCGCGAAGGCTCCCCGAGCCGGACGGACGAACCAACAAAGTCAAGCGCCACACTCGTTCGTGCACACGCTCGATCCGCCGTTCTTCGAAGCCGTGCCCCATCCGCACCCGCCGCATCGGGATCAACCGGCGACTCGATCCTGAAAATGGAAGAGAATTTCCGTTGACGGGTCTGGTACGCGCCGGACACGCGGGTGCAACAACCGGGTCGTTAGCTGCCGCATCAACCGTCCGGCGCAGCGCCAGTAGGGGACGGGGCACAGCACGAAGGAGCAGGACATGACGGCCACGGACAGCGCGGACGCGGACAGAACCGCCGCCCCGCCCGGGTACTCCCCCCGTCTCTACAACGCGGACCTCGCCCCCGCCACCGAACGCAAGTGGGGCGCCTTCAGCATCTTCAACGTCTGGACCTCGGACGTGCACAGTCTGTACGGCTACTTCCTGGCCGCCAGCCTGTTCCTCGTCGCGGGCAACACCTTCAAGTTCCTCATCGGCATCGGTGTGGGCTCGCTGATCATCTACTGGCTGATGACCCTCATCGGCAAGGCGGGCGTCAAGACCGGTGTCCCCTACCCGGTCCTCGCCCGCGCCTCGTTCGGCACCTTCGGCGCCAACGTCCCGGCTCTCGTACGGGCCGTGGTCGCCACCTTCTGGTACGGCGCCCAGACCAGCGCCGCCGCCGGCGCCATCGTGGCCTTCCTCGTCCGCTACGACGGACCCAAGCATCTGCACGAGACCAGTCGGCTCTTCGACCACAGCGGCCTTGAAGTGCTGTGCTACCTCGGTGTGTGGGCCGCCCAGCTGCTCATCATCAGCAAGGGGATGGAAACGGTCCGCCGTTTCCAGGACTTCGCCGGCCCGGCGGTCTGGGTGATGATGCTGATCCTCGCGATCGCGCTGTCCGTGAAGGCCGGGACAATGTCCTTCTCCGTCGACATGCCGAGCGGCGACCTTGCCGCACTCGCCAAGAGCGCCACCGGGCTCGACGTCAGCCCCGGCTCACTCGCCGCGATCGCGGCGATAGCCGCCACCTGGGTCACCTACTTCGCCGCCCTGTTCCTCAACTTCGGTGACTTCGCACGCTTCACCCCGGACACGAAGGCCCTGAAGAAGGGCAACCTCTGGGGCCTGCCCGTCAACCTGATCCTCTTCTCCCTCGTCGCCGCGATCACCACGGCCGCCGCCAGCAAGGTGTACGGCGAGGTCATCCTCGAACCGGCCGAGATCTCCGCCAAGTTCGACAGCGCGTTCCTCGTCCTGCTCGCCGCCTTGACCTTCGCCGTGGCGACCCTCGGCATCAACGTCGTCGCCAACTTCGTCAGTCCCGCCTTCGACTTCGCCAACGTGGCCCCGAAGTACGTGACCTTCCGCAGGGGCGGCCTCATCGCCGCCGTCATCGCGCTCCTGCTCTACCCGCTGCACCCCTGGGACAACGCCCCCAGCTTCGTCAACGCCATCGGCTCGACGATGGGCCCCATCTTCGGTGTGATCGTCGTCGACTACTACCTCATCCGGAAGACACAGCTGAACGTGCCCGCTCTGTACAAGGAGGACGGCGAGTTCCGCTTCCAGGGGGGCTGGAACGTACGGGCGTTCGCCGCCGGTGTGGTGGGCGCCGTCTTCTCCAGCATCCTCCCCGTCTACGGACCGTCCGGCTACGGGGCGGCGCTGGGTCCGTACTCCTGGTTCATCGGAGTCGCCGTGGCCGGGGTGCTCTACTTCGCGTTCAGCAGGGGCAAGAGCCCCCACACCGCGAGGACGGCGGCAACGGAAGCGCCGGAGGCGACAGTGGCATAGGAGTCACCTTCTTCCAGCAACCCGAGGAGGGCGCCCGACCTGGGCTGATACCGGTCAGGCGCCCTTCTCGTCGTGCAGCGGGCGGCGCTGTCGGCATGCCGACACCCCTGGTTCCGGCTCCCCGACCTCTCATCAGCGCACAGCACGAACAGCCCGCGACGGCCCATCCCGGCAACAGAGTAGGTCGCGCTTCGCCGAGGCGAGGCTGTGGCCTCGCGAAGGACGCCCAAACCGGATATCCGTACCGGCCGAGCCACGCGCAGGGCCCGTTCCCGCCCGCACGCTGCCCACCGTTCCTCGAAGCCGTGCCCACAGCGTGCCCATGAGAGCGGACAACCATGGTCAACCGCGGCGCGACCATACCCGGCCAACGTCGCTGGCACAACGAATCCACGCAGGTCAGCAGCCCTGCAGCCACCCAGGCGCCGTCGCTTCCCAAGCTGAGAGCGCGAGTTCGATTCTCGTCACCCGCTCCATGAAGAAGGCCCAGGTTGAGAACCTGGGCCGTTTTGCTGTCCGCTGCGATCAGTCGCCGCGTACCAGATCTGTGCCAGAACACTGGTCGGGCTCCTGCTCTCGACACCTCCTGCCGCTCGTGCTGGTGGATCAGCGCCGCCCTGTCCGCGGAATCACAGTCCGGGTGCCCGCCTCCGACTTGGTGGCGCCCTGGACGCGCCGCCCGTTCATTCGCTCGGGCTCGGCGAGGCGGACGCGGACGCGAAGGTTGTCGAGGTCGACGTCTCGGGGACGGAGGCCGGCCAGCTCTCCGGCCGCATCGGACCGTACGCGCCGAGGTAGGTCATGGGCCGCCACCGCATTCCGACAGCTTCGGCCAGGGCATCGGCCTGGCCGACGGTCGCGATGCGCCGCTCAGCCGCCTTCTCCTTCCCCGCGCCCTTGATCCGGCACGGGTTGCGGCTGATCAGCTCGTCGTCCACGGCCGTTTCCATGATGGCCTTGAGGAGCCGGTGGCAGGTGTCTGGCTGCGTCAGGGTTTCAGCCCGGATCAGCGAGCTCGCCGTGGCGGAGCGGGCCGGGGTGGCCCCTCCGCCTCTGCGCGGCGGCCGGCCGCTCGGCGTGGCCGGGTCGGCCCGCCGAAAGGCTCACGAGCACTGGGCCACTTCCGCCCGGCCGGTTCAGGGCTTCTCGCCGTCCCGGTCGACGAGGGACTGGGTCATCTTCATCTCGCAGTATGTGACCTCGCCCTTCTTGTGCGAGCGCCCAGCCGACGAGCCGTCCTCGTACTTCTCCTCGTAGTCGCGCACCGCGACCGACTGGTTCCCCCGGTACTGGAAGGTGTCGGGGTCGAGGAGGTACTCCCGGCGCTGAACGGCCTCGCTGCCCAGGTCCGGGTATATGGCGATGGCGTCATGCCCCAGGGGGTCCTTCACCAGGTGCGGGACCACCTCGACCCCGGGGTCCGCGGCCAGGGCCCGGTACAGCTTGGCCATCCCCTGCGGGTGCACGGGATAGGCCTCGTTGAGGGTCGCCAGGAGCGCGAAGGTCTCGGCCTGCTCACGCGTCAAGCCGGTGTCCTTGCCCATGGGGAACATGTCCGCCGCCTGCTTCCGGATCTCGGCGGGGTCGTCCGGCAGCGAGGCGAGCAGGCGATACAGCCGCCGCTGCGAGGGCTCGGTGTCGCCGTCCTTGTCGTCCTCCCTGACGGGGCTGTCGTACTGGACCCACTCCTCGCTCACCTCGGGCTTGGCGTCGGGCACCGCGTCCGACGCTCCGGTTCGGCACTGCGCGGTCTTCAGGTAGACCCACTGGCCGTCGCGCGGATGCAGATCCGGCTGCTGCGACACCACTTCCGCCGCCTGCTCCAGGAGTACCGTCGCGGACCTCAGGTCGGGGCCCGCAGGCTGCACGCCGCGCTCGGGTCCATCGCCACCGACGAGCAGGGCCACCATCACCGCGATGGTGACCACCGTCGCGGCGCCCCCCGCGGCCGTCACGCGCCAGTCCAGCCGCATCCTGCGGGCAGAGCCCTGCTGCACTGCTCCCAGCAGCCTCTGGCGGCCGGGAACCAGCCGCGTCCGGTCCGGCGTCGGCGCATCGGCGCGCAACTCGCGCATCTTGGTCATGTCATCCATGGGTTACCGCCCCGTTGTAGTCGCTGACGAGGGTGGGGTCGGCGCCGAGCGCCTTACGCATCTTGCGCCGCGCCCGGTTCAGCCGGGAGCGGACCGTGCCGACCGGCACCCCGAGGGCGTCGGCACACTCCTGGTAGGTGAAGTCCGCCCAGGCGACCAGCAGCAGCACATGCCGGTCCTTCCCGGGCAAGGCCGCGATCGCCCCGGCCAGCGCCTGCTGCGAGGCCTCGGCCGTCACCCGCTCGTCGGCCCGATCCGACCAGGACTCGGCCACCGGGTCGACGCCGGTACGGGCAAGCGCCCGTAGCGCCCGCACCTCGGAGCGGCGGTGGCTGCCGATGAGGTTGCCGGCGATGCCGTAGAGCCACGGCCGGGCACTGGCGCGCGCGACGTCGTAGCGGGCGCGGTTGCGGAAGGCGATGAGGAAGGTCTGCGCCGTGATGTCGTCGGCGTGACTGTCGCCCAGTCGGCGCATCACATACCGGTGAATCTCGGCGGCGTGTCTGTCGTAGAGCCTGGCGAACATCTCCGGCCGCTCCAGGGATTCCTGGATGACCAGCGCGTCGTCGGTGGGTGGCTCCCCCACGAGGCCTCGCTTCTTCGTGCAGTAGGAGTGAAGTGCATTCCACCCCCTGTTGTCCGAAGCGGCCAGGGGGGTTCACGCGCGGGAGATGCGCCGACCGTGTCTCCGGGCTGAACGTGCTGCTCGACGGGGCGCCTGTTCCCGATGGGCAGTTCTCCCGTGCTCCGCAGTACCTGTCCGGCGCGCTGACCAACGCCTGCGAACTCCCCCGCACCGGCTTCGGAGGAGGGGGAATCGACCTTGTACTGAGGGGGATGCCTCCGCAAGGCGCCCTCGGCGCATGCGTGGCCCACGGGGGGGGAGTTCCTCGACCGCCGGCCTCCTGGCGACCGCCAGAAGGCCGGGCACCGTACCGATCTCTCGCCTCGCGCAAGGCAGGGATGATCTGATGCCCCATGGTGATGCGCGGGTGTACAACCCCGTGCGGATGCCGGCCGTCTGTAAGGCGCTGGAGGGATGAGCCTTCAGTGCCTTTCCGCAAAGAGATCGGGGATCAGGTGGGAAAGCAGGTCTGGCGAGTCGTCGTAGCCGGTGGTGCGGCGGCGGTGTTCACGGCCGTGGCTGCGGCGCCGGCCGGGGCGGCCGAGGGTGGGGCCTCATTCACGCGTGTCCAGGTGAACGGCGGCAGGCCGATTGTGATCGGGGTGTCGAAGGAGGTCGCGGTACCCGCCTCCTTCCGGATGGCGACCACGCACAAGTGGAAGTGGTCAGCGGTGTTCCTGTACCGGGGTGGTGCGGGTGATCGGCTGTGGCACTCCGTCGAGACGAGCGACTGCATCAAAGTGAGCCCGGGCGTCTGCGACTTCAACGAGACGATGTACTTCGACCCGAGCGTGTGGGACATGCGTAACAGCGAGGCCGGGGTCTGGAAGGTCGGGGCCGAGGTGTACTTCGAGGGCGGCGGCGGTGACACCGACGACAAGAATCTGACGGTCCGCGTCAAGCGCAACTCCCGCCTGTCCGTGAACGCCTCACCCGAACCGGTGTCCAAGGACAGGACCATCACCGTGACCGGAAAGGTCACGCGGGCCGACTGGGAGACCAGGAAGTACGCCTCCTACGGAGGACGCCTGGTGAGCCTGCAGTTCAAGCCTGCCGGCATCGCTTCCTACACCACGGTGAAGAAGGTGTACGCGAACGGATCGGGTGATCTCAGGACGACCGTGAAGGCCTCCAAGACGGGTACGTGGCGCTGGGTGTACCACGGGAACACCACCACCGGGCCGTCGACGTCGTCCGGGGGCAAGATCGTGGTGAAGTGATGTCCGCGGTGCCGGCGGGCCGGTGGGGGCCGAGCCGACGGTAACGGCTGCGACGCAACATGCTGAACTCGATCCGCGACGGCCTCCCCGTCGCGGGCGAGGCCGGCAGCACGCTCGGCCCGGAGTGGGGCCGCTTCGGCGACGCGAACTCCAGGTGGGCCGTCGGCAAGGTGCGCGCGAAGACCGGCACCCTCACCGGCGCCATCGCCCTGAGCGGCCTGACGCAGGGCAAATACGGCCGGTGGAAGGTCTTCTCCTTCGTGGAGGACGACTCCTCGGCCAGCGGCAGCGCCATCAAGGACTCGATGGACGGCCTCGCCGCGACCGTGAACGGCTGCTGGGCACAGCGGCTGCTGGGCCTGACGCGAACGTGTGCCCCGGGTGCGGATGCCCCGGGGCACACGTTCTGCGAGGTGCCAACGGTGGTGCTCGGGGCGGAGGAACGCCGCGGCCGGCTCTGACGCGCCGGGCCCGGCAGGCGCGCCGGGCCCCGGGTCAGCCGCGCTCCCGTTCCTGCTTGGCGGCGCGCAGGCCCAGGACGACGATGCGAAGTCCGTATTCGAAGCCGGTGTCGCCGTCCATGCCGAGCAGGTCGCTCGATGCCTGGGCGGTGAGGGGGAAGCGTTCGGCGTCGACCATCGCGGCGAGCCGCTCGGGGGTGTAGGGGTTGTCGTCGCCGTACGCCGCGCTGGTGTGGGCCTGCTCCTCGATGGTGTGGCCGATGGTGTAGTGCAGGACCGCCGGGAAACCGCGTGCCGCCTCGCTGAGGGTGAAGCCGGCGTCCCGCAGGGTTCGCAGGTTCAGCTCCACCGCCCGGTGCACGGTCTCGTGGTTCACGTAGGTGCCGGCGAGGACGCGTGCTCCGTCCCGGTGGCTCAGCATCGCCTGACGCAGCTGGCGGGCCCAGTCGGCGAGCCAGTCCTCCCAGGCGGAGCCGTCGCGGGGTGGCTCCAGCCTCTCGGCCGCCTCGACGTACACCAGGGTGGCCATGGCGTCGAGCAGCTCCTGCTTGTTCTTGATGTGCCAGTAGAGGGTGGGGGCTCGTACGCCGAGGTCCTGGGCGATGAGGCGCATGGTGAGCCCGTCGAGGCCGACGTCGTCGAGCAGTCGCAACGCCGTCCGGGCGATCACCTCGGAGTTGATCTTCATCCCGCTCCCTCTTTCCTGGGCGCTTGACACCCTAACACCGTTAGAAGCACTCTCTAACGACGTTAGAGTCCCTAACACCGTTAGATACGGCGGGCTGGGAGCCGAACCGGAACACGGGGAAATGCAGATGATCGACACAAAGACGGACACGGATGTGGTGATCGCGGGCGCCGGGCCGACGGGCCTGATGCTCGCCTGCGAACTACGCCTGGCGGGGGTCGACGTGGTGGTGGCCGACCGGCTCGCCGCGCGGACCGGTGAGTCGCGGGCCGGCGGGATGCACGCCCGGACCTTGGAAGTGCTGGACCAGCGGGGCGTCCTGGACCGCTTCCTGGCGGCCGGCACACCGCGACCGATAGGGCACTTCTCGGGGCTGTGGCTGGACTTCGACCAGTTGGAGACCAGGCATCCCTGGTCGTTGATGCTCCTTCAGTCCCACATCGAGCGGCTGCTGGAGGAGTGGGCCACCGAGCTCGGTGTACGGGTGCGCTGGTCGTCCGAGGTGACCGGGATCCGACAGCACGACTCCGCTGTCGAGGTCGAGGTAGGCGGACCGGACGGCTTACGTTCGACGCTGCGCGCCCGCTACGTCGTGGGCTGCGACGGCGGGCGCAGCGCGGTGCGCAAGCTCGCCGGCATCGGCTTCCCGGGCACCCCGGCGACAGTGACCGCGCTGCTCGGCGACGTCGAACTCGCCGATCCGCCCGCCGAATCGCTCTTCATGCAGCGGCGAACGGCCGGTGACTTCTCGGTGTTCGCCTTCGAGCCGGGCTGGTACCGGGTGGTCACCACGGAGCACGACCGTGTCGCCGACCCGAGGGAACCGGTGACGTTCGAGGAGCTGAGGGAGGCACTGCTGAGGATCGCGGGCACCGACTTCGGTATGCACAGCCCCCGTTGGGTCTCCCGGTTCGGCGACGCGGCCCGGCAGGCCGAGCGGTACCGGGAAGGCCGGGTGCTGTTGGCGGGCGACGCGGCTCACATCCACTTCCCGGCAGGTGGCCAGGGACTGAATCTGGGGGTCCAGGACGCGGTCAACCTCGGTTGGAAACTCGCCTCGGTGGTGCGCGGCCGGGCGCCGGAGATCCTGCTGGACAGCTACCACGCCGAGCGGTATCCCGTCGCGGAACGGGTGCTGCACAACACCCGGGCACAGGCGGCGCTGACGCGTCCGGGCCCGCAGACCGACGCGCTGCGCGACGTGCTCCGTTCGCTCATCGAATACGACGACGTCAACCGGCACCTGGGTGGCATGATCACCGCGCTGGACCTCCGCTACCCCATGAGCGACGACCACCCGCTGACCGGCCGCCGGGTCCCCGACGTCGATCTGGAGACCGGTGACGGCCGGCGTCGCGTCTTCGAACTGCTGCGTGCCGCGCGCCCCGTGCTGCTCGACCTCCGCGGTGACACCGCACTGGCGGCCACGGCCAAGGGCTGGGCGGATCGCGTCGACCTCGTCGAGGTCCGGTCCACGGCCGACCACTGGCCCGTCTGGCCGGTCGACGAGATCCCCGCCCCCGCCGCGCTCCTCATCCGCCCCGACGGCCACGTCGCCTGGACCGCACACGCCGGCGCCACCCCCGACCCCGCCGCCCTCCGGACCGTCCTCACCGCCTGGTTCGGCCCGGCCACGGCCGACTGAACCGGGGCAGGAAGCTGCTTGCTGCGGGACACCGCGGCGATGCGACACCGGTCTGCTGCGGCACGGTGGACGTCGTTCACTGCCGCGCCGGGGGCGCACCGGCAGACCGCACGCCCGGCGCTCGGCGCTCGGCTCAGCGC
>NZ_LIRK01000336.1 GCF_001419765.1 Streptomyces torulosus
CGGCCTGATCGACCTCCACGCCGGCTGGGCGAAGATCGGCATCGTCCCCCTCCTGGAGACCACCGACGAGCTCAAGGCCGCCGACACCATCCTGGAGGACATGCTCGCCGACCCCTCCTACCGGCGGCTCGTCGCCCTGCGCGGCGACGTCCAGGAGGTCATGCTCGGCTACTCCGACTCCTCCAAGTTCGGCGGCATCACCACCAGCCAGTGGGAGATCCACCGCGCCCANNTCCACGGCCGCGGCGGCACCGTCGGCCGCGGCGGCGGCCCCTCCCACGACGCGATCCTCGCCCAGCCCTGGGGCACCCTCGAAGGCGAGATCAAGGTCACCGAGCAGGGCGAGGTCATCTCCGACAAGTACCTCGTGCCGTCCCTGGCCAGGGAGAACCTGGAACTCACGGTCGCCGCGACCCTCCAGGCGTCCGCCCTGCACACCGCGCCCCGCCAGTCCGTCGAGGCCCTCGCCCGCTGGGACGCCGCCATGGACGTCGTCTCCGACGCCGCCCACGCCGCCTACCGCGCCCTCGTCGAGGACCCGGACCTGCCGACGTACTTCCTCGCGTCGACGCCGGTGGACCAACTCGCCGACCTGCACCTGGGCTCCCGGCCCTCCCGCCGCCCCGGCTCCGGCGTCTCGCTCGACGGCCTGCGCGCCATCCCCTGGGTGTTCGGCTGGACCCAGTCACGGCAGATCGTCCCCGGCTGGTTCGGCGTCGGCTCCGGCCTCAAGGCACTGCGCGAAGCCGGCCTCGACACCGTGCTGGAAGAGATGCACGAGCAGTGGCACTTCTTCCGCAACTTCCTCTCCAACGTCGAGATGACGCTGGCCAAGACCGACCTGCGGATCGCCCAGCACTACGTCGACACCCTCGTCCCCGACGAGCTCAAGCACGTCTTCGACACCATCAAGGCCGAACACGAGCTCACCGTCCGCGAGGTCCTGCGCATCACCGGGGAGGACAAGCTGCTCGACGCCAACCCCGTCCTCCAGCAGACCTTCTCCATCCGCGACGCCTACCTCGACCCCATCTCCTACCTCCAGGTCGCCCTCCTCAAGCGGCAGCGCGACGCGGCCGCCGCCGGCGAGACCCCCGACCCGCTCCTCGCCCGAGCCCTCCTCCTCACCGTCAACGGCGTGGCGGCGGGCCTGCGCAACACCGGCTGACCCCGACACCGGCCGAGCCGAGACAGCGAAGGGGCCCCGCGGTCGTACGACCGCGGGGCCCCTTCGCTGTGTCAGCTCAGAAGGACGACGGCCTCACAGGGCCACCCAGGCCGCCGTGATCAGCGTCAGACCCGCACCGCCCAGCACCCACGCCGAGCGACGCATCCGCAACCCGCCCGCCACGACCACCGAGGACAACAGCAGCGCGCCACCGAGCGGCACCCACGCGTGCAGCAGACCCGCCGGGCCCGTCCGCACCACATCACTGCTGCCCGGCTTCACGACGACCGAGTACGTCTCCCCCGTCCTCACCGCCACCGAGTGCTCGATGCTCACCCGCTGCCGCGCCGTCGACCCCGCCGACACCGGCTCGTACGGCCCCCAGCAGACCGTCCCCTCACACCGGGACACCGTCATCGTCCCCTGCTCGCGCCCCTTGCTCAGCATCACGTGCTGGGCGCAGCCCCAGGAACCCCACACCCCGGCGACCAGGATCACCAACGCGACGACACCCATCGCCGCGAGCCGCCCGTACCGCAACGCGCTCGACGCACCACCCTTGCGCGGCAGCGCACGGGCGCGCCGCGAACGGGAAGCGGAGGCATGGCTGGCGGGCATGGCGGGGATCATTGGCCATGGCACCGTGGTCGGTCAACTCCCGCAGGCCAACCGGGACGAGGAAGCCATCCTGACTTGTCCGGATCCCTCCCGAACTCCCCCCTCAGGAGTTGTACGTCCCCTGTGCCCGCTCCAGACCATCGATCACCAGACCCTCCACCGCGTCCGCCGCCCGGTCCACGAAGTAGTCCAACTCCTTGCGCTCCGCCGACGCGAAGTCCTTCAGCACGAAGTCCGCCACCGGCATCCGACCCGGCGGCCGCCCGATCCCGAACCTCACCCGGTGGTAGTCCGACCCCATCGCCTTCGTCATCGACTTCAGCCCGTTGTGACCGTTGTCACCACCGCCCAGCTTCAGCCGCAGCGTCCCGTAGTCGATGTCCAGCTCGTCATGGACGGCCACGATGTTGCCCACCGGCACCTTGTAGAAGTCCCGCAGCGCGTTGACCGGACCACCGGACAGATTCATGAACGACATCGGCTTCACCAGGATCACCCGCCGGCTCATCGGCCCCGGCGGCCCGATCCGCCCCTCCACGACCTGCGCCTGAGCCTTCCCTGCCCGCTTGAACCTCCCCCCGATCCGCTCGGCCAGCAGATCCACCACCATGAACCCGACATTGTGCCGATTCATGGCGTACTCGGGCCCGGGATTCCCCAACCCGGCGATCAACCAGGGGGCAGCGGGATCGGTCGTCACGTCCATGTCTCCATTCCTACGCGAACCAGCCGCCGCTCCCGCAAGGGAAACGGCGGCTGGATCAACTCTCGCTGTACCGCTGTCGCAGTACGGCTCAGGCCTCGGCGACCTCTTCGCCCTCGGCGCCCTCCTCCGAGGGCTCCTCCGCCTGCGCGGCCAGAACCTGGAGGACCACCGCGTCCTCGTCGACCGCGAGGGAGACACCCTTCGGCAGCGCGATGTCCTTCGCCAGGACCGACGCACCCGCCGCAAGGCCCTCGACCGAGACGCTGACCGACTCGGGGATGTGCGTGGCCTCGGCCTCGACCGGCAGCGCGTTCAGGACGTGCTCCAGCAGGTTGCCACCCGCCGCCAGCTCACCCTCGGTGTGCACGGGGATCTCGACGTTGACCTTCTCGCCCTTCTTCACGAGCAGCAGGTCCACGTGCTCCAGGAAACCCTTGATCGGGTCACGCTGCACGGACTTCGGGATCGCCAGCTCGGAGGTCTTGCCGTCGATGTCCAGCGAGATCAGGACGTTCGGCGTACGCAGCGCCAGCAGCAGGTCGTGGCCCGGCAGCGTCAGGTGCAGCGGGTCGGAACCGTGACCGTACAGAACACCGGGAACCTTGGAGTCACGACGGATACGACGGGCGGCACCCTTGCCGAACTCGGTACGCGTCGACGCGGTGAGCTTCACCTCGGACATGATCACTCCTCGTAGAGATAGCAACGGACGTGGTCACCCGGCCACGAACGGCCTGCTACGAAGAGCGCGTCGATAACGGACCGCCGAACCCGCGCACAGAACGCGGACGGCCTCCCTCGCCGAGCAACTGCAGCAGTCTACTCGGCAAGGGAGGCCGCACCCAAAACGATCTCTACGCGACCGCTCCGCGATCCCTATTGCTCGTCGAACAGGCTCGTCACCGAACCGTCCTCGAACACCTCACGCACCGCGTTCGCGATCGTCGGCGCGATCGACAGCACCGTGATCTTGTCCAGCTCCAGCTCACTCGGCGTCGGCAGCGAGTTGGTGAACACGAACTCGCTGACCTTCGAGTTCTTCAACCGATCGGCGGCCGGACCCGACAGCACACCGTGCGTCGCCGTCACGATGACATCCTCCGCGCCGTGCGCGAACAACGCGTCCGCCGCGGCACAGATCGTGCCACCCGTGTCGATCATGTCGTCCACGAGGACACAGATACGGCCCTTGACCTCACCCACGACCTCATGCACCGTGACCTGGTTCGCCACGTCCTTGTCACGCCGCTTGTGCACGATCGCCAGCGGCGCACCCAGCCGGTCGCACCAACGGTCCGCCACCCGCACACGACCCGCGTCCGGGGACACCACCGTCAGCTTGCTCCGGTCCACCTTCGCGCCCACGTAGTCCGCCAGCAGCGGCAGCGCGAACAGGTGGTCCACCGGGCCGTCGAAGAAGCCCTGGATCTGGTCCGTGTGCAGATCGACCGCCAGGATCCGGTCCGCACCCGCCGTCTTCATCAGATCCGCGATCAGTCGCGCCGAGATCGGTTCACGACCACGGTGCTTCTTGTCCTGCCGCGCGTAACCGTAGAACGGCACGATCACCGTGATGGAGCGGGCCGACGCGCGCTTCAATGCGTCGATCATGATCAACTGCTCCATGATCCACTTGTTGATCGGAGCCGTGTGGCTCTGGATCAGAAAGCAGTCCGCGCCACGCGCCGACTCCTGGTACCGCACATAGATCTCGCCATTGGCGAAGTCGAAGGCCTTCGTCGGGACGACCCCGACACCCAACTGCTGGGCGACCTCCTCGGCAAGCTCGGGGTGGGCGCGGCCGGAGAAGAACATCATCTTCTTCTCGCCGGTCGTCTTGATCCCGGTCACAGCACTGTCTCCTCAGAGGTGTCACAGCTGGGCATGGATGACCGCTCAGCTGGGGTGCGGGTGTGCACTTATCACGGTACGCCGTCCCCGACGCACCCGTTTCCGGTCAGCTTTCGCTTTCCGCCTCCCGAGCAGCCGCCTCGGCCGCCTTCGCCGCCGCGCTCCCCGGACGCTTACGAGCCACCCAACCCTCGATATTCCGCTGCTGGCCACGGGCCACGGCCAGCGAACCGGGCGGCACATCCTTCGTGATCACGGACCCGGCAGCGGTGTACGCACCGTCCCCGACCGTGACGGGAGCCACAAACATGTTGTCCGAACCCGTCTTGCAGTGCGAGCCGACGGTCGTGTGATGCTTCTGCTCACCGTCGTAGTTCACAAAGACACTCGCCGCACCGATGTTCGAGTACTCCCCGATCGTCGCGTCGCCCACGTACGACAGATGCGGAACCTTCGTCCCCTCACCGATCGACGCGTTCTTCGTCTCGACGTACGTGCCGATCTTCGCCTTCAGACCCAGACGCGTCCCCGGACGCAAGTACGCGTACGGCCCCACCGTCGCCTGCGGACCCACCTCCGCGCCGTCCGCCACCGTGTTGTCCACCCGCGCGCCGGCCCCGACCACCGTGTCCTTGAGCCGCGAGTTCGGACCGACCTCCGCGCCCTCACCGAGATGCGTGGCACCGAGCAGCTGCGTACCGGGGTGGACCAGCGCGTCCTGCTCGAACGTCACCGTCACGTCGACCCACGTGGACGCCGGGTCCACGACCGTGACACCCGCGAGCATCGCCTCGGTCAGCAGCCGGTCGTTGAGGATGCGGCGCGCCTCGGCGAGCTGCACACGGTTGTTGATCCCGGCGATCTCCCGGTGGTCCACCGCGACCGAGGCGCCCACCCGGTGCCCGGCCTCCCGCAGGATCCCCAGGACGTCCGTCAGGTATTCCTCGCCCTGACTGTTGTCCGTCCGCACCTTGCCCAGCGCGTCCGCGAGCAGCTGACCGTCGAACGCGAACACACCCGAGTTGATCTCCCGGATCGCCCGCTGCGACTCCGTCGCGTCCTTGTGCTCCACGATCGCCGTCACGGCACCCGAGGCGCCGTCCCGCACGATGCGGCCGTAGCCGGTGGCGTCCGGGACCTCGGCCGTCAGCACGGTCACGGCGTTGCCGTCGGCCGCGTGGGTCTCGGCGAGGCGGCGGAGCGTCGCGCCGGTCAGCAGCGGGGTGTCGCCGCAGACGACCACGACCGTCCCGTCGACGCCGCCGCCCAGCTCCTCCAGGCCCATCCGTACCGCGTGCCCCGTGCCGTTCTGCTCCGCCTGGACCGCGGTGCGTACGCCCGGGTCGACCTCGGCCAGATGCACGGCGACCTTCTCGCGGGCGTGCCCCACGACGACGACCAGGCTCTCCGGGTCCAACTCGCGCGCGGCGGCGAGGACGTGGCCGACCAGGGAGCGGCCACAGATGCTGTGCAGAACCTTGGGTGTGGCCGACTTCATACGGGTGCCCTCACCCGCTGCGAGGACGACGACGGCTGCCGGGCGGGTTGCGCTCACGGGGATGCCCTTCGGCTGTGGATGAGTGGGGTGTGGACATCCGCAGGATACCGGGGGGCAGTGAGGGGGAAATGTGAGCGGGCCCTGACCCGTCTGTCTGAGGTCAGGACCCGAACTGAGGTCTTGTGTGCTGTGGCTCCCGGAGAAGGATTCGAACCCTCATTCAACGGACCAAAACCGTTTGTCCTGCCCTTAGACGATCCGGGATGGTTTGTTCGCTATGCCCGATTTTCTAGATCGGAAGCGATGCCAGCCCCTACTATGCCGTACCAGGCACCCTCCATGCGACGGTACAGGTCGGCGCTGCCGAGCACGTAGATGATCAGGCAGCCTCGATATGCCTGAGCGGTGTTCTTCCGCTTCGTCTTCGGCTTGTGCTTCTTGAGGGTGGCCTTCTGGAACGCGGAGCGGTCCACGCCGACCAGTCCGGCCCAGAATGCTTCGGCGTCCGTCACATCGGCCGACTCGTGGATGCTCACCCGGAAGCGCAGCCGTTCGCGCTCCACGCCGAGTGTGTCGAGCCAGCGCAGGAAGAAGCCGATGACGTTCGGGTCGCTGTTGATGAAGTGCAGCCTCTCGCGGCGGCAGTACGACTTGTCCTTGGCGCCTTCCGCCCAGTAAAGGGCGACACCCGCCAGGAAGACCTCTCGATCGGACAGCTCGCCGACCGCATGCATGGCGGCGGCTTTTGTCTGTCGGCGCTCCTCTTCTCGGCGTCGCAGTGTGGCTTCCCAGCCCCTTCTGGCGATGGCCGAAGCTTCTTCTGTGCTGCGCATGCGCTCGGGCTTCGGTAGGTCTCGTACCCAAAGTGAGATCGAACTCTTCGAGCAGCCCAGCTCCACCTGGATCTGGTCGTACGTCCAGCCCTGGGCGCGAAGCTCTCTGGCCTTGGCGCGGAGGTCGTCCTTGGCGCGTGGGCGCTTGGTCCACTCGGGAGGGGGCTCGCCCTCCAGGAGGCGGTTGAGGATGTCGTTGTTGTCGACGTGGAGGCGGTCGCGGATCTGGCGGCGACTGAGGCCGGCCCGGCGCAGGGTGATCGCCTGTTCGCGCAGGCTCTCGAAGTCGGCGTACTTGCTCTGGGGATGTGCCATGGGCATACCGTCTGGGCGGAATGGCGGGTTCCGGGGTCGAGCGGTGTGCGATTCAGTAGTTCGAGGGATACCGGGTGGTTTCGCTTCTGTTCGATTGGGCGGTGTGGTGTAGGCCAGTACGAGAAACTCGCCGGAAAAGCGGGGGCGCTCGAACGTAGGCTGGGGGTATGACCGCGACGGGGGAAGACCGCACCGGGGCCAGGATGGAGGGCCGCCCGGTCGGCCCGTGGTGGTGGGAGCGGTGGCGGGGGGCCGTGCTCGACGGCGCGCTGGCGTTCGTGTCGGCGGTCGAGTGCTCCGTGGAGGGTGTCGCGTTCGCCGGGGACGCGGGGCTGCCGGCGTTCGTGGGGGTCGTGTTCGGGGCGCTCGCCGGTTCCGTGCTGCTGGTGCGGCGGATGTGGCCCGTCGCCGTCGTCCTGGTGTTCATCGCTGTCGCGCCCGCTCAGATGGGATATCTGATGGGGCTTGTCGGCCTCTATACCCTGGCCGCGTCCGAGGCGCCGAGACGGATCATCGGGGCGCTGTCCGGGATGGCGTTCACCGGGGTCTTCATCGTGTGGTTCGTGCAGGCCACGCAGATCACCCGGGGCGAGGACGGCGGGGCGGGCGGGGACGCCGTGGTCGGCGGCGGGGAGTGGTTCGCACTGTTCCTGGCGCTGACGGTG
>NZ_LIRK01000337.1 GCF_001419765.1 Streptomyces torulosus
GCCTTTGTTAGGACCTCTTAGCGGTCGGCGGGTTACTTGCGCCTTGTGGGGGCTGGGGCGCCTACGGGGTGTGGGTGGGTCGGGGGCGCGCCGGGGGGTGTCCGTCCTCGGAACGGCGCGGAATCGGTCGCCCGAGAAGCTGAACCAGTTGACGCGCCAACCGCTGCGGGCGGACACCCCCCGACACACCCCCTTACGTCCGTACGCGGCACACCCGCCGTAGGGGCTTGCGCCGCCCCGGTGACGCGCGCCGACTCGCCCGTACGCGGCCGACCCGCCGTAGGGACTTGCGCCGCCCCGGTGACACGCGCCGACTCGCCCGTACGCGGCCGACCCGCCGTAGGGACTTGCGCCGCCCCGGTGACACGCGCCGACTCGCCCGTACGCGGCCGACCCGCCGTAGGGACTTGCGCCACATCGGCGACGTGCGTCGGATCGTCCTTGTGCGGCCGGCCCGCCGTGTTACTCCGATGCCTCTGTCAGGGTCTTCAGTTCCTCGGGGGTGAGGGTGAGGTCGGCTACTGCCAGGAGTGGGGGGAGTTGGGTGGTGGTGCGGGCCGAGGCGATGGGGGCGGTTACCGTCGGCTGGGCCGTGAGCCAGGCCAGGGCGATCGTGGCGATCTCCGCGTTCCTGGACCGGGCGATCTCGTCGAGGGCGGCGAGGACGCGGGTGCCCCTCGGGGTGTCGAGGTAGGCGCCGGCGCCCGCGGCGCGGGGGCTGTCGACGGTCGTGCCGGGGCGGTACTTGCCGGTGAGGAACCCCTTGGCCAGGGCGAAGTAGGGGACGGCGGAGAGGCCCGCGTCGGCGGCCACCGACTGGAGGGCGCCCTCGTACGTGTCGCGGGAGACCAGGTTGTAGTGGGGCTGGAGCGCCACATAGCGGGCCAGGCCCTCGCGGGCCGAGAAGTCCAGGGAGGCCTGGAGGCGCTCGGGGGTGATGTTGGACGCGGCGATCGCGCGGACCTTGCCCGCCCTCACCAGGTCGTCGAGGGCGGTGATGATCTCCTCCACGGGCACCTCGGGCTTGTCGAAGTGCGTGTAGTAGAGATCGATGTGGTCGGTGCCCAGACGGGCCAGCGAAGCGTCCGCGCCAGCCTTGATGGTGGCTGCGGAGAGGCCCTGGTACTCGGGGTGCTGGCTCACCTTCGTCGCGATCACCACGTCGGCGCGGTTACCGCGGGCCTTCACCCACTTGCCGATGATCGTCTCGGACTCGCCGCCCTTGTTGCCGTCGACCCACGCGGAGTAGGAGTCGGCGGTGTCGATGAAGTTGCCGCCGGCGTCGGCGTAGGCGTCGAGGACGGCGAAGGACTCTGTTTCGTCCGCCGTCCAGCCGAAGACGTTGCCGCCGAGGGAGAGCGGGAAGACCTCGAGGTCGGACGTGCCCAGCTTGCGAAGAGAAGTCATGTGTTGTTTCAACCACCGGGTCGGACGATCGCATTCCGGGTGACATGACGGACGCCGCGTCAGGCCTTGGCCTCACGCGGCGTCACATTCGTTTCGGGGGGTCCGAGGTCAGATGGTCAGGCCCTTGCTGCGCAGCCACGCCGCCGGGTCGATGCCGTTGCCCGAGCCGGCCGTGTGGACCTCCATGTGGAGGTGGGCGCCGGTGACGTTGCCCGTGGCGCCGACGCGGCCGATGACGTCGCCGGTGCCGACCTTCTGGCCGACGCTGACGCCGATGGAGGACTGGTGGGCGTACCAGATCTCGGTGCCGTCGTCGAGCGTGAGCACGGTCTTGTAGCCGTACGAGCCGTCCCAGCCCGCCTGCGTGATCGTGCCGCTGTGGACGGCCTTGATGAGGGTGCCCGTGGGGGCGGCGAAGTCGAGGCCGGTGTGGTAGCCGGACGACCAGTAGGGGCCGGCCTGGCCGAAGGTGGAGGTGATCGTGTACGAGGAGGTCGGCAGCGTGAACTGCTTGGCCAGCGCTGCCAGGCGCTCGGCCTCCTTCTCCTTCGCGGCCTCTTCCTCCGCCTTCTTCTTGGCGGCGGCCTCCTTGGCCTCGGCTTCCTTCTTCTCCTCGGCGGCCTGGTCCGCGGCCTTCTTCGCGGCGGCGGTCTGGGCGGCCTCGGCGGCCTTCAGGTCGAACGCGTCCTGCTGCGACTCGGCCTGCTGCATGATGCGCGCGCGCAGCGCCTCGCCGGCGTCGGTGGCGCCCTGCTGCGTGTCGGCGGCGATGAGGCCGGCGCTGCTCAGCGGGGCGGTGGAGCCCTCGGGCTCGTCGGCGGCGTCGTCGTCCTCGAAGACCGAGCCCACGTTCGGCATGTCCGGCATGGAGATGGCCACCGGGGCCTTGCCGCTCTGGGCGCTGGCCATGCCGGCGCCGCTGACGGCGGCTATGACGCCGACGCCGAGAACCGTGGAGCTACGGGCGAACCCGCCACGCTGCTTGGTCTTGGCCACACGGTGCCGGCCGCGGACGGGGCGGAGGGACTCCGCGGTGGGGTTCCACTCCTGGAAGGGGCCCTCGTTGTCGCTGTCGTAGCTGCCGAAGCCGAAGGTCTCTGGCTCACCGCTGCGTTGGCTCGGCACGAACGGGGCTTCGGTCGCGGACCGGTTGGACGCCACGTGGGCGTACTCCTTTCCTTCCTACCGCCTACCGGGTTAGCTGACGGGTTCGGAGCGGAAGGTCTCCTACGCGCGTAAACCGAACGTGCTTCCACGGCGGTTTCCGCGCGATTCACCCCAGGGTGGTGGTTCCCCGGTTCCCTACGGGATTCGGCGCGTGAGCACGGAGCCGCCTCTTGTGACGGCTGGGACGACCGCGCTGCGTTATCGAACGTTAATAGACGCGGGGGCGGCATTCCAAGCGATTCTGAATGATCGTTCTACTGTCTGCGCTGGACTTACGGGTCATGAGGGGTGGAAAACGGGCGAGTTGGCCCCACCTCGGACGCCCCGGTCACACTGACGGTGCGTCAGTTGTAATGCGGAGGGGGTTCGGGTGGGCACGCTCAGTGATATTTCTCAGGGGCGGTGCACGGCGAGCAGCGCCATGTCGTCCGTGGTACCGCCGCCGGTGTGCTCGCGGACCTCTTCGGCGAGCGTCGTCAACAGGGCGCGCGGGGCGGGGAAGGTACGGCCGCCGAGCCGGGCGGCCGGGTCGTAGAAGACGCCGTCCGCGTTCCGCGCCTCGGACAGGCCGTCCGTGTAGAACAGCAGCGTCGCGCCGGCCGGGAACACGACCTCCTCCGCGCGGTCCGGCCAGGTGCCCAGCTCGTCGAGGCCGAGCGGCAGCGCGGTCCACGGGGTGTCGAGGGTCCACAGAGCGCCGTCGGCGTGGAGCAGCAGCGGGGCCGGATGACCCCGGTTGACGATACGGGCCAGCCCGGCGCCGTGCGGGAACTCCGCGAGGACGGCCGTCACGAACCCCTCGTACGGCACGGTGGGGTCCCGACGCGCGGCGTCCCGCCGGGTGACCTCCCGCGCGAGCGCCCGCTCCAGCCGCTGGGCCACGGCCTCCAGGGTCGACTCCTGCTCGGCCGCCTCCCGGAACGCGCCGATCAGCACGGCCACCGCCGCCACCGCGCCGAGCCCCTTGCCGCGTACGTCCCCCACGATCAGTCGTACACCGTGGGGCGAGTCCTGCACCGCGTACAGATCGCCGCCGATCGAGGCCCCGGCCTGCGCGGCCTCGTACCGCGCCGCGATCTCCAGCCCCCCGATCCGCTCCTGGGGTCTCGGCAGGACGGCCCGCTGCGCCGCCTCCGCGATCTCGCGGGCGGTGGCGAGGCGGGCGTCGCTGCGCCGGACGAGCCGGTTGATGGCCACGGCCAGGACGGCGACGGTGGCGACGGTCGAGATCTCGGTGAGCGCGTCCGCCTCACCCACACTGCTGTACCGGAGCCGTACGGCGAGGATGCCGCCGAGGGAGGCGGCACCGGTCACCACGGTGCCCGCCAGCGACAGCAGCGGCGCGGCCACCAGGGGCGCCGCTGTGAAGAAGGGGACGGCCGTGAGTTCACGCGGCATGAAGTGGTCGTAGCAGAGGCCGCTGAGGACGAGGAGGACGGGCAGGGCCCGCACGAGGGCGCGGGCGTAGTAGAACCGCCGGCCGTCCGGCCTCTTCGCACCCTGTAACTGCCCCACCCGTCCCAGGTTCGCGGGGCGTCCGGAAGGGAGCCACTCGGC
>NZ_LIRK01000338.1 GCF_001419765.1 Streptomyces torulosus
CCGGTCCGAGCGAGCGCGCCCGCGGTCAGGAGCAGGGTCAGTGTGGGGATGAACGCGCCCACCAGCAGAACCGACTCGGCCAGCACCGCCGTGGCCACCACCGCGTAGACCGCGACCGGCGAGAGGTGACCCAGGATGTCGGAGACCGCGTTCACCGACGCGCCTCGGCGAGACGCCGCTCGGAGGATTCCGCGGACACGAGGGGGCGACGCAGGTGCCAGACACGGGCGGGGGGCAGGTTGGCCCAGACCGTCCAGCGGCCGGTGGAGTAGGCGCGCTGGTAGGCGGCCATGACCTCGTCCACCGCGGCGTGACGGCGTGCTTCGGCCCGGGAGGCGGTCAGGGCGCGCGCCCTGCGGGTGCCGAGGTAGGCGAAGTAGGTGAGTGTGCCGCCAGGATGCAGCAGGTCCAGGTAGCGGGCCATGATCCGCTCGACCTGGTCGGGGGCGAAGTTGGTCAGCGGCAGGCCGGAGACGATGACGTCGTAGCGCTGGTCGGTGTCCAGCTCCTCGACGAAGGTCTCGTGCACGCGCACCCGTCCGGGCGCGTGGACCAGGTCCGGGTGCCCGGCGACCAGGCGGCGCAGCTGGGCGGCGAAGCGGGGGTTGGCCTCCACGATGTCCAGGCGGCTGCCCCGGGACAGTTGGGGGATCAGGGCCCGGGTGACCGGGCCGGTGCCGGCGCCGACTTCCAGGACGGCCAGCGGACGGGACCCCTGGGCCCGGACGGGATCGGTCAGGGCGCGGGCCAGGGCCCTGCCGCTGGGGGCGATCGCGCCGGTGGTACGCAGATCACGGGCCGCTTCGATCAAGAACATCCAGCCGTCGGCCTGCAGTTGCGCCGGAACGCGTTCGTGGGAGGTGCACCAGTCATCCATGCAGACGACGCTAGAAATCGCCGTGCGGCGGCAAATCCGCCGTTCTCCCACGGCTTCCCCCTACGAAAGTAGGGGATGGGCGCCGCCGATCGTCGAAGGACGGCCGAGGGGTGCTTGCCTAGGATGACGACGGTGAACAGCACCAGGATCCAGACGAAGGCGGCAGCCGTCGGACGCGGCGCGGGCGTGACCTTCTTCGTCGCCATCGCCGCGGTGAACGGCGCGCTCTCGGTCAGCGACGGCTGGCACGTGATTCCCCTCGGCGCCTCGGCCGTGGCGTGCGCGGTGGCCCTGCTGGTGCCGCGGCTGCGCTGGCCCGTCGCACCCTTCGTGGTCGCCGCGGTCACCGTGTGGTGGGGATGGATCATAGCCACAGTGATGGCCCTCGCCCTGTACGCCCTGACCGCGGCCCGCCGGACGAAGGCGGCCGCACTCTGTGTCGTCACGGTGCTGGGCGCCAACCTTGTCGGCTACCCGCCGACCCGGCTGTGGGGGCAGCAGCAGTACCTCACCGCCCTGGTCGTGTGGCTCTTCGCGTATGTCGTCGGCTTGTGGATCGGCAGCCGCCGGCGTCTGGTGCGGGCGCTGGCCGCCGATGTGGAGCATCTGCGCGTCGAGGCGCAGTTGCGCGAGGAGGCCGCGCGGGTCGCGGAGCGGTCCCGGATCGCGGCGGAGATGCACGACGTCCTCGCCCACCGGCTCAGCCTGATCGCCCTGCACACCGGCGTGTTGGCCACCCGCGGTGACACCCTGCCCGGGCCGGTCGCCGAACGACTGGCCCTGCTGCGGGGCGCCTCCACGGAAGCGCTCACCGATCTGCGGGGCGTGCTCGGTGTGTTGCGTGCTCCCGGCGCCGCGCCGAACGGTGCCGGTGCCGTGCCCGCGCCGATTTCCGGCGATGTCCGCCAGTTGGTGGACGACGTTCGCGCCGCCTCCCAGTCCGTCGCCCTGACGATCCAGGGCCGACCGGAGGACGCGCCCACCACCCACCGCCTGGCCGTGTACCGCATCGCGCAGGAAGCCCTGACCAACGCCCGCAAGCACGCCGACGGCGCCCCGGTGACCATGACGATCGACTACCGGGCGCCGGCCACCCTGGTGGAGGTCACCAACCCCGCCGGTCTCCCCGGGCCGACGGCCGGCGTCGGCTCCGGCTACGGGCTCGTCGGCCTGCGCGAACGCGTCAGCGCCCTCGGCGGCCATCTGACCGTGGGACCGGCCGGCGGGGGCTCCTGGCGGCTGGCCGCCCGCATCTCCCACCCGGCCGGCACAGAAGAGAACGGCACCGAAGAGAACGGCACCCCCGCATGATCCGCGCGATGATCGTCGACGACGACGCCCTGGTCCGCCTCGGTCTGGCCGACCTCCTCGACAGCGACCCGGAGATCGACCTCGTCGCCCAGGCGGCCGACGGCCTCCAGGCCATCGAGCAGGCCGGCGCCCACCGCATCGACGTCGCCCTGGTCGACGTGCGCATGCCCCGCATGGACGGCATCACCGCCACCGCCCGGCTGAGGGCGCTGCCCCACCCGCCGAAGGTCATCACCCTGACCACCTTCGACCTCGACCAGTACGTCTACGACGCGCTCGGCGCCGGAGCCGACGGCTTCCTCCTCAAGGACACCGACCCGGCCGAGATCCTGCGTGCCGTCCACCTGGTGGCCGCCGGTTCCGCGATGCTCCACCCCACGGCGGCCCGCCGCCTCATCGACCGCTACCACGCCACCACCCGGCCCCAGGCGGTCCAGGCCCAGGCCCGCGTCGACCGGCTCACCCCCCGCGAACGCGACGTACTCGCCCTCCTCGCCCAGGGCGACACCAACGCCGACATCGCCGCCCGCCTCACCATGCGCGAGAGCACCGTCAAAGCCCACGTCAGCCGCATCCTGACCGCACTGGACGTCAGCAACCGCGTCCAGGCCGCCCTCATGGCCCGCGACGCGGACCTCACCCCATGAGCCGGGTGGTGAGGCGTTCGTCGACGGTCGAGCAGTTCCGTGAAGCAGCCGGCTGACGTCCGGTCACGGTGAGCCGGTGGCGGTCGGCCTGCGCGGCTCGGCGTGAGGCGGTCGGCCGGCGCGGGTCGGCAGCAGTCCGCGGATCAGGTCGACGACGTCCTCGGGGTGGTCGTTGAGGAAGAAGTGGCCGCCCTCGAACACGCGGGTGCGGAAGTCGCCCGAGGTCTGCTCGCCCCAGCCCCGGACCTCCTCGACGGTCGCCTGCGGGTCCCGGTCGCCGGCCAGGGCGACCACGGGGCAGGACAGGGGGCGGCCGGGGGTGTCCTCGTACGAGGCGAGGGCCCGGTAGTCGCCGCGCAGCGCCGGCAGGATCAGCTCCAACAGCTCCGCGTCGTCGAGGATCATGGCGTCGGTGCCGCCCAACCCCTGGATGCGGCTGACGAGTTCGGCGTCGTCCACCGGCCGGTTCAGGTTGCGGTTCCGGCCCCGGGCCGCGGAGGGCGCGCGGCGGCCCGACACGACGAGCAGCCGCGGCTCACCGCCGGGCAGCCGGGCGAGCCGTACAGCCACCTCGTACGCCAGGGAGGCCCCCATGCTGTGGCCGAGCAGCGCGCGGGGCCGGTCGCCCGGCGGGCCCAGCGCCTCGGCGATCAGGTCGGCCAGCAGGTGCAGATCCTCGACCGGCGCCTCGGACAGCCGGTCGAGCCGTCCCGGGTACTGCACGGCCGCCACGTCCACGGCCGGGGCGAGGGCGACGGCCAGGGGCCGCCAGTAGGCGGCGGAGCCGCCCGCGTGCGGGAAGCAGACCAGTTCGCAGTCGGCGCCGGTGCCAGGGCCGGTGGGGGTGTTCCCCGCCTGCGGGAAGCGGCGCAGCCAGACGTCTTCTCGGCGGTTCACCATCGCCCGCCCTCCGCCCGTGCGCCCGACGGCCTTATCACGGTGCTCACTTCACGGTGCTTCCGCGCCTCACCAGACATCCAGGGACCTCTCGAACGGGTTCGTGCGTCGTGCGACAGCACCCGCATCGTCGCATCCCCGCGTCCTCCGCCGTCCGGCACTTCCCCACGACGTCCGCTCACCGTGCCGTCCTGCCCGCCCCGCACCCCCAACACACCCACGCCACCGCCCTGTTCGAGACGTCCGTGACGCCGGGGCCCTCTTGTTGCGCGGGAGTCGAACATGTAGACCACCTGTGGTCGACACCCGCTCACCGGCCGTCAAGGATCCCCCACTCCAGGAGGTAGTGTGCGTCCGCCCCGACCCGGTCCGAGATCCACGCTGTTCAGTGCCGCCGTCGTCGCCGTCACCGCCGGCGCGCTGCTCATCGCCCCGTATCCCGCGGGCGCCGATCCCCGGCCGACGGTCCGCGAGGGCGACCCGCTCCCCCGGGGCGCGTCCGACGCCCCCGCGAGCGCGGCCCACCGGGCCCTCACCGCACCCGAGACCGACCTGGCGGACGACGCCGGGCGCACCGTCCGCGGCTACCCCCGCGAGCAGGTCCTCGCCCCGGACCCGGAGAACCCCGCCGACAAGTCCATCAAGCTGGGCCTCACCCCGTACCACGCCATCGCCCCGAAGCTGAACGCCCTCCAGGCGCTCGGCGACCGGGTGAGCGTCGAGATCGCCGGGCGCTCGGCCGGCGGCCACCGCCTCTACCTGGTCACCGTGACCGCCCCGGAGACCGCTCGGCAGGCCCGCGCCCAGGCCCGGATGCGCGAACGCATCGAGAACGCGCCCCGACTCGCGGCCAAGGACCGGACCCTCAAGAAGACGTACAAGACGCCCGTCTTCTTCAACAACAACATCCACGGCAACGAGTGGGAGGGCACCGACGCGGCCCTGCGGCTCATCGAGCGGCTCGCGAAGGCGAAGGACACGCGGACGAAGGACCTGCTGACGCACAGTCGGCTGTACTTCAACATCACGGCGAACCCGGACGGCCGGATCGCCGGCACCCGGACCAACGCGAGCGGCTTCGACATGAACCGCGACTTCGTGACCGCCTCGCAGCCCGAGGTGCGCGCGATGCGGCGGATCCAGATCGGCAAGCAGCCGGCCGTCATGCTCGACCTGCACGGGTACGTCAACGGCACCCTCATCGAGCCGACCACTCCCCCGCACGGCGAGAACTACGAGTACGACCTCTTCCTGAAGAACACCTACGCCAACGCCCTGCGTATGGAGGCCGCCGTCAACGGCCTCGGCTACACCCACGACAAGGACGGCGTGGACCCCGCCCAGATCCCCTTCCGCGACTCGGAGGAGGGCTGGGACGACTGGCCGCCGGTCTTCACCCCGCAGTACGCGGCCTTCCACGGGACGGTCGCCGCGCACACCGTGGAGATCCCGCTCCAGGTCAACAACGCGGCGTACGAGTCGCTGCCGGTGGCCGAGCTGCGCCGTCGGTCCGCGATCAACGTGGACGTGGCGGGCGCGGCCATGGAGGCCACGCTCGGCTTCGTGCGGGAGAAGCGGTCCTCGCTCCTCGCCGACCAGATCGAGGTGTTCCGCCGCGGTGCCGCGGGCGCCGCCCAGGTGCCGGTGTCCGAGGAGACCGTGCCCGGTGTGCCCGGCATCGGCCCGGAGGACGTGTACACGGCCGAGTTCCCGCGCGCGTACGTCGTTCCGGCGGGCCGTACCCAGCGTTCCGCGACGGCCGCCGCGCGCCTCGTCGACCATCTGATCGCCAACGACATCCGTGTCACCCGCGCCACGGCCGGCTTCCGGCTCGGCGGACGGACGTACGCGAAGGGGTCGTACGTCGTCGACATGCGCCAGGCCAAGCGCGGGCTGGCCAACGCGCTGCTGGCGGACGGGCGGGACATCAGCGACAAGGTGTCGGTGATGTACGACATCTCCGGCTGGAGTCTCGGCCGGCTGTGGGGCGCGACGGTGGTGGCGGCGGAGAGCGGCCGGGTGTCGGCGCTGCCCGTGCGCCCGGTGCGGTCCGCGGCCCACGTCGGCCGGGTGGCGCCACGCGGGACGCTCCGTCTGCGTCTCGACTCCCCGCAGGAGATCGCCGCCCTCAACTCCCTAACTGAGGGACGGCGTCCGGGTGCGGCAGGCGGCCGACGGCAGTGCCCTCGTGCCGTCCTCGGCCCGCCGGAAGGCGGCGGCGCTCGCCCGCTCGCACGACGTGGTGTTCGCGTCGACGAGGGCGAGCGGCGGCACTGTGCTGCGGCCCGTCCGGGTCGCGGCGGCGGTCTCGGCGGGCGAGCTGTTCGCGCTGCGGGAGATGGGCTTCGACGTGGTCCCGGTGTCGACCGCGGTTCTCAACGCGGGCTTCGACTGGTCGCGGGCCGATGTGCTGTTCGTGTCGTCCGGTCTGTCGTACGACGGGCTGAACGCGGCCGCGCGGACGGCGCTGACCGGCTTCCTCACCGGCCACGGCCTCGTCGGCGGGGGCGCGGCCGGGGCCGCGCTGAGCAACGCCACCGGGCTGCTGAAGGCGACGGCGGTCGAGGGCAACGGGGACGCCAACGGCGTGGTGCGCGTGGTGAACGCGGGCGGACCGGTGACGGGCGGCGCCCCCGACCACGGCTTCGTCTACGCGCCCGTCTGGTTCACCGGCCTCGGCCCCGAGGTCACCGTGGAGCAGTCGTACGGCACGGGTGACCCGCTGGTGTCCGGGCACTGGCGGCCCCAGGACGACGGGAGCGGCGGCCCGGCAGCGGCGGCGGGGCAGGCGTCCGTGGTCCGCGGCCCGCACGCGGTCCTCTTCGGCACCGAGCCCCTGTTCCGCGCCCACCCGAAGGGGGAATTCCCACAGGTGGGGCGGGCGTTGCTGACGGTGTCCTGAGGGACCGCCCGATCAGTCGACCGTCGTCGGCGGTCGTCGACCGTCGTCGACCGCCGCAGGCCGAGCAAGGAGAGCGCAGGTATGACCGAGGCGAACCGGACGGTCACCGTCCATGGCACGGTGGCCGCCGGATTCGAGGAGGTGCGGGAGCGCTTCACCGCGTTCGTGGCGGGCGAACGCCCCGACTACGAGGGCCAGTTGTGCGCCCATGTGCGCGGGCGCCGGGTCGTGGATCTGTGGGTCGGCCCCGACGGGGAGGCGTCCGCGGACGCGCTGCACGGCGTGTTCTCCTCCACCAAGGGGGCCGCCCATCTCGTGGTCGCGCTCCTCGTCCAGGACGGCGTCCTCGACCTGGACCGTGAAGTCGCCTATTACTGGCCGGAGTTCGCGGCCGAGGGCAAGGGGGCGGTGACGCTGCGGGAGCTGCTGGCACACCGGGCGGGCCTCCTCGGCCCGGACACCGGGTTCACGGCCGAGGAGCTGGCCGACGACCGGGTCATCGCCGAACGCCTCGCCGGGCAGCGCCCGTTCTGGCGCCCCGGCGCGGCCTTCGGCTACCACGCGCTCGTCATCGGCGCCCTGACGGGAGAGGTCGTGCGCCGCGCCACGGGGCGTTCGCTCCAGGAGGTGTACGAGGAGCGGATCCGCGCCCCGTACGAGCTGGACTTCCATCTGGGGCTGCCGGCCGGTGACGAGCCGCGCTTCCGCTCCGTCCAGCCGATGCTGCCGACGCCCGCCCAGCAGGCGGAGCTGGACGCGGTGGAGCAGGGCCCGCACACGCTGGCGGCGATCGCCTTCAACACGCACATCCCGGGGGCCGACGACCTGACCTCCTTCCCCAACTCCCGTCCGGTGCGGGAGAAGGGCCAGTCGTCGGCGGGCGGTACGGCATCGGCCCGCGGTCTCGCCGGGATGTACGCGGCGGCCGTCGACGGGCTGAACGGCCGTCCGCCACTGCTGAAGGCGGACACGGTCGCCGAGTTCGGCCAGATCCACTCCGTCGGCCACGACCTGGTCGCCCGCGCCCACAAGGCGTTCGGGCTCGGCTTCCAGGCCACCGCCGAGAACGCCTACCCGTTCCTCGGCGCCGGCGCCTTCGGGCACAGCGGCGCCGGTGGCTCCCAGGCCTTCGCCGACCCCCGCAGCGGCCTCGCCTACGGCTACACCCGCCGCCGCATGGCCTACCCGGGCGGGGCGGCGCCGGAGAACGTGGGGCTGGTGCGGGCGGCCCACGCGGCGGCCCTGAAGGTCTGACCCGAGCGGCCGCGACCGAGCGGCCGGAACGCGACGGAGTCCGCACCCCACGTCCAGGGGTGCGGACTCCGTCGTGTGCAACGACCACGACCGGGGCGCGTCACGGGGTGGGCGTCAGAGCTTGACGATCATCTTGCCCGTGTTGTCGCCGCGCAGGACGCCGAGGAAGGCCTCCAGGTTGTTCTCGATGCCCTCGACGACGGTCTCGCGGTACTTGAGGGCGCCCGAGGCGACCCAGGGGCCGACCTCCTGGACGAACTGCGACTGGAGGTCGTAGTGGTCGCCGACGAGGAAGCCCTGGATGCGGCCGCGGGTCTGGATGAGGCGGGCGAGGTTCTTCGGGCCGGGAGCGGGCTCGGTGTTGTTGTAGACGGAGATCATGCCGCAGACGGCGATCCGGCCGTCGCGGTTGAGCTGCCCGATGGCGGCCTCCAGGTGGTCGCCGCCCACGTTGTCGAAGTAGACGTCGACGCCGTCGGGCGCCGCCTCGCGCAGCTGCTCCGCGACGGAGCCGTTCTTGTAGTTGAAGGCCGCGTCGAAGCCGTACTCCTCGACGAGGAGCTTGACCTTGTCGTCGGATCCGGCCGAGCCGATGACGCGGGAGGCGCCCTTGAGCTTGGCGATCTGGCCGACCTGGCTGCCGACGGCACCGGCGGCGCCGGAGACGAAGACGGAGTCGCCCTCCTTGAAGGAGGCGGTGCGCAGCAGACCGGCGTAGGCGGTGAGGCCGGTCATGCCGAGGACACCGAGGTAGGTGGACAGGGGCGCGGCGTCGGGGTCGACCTTGACGGCCTGCTTGGCGTCGAAGGTGGCGTACTCGCGCCAGCCGCCGAAGTGCAGCACGTGGTCGCCGACGGCGATGCCGTCCGCGGCGGAGGCGACGACCTCGCCCACGGCGCCGCCCTGCATGGCCTTGCCCAGCTCGAAGGGGGCGACGTACGACTTGGCGGCGCTCATGCGGCCGCGCATGTACGGGTCCACGGAGAGGAACTTGTTCCTCACCAGGACCTCACCGGCGGCGGGCTGCCGGATCTCCGCCTCGACCAGGGCGAAGTCCTCGGACTTCGGCCAGCCGACGGGGCGGCTGAGCAGGTGCCATTCGCGGCTGGTGGCGGGGAGGGCGGAGGTGTCGGACATGGGGGGCCTTCCTGCGGGTGCGTGCGGCGTACGGATCATCGGGGTCGTCCGTACATACCGTGCGGTTACTTCAGTACCTGAAACAACCATGCTCCTGAATATTTCATGCTGTCAAGTAAAGAGGTAGCCTGGAGAGCATGGCCACACAGAGGACGACACCCCGCGCCGACCCGCTGACCGTCGAGGTCGTCGAACTCATCGGCACCGTCGTGGCCCGCTATCACGCGGAGTACGAGGACGCCGCGGCCGAGCACGCCCTCACCGGGGCCCAGGCCCGCCTCCTCGGCCTCCTTTCCCTCGAACCGCTCCCCATGCGTCAGCTGGCCCAGAAGTTGCGCTGCGAGCCGTCGAACGTGACCGGCATAGTGGACCGGCTGGAGGCCCGGGGCCTGGTCGAGCGCCGCCCCGACCCCAAGGACCGCCGGGTGAAGCTGGCCGCCGCGACGACGGAGGGCCGCCAGGTCGCCCGCGGCCTGCGCGAGTCCCTGAACTTCGCCCGGGAGCCCCTGGCGGGCCTGTCGACGAAGGAACGGGAGTCCCTGCGGGACCTGCTGCAGCGCATGCTGGAGGCGTAGCGCACCCCGTAGCCTTCACCGCCCAGTCACGCGATGCTGCTCCTGCGCCACCTGGGGAAGGCCCGACAACGGGAGCGGCCCGGCGCACGGGGTTCGTGCGCCGGGCCGCTCCGGTGTCGAGGACGGCTCTCGCCGGCGGTCAGGTCTTCTTGCGGGCCGTCATCGCGCGCTGGATCAGGATGAACGCGCACAGGAGGACACCCGTGGCGATCTTCGTCCACCAGGAGCTGAGGGTGCCCTCGAACTGGATGATGCTCTTGATGAGGCCCAGGACGAGGACGCCGAACAGCGTGCCGATGACATAGCCGGAGCCGCCGGTCAGCAGGGTTCCCCCGATGACGGTCGCGGCGATCGCGTCGAGTTCCATACCGACGGCGTGCAGCGGGTCTCCGGACTGGATGTACAGCATGAACAGCAGGCCGGCCAGGGCCGAGCAGAAGCCGCTCACCGTGTACACGGCGATCTTGGTGCGGCCCTGCGGGAGGCCCATCAGCATGGCCGACTGCTCGTTGCCGCCGATGGCGTACACACGGCGTCCGAAGCGGGTGTAGTGCAGCACGTAGAACGCGACGCCGATGACCACGAGGGCCGCGATCGCACCGATCGACAGATCCCCGAGGCCGAGCGACACTCGCGTCTGGGCCAGGCTGCTCACCGAGGCGTCGCTGACCGAGATCGACTCCTCGGTGATGACCAGGCACAGTCCACGGAAGAGGAAGAGCCCGGCGAGCGTCACGATGAACGGCTGGATCTCGAAGTTGTGGATCACATAGCCCATCAGGAAGCCGCCGAACGCTCCGACGCCCAGGGCGAGGAGGACGGCGACCGGCAGCGGCACCCCCTGGCGCTCCACCATCCAGGCCGTGAACATCGTCGTGAAGCCGATGACGGAGCCGACGGAGAGGTCGATGCCGCCGGACAGGATGACGAAGGTCGCGCCGACGGCGGCCACCAGCAGATAGCCGTTGTCGATGAACAGGTTCAGGAAGACCTGCGGTTCACCGAAGCCGTAGTTCTGGTAGCGGCTCAGGCCCGCGATGTACATCACGAGGAAGAGCGTGGCGGTCACCAGGACCGGCAGCCGGCGGTCGCCCAGCAGCGTGGCGAGCTTGGACGGCGGCGTCGTACGGCTGTCCGGGGCCGTCGGGGTCTGGGTGGTCGCGCTCATCACGACACCTCCATCTTGGGGGCGGCCTCGGCGGTCGTGACGGTCTTCGCCGGCTCGGCGGCGGCGCTGCCGCCGCTCGCCGCACCGGACTTGGGCCCGAACTTGGCGCCGAAGACCTTCGCGCGGAACTTCGGGGACTGGAGCAGGCAGACGACGATGACGACGACGGCCTTGAAGACCAGGTTCGTCTGGGTCGGGACGCCGATCGTGTAGATCGTGGTCGTGAGGGTCTGGATGACCAGGGCGCCGATCACCGTGCCGCCGATGGAGAACCGGCCGCCCAGCAGCGAGGTGCCGCCGATGACGACCGCGAGGATCGCGTCCAGCTCGATCCACAGACCCGCGTTGTTGCCGTCCGCCGCCGAGGTGTTGGAGCTGATCATCAGGCCGGCGATGCCCGCGCACACGGCGCAGAACACGTACACCATGATCATGATGCGGCGGGAGCGGATGCCGACCAGGCGGCTGGCCTCGGCGTTGCCGCCGACGGACTCGACGAGCAGGCCGAGGGCGGTTCGGCGGGTCAACGCGACCGTGACGGCGACGACCACCGCCACCACGAAGATGGAGAACGGCAGGGTCAGCCAGTAGCCGCCGCCGATCAGCTTGTACGGCTCGCTGTTGATGGTGATGATCTGGCCGTCGGTGATCAGCTGGGCCACACCGCGGCCGGCGACCATGATGATCAGCGTGGCGATGATCGGCTGGATGCCCATGCGGGCGACCAGGAAGCCGTTCCACAGACCGCAGACCACCGCCGCGACGAGGCCGACGCCCATGGCCAGGAACACCGCCGACAGCGCGTTCTGGTCGGCCTGGTCACTGATGTACGAGCAGGTCAGGGCGCCGGTGATGGCGACGACCGCGCCCACGGAGAGGTCGATGCCGCCGGTGGCGATGACCAGGGTCATCCCGACCGCCACCAGGATCAGCGGCGAGCCGAACAGCACGATCGAGACGAGGCTGCCGTAGAGGTGGCCGTCCGTCATCTTGATCGAGAAGAAGTCGGGCGTGAAGGGCACGTTGACGAGCAGCAGGGCCACCAGGACCGCGACCGGCCAGAACAGGTGGTGGTGCGTCAGCGCCCGCCAGCGGGACGTCGTGGCTGCGGATGGGGTGCTCACTGGTGTTCTCCGCTCGCGATGGTCTCCAGGATCCTGCTGGTGGTGATCTCCGGCCCGTTGGTCAGGCGCGCCACCAGCTTGCGGTCGCGCAGCACGCCGATGGTGTGGCTGAGGCGGAGGACCTCCTCCAGCTCGGCAGCGATGTAGAGCACGGACATGCCGTCCTCGGAGAGGGACACCACGAGCTTCTGGATCTCCGCCTTGGCGCCGATGTCGATGCCGCGCGTGGGCTCGTCGAGGATCAGCAGCTTGGGCTGGGTGATCAGCCAGCGGGCCAGCAGCACCTTCTGCTGGTTGCCGCCGCTGAGCTGGCCGACGCGGGCCTCGGGGTTGGCGGGGCGGATGTCGAGGGCCTTGATGTACTTGGCCACGAGTTCGTCGCGCTGCGCGGCCGGGATGGGCCGGGTCCAGCCGCGGGCCGCCTGGAGGGCGAGGATGATGTTCTCCCGCACCGTCAGGTCCGGTACGAGGCCCTCGGCCTTGCGGTTCTCCGAGCAGAACGCGACCCCGACGCCGATGGCGTCGTTGGGGGCGTTCATCGGGACCTGCTTGCCGCCCACGGTGACCTTGCCGCTGTCGGGCTGGTCGGCGCCGAACAGCAGCCGGGCGAGTTCGGTGCGGCCCGAGCCGAGCAGTCCGGCGAGGCCCACGACCTCGCCCTTCTTGATCTCCAGGTCGAAGGGGGCGATACCACCGGTGCGGCCGAGTCCCTCGGCGTGCAGCAGGGTCTCGCCGACGTCCGCGCGCAGCTGGTGCTCGTGGAGCTCCTCCAGCTTGTCCAGCTCCTTGCCGATCATGAGCTGGATGAGTCCGACCTGGTCGAGGTCGCTCACCATGTGCTCACCGACGAGGGTGCCGTTGCGCAGGACGGTCATGCGGTCGCAGATCTCGTAGATCTGGTCGAGGAAGTGGGAGACGAAGAGGATCGCCACGCCGTCGTCCTTCAACCGCCGCATGAGGCGGAAGAGTTCGAGGACCTCGTCCCGGTCGAGGCTGGACGTCGGCTCGTCGAGGACGAGCACCTTGGTGCCCTGGCCCTCGCCGTCGCCGGTGCTCACCGACCGTACGATCGCGACCAGTTGCTGCACGGCCAGCGGGTACGCGGACAGCGGCGCGGTCACGTCGATGTCGAGGCCGAGCCGGTCGACGAGTTCCGCGGCCTCCTTGCGCATCCGCTTCCACTGGATGCGGCCGAAGCGGGTGGGCTCACGGCCGATGAAGATGTTCTCCGCCACCGACAGGTTGGGGCAGAGGTTGACCTCCTGGTAGACCGTGTTGATCCCGGCCTGCTGCGCCTGGAGGGGGCTGGCGAACCGTACGGACGTCCCGTCGAGGGTGATTGTGCCGCCGTCCAGGGAGTAGACGCCGGTGAGCACCTTGATCAGGGTGGACTTGCCGGCGCCGTTCTCGCCCATGAGGGCGTGGATCTCGCCGGGGAAGAGCCGGAAGTCGACGCCCGACAGAGCCCGTACCCCCGGAAACTCCTTGACTATGCCCGTCATCTCCAGGACGGGCCGTGGCTCTGCCATGGCAGCGCTCCTCATTGGATTTCGTTCAGGCCCGCAGGGAGCCCCGGGGACCGAGGGGTCGGTCGGCCGGAGGCTCCCTGCCGGAAGGTGCGGGTCAGTACTTGCGGGTGGGGAGGGCGTCCTTGGCCTGGTCCTGCATGAAGTCGCTCTCCTTGGTCTTGATCCAGCGCTCGACCGAGCCGCCGTCCTTGACCGTCTGCACGACCTCCATCAGCTGGGGGCCGAGCAGCGGGTTGCACTCGACGATGGCGTTGATCTTGCCCTCGGACATGGCCACGAAGCCGTCCTTCACACCGTCGATCGAGACGATCAGGATGTCCTTGCCGGGCTTCTTGCCGGCCGCCTCGATGGACTGGATGGCGCCGATGGCCATGTCGTCGTTGTGCGCGAAGAGGACGTCGATGTCCGGGTTGGACTGAAGGAAGGCCGCCATGACCTGCTTGCCGCCGGCGCGGGTGAAGTCACCGGTCTGCGTGACGACGATCTTCCAGTCGTCCTTGTGCTCCGCCTCCATGACCTCCTTGAAGCCCTTGGCGCGCTCGATCGCGGGGGCGGAACCGGTGGTGCCCTCCAGCTGGGCGATCTTCACCTTGCCCTTGTGGCCGGCCTTCTCCAGGACCTTCTCCAGGATCTTGGCGGCGCGACGGCCCTCGTCCGTGAAGTCGGAGCCCACCAGGGTCACGAACAGGGACTCGTCCTTGGTCTCCACGGAGCGGTCGGTGAGGACCACCGGGATCTTCGCGGCCTTGGCCTCCTGGAGCACCGCGTCCCAGCCGGTGACCTTCACGGGCGAGAAGGCGATGACGTCCACCTTCTGCGCGATGAAGCTGCGGATCGCGGAGATCTGGTTCTCCTGCTTCTGCTGGGCGTCGGAGAACTTCAGGTTGTAACCCGCCTCCTTGGCCGCCGACTTGACGGAGTCGGTGTTGGCGCTGCGCCAGCCGGACTCGGAGCCGACCTGGGAGAAGCCGAGGGTGATCTTCTTGCTGCCGCCGCCGGAGGAACCGCCGGTGCCGCCGGAGCCGCCGTCGTCCTTGGCGCAGGCCGCCAGGCCCGTCGCTGCCGCCACGCCGACCGCCGCGGTGAGGAAGTTCCTTCTGTTGAGCATGTGCCTTCTCCTTTGAAGAGCCGGTCCGGGTGGACCTGCTGGTACTGGGTGGACCGGCCGCATGGCGTCCAGCCTGTCGATCATCGTTCGAAATGTCGGCCGTACTGAGGGATGCTGAGGGATGGTGAGTTCGGGGTGGGTGGGCGCCGGGTCAGCCGGGTGGTGCGGTCCCCGGCGGGGATGCGTACGGGTAGGTGCTGGCCCGGACGACGAGTTGGGGTTCGATGGCGATGCGGGTCGGACCCGAGGGGGTCCGGCCCTCGATCAGGTCCAGGAGCAGTGCGATGCTCCGTTGGCCCACCGCGGAGAAGTCCTGTCGGACCGTGGTGAGCGGTGGTGCGAAGAACTCCGACTCGGGGATGTCGTCGTAGCCGACCACCGCGACGTCCTGGGGAGTGCGTACCCCTGCTTCGCGCAGGGCCCGCAACACCCCCAGTGCCATCTGGTCGTTGGCCACGAAGACGGCGGTCAGACCGCGGCCCACCCAGCCGGCGAGTTCCTGGCCCGCACGGTAACCCGAGAGCGGGCTCCAGTCACCCCTCAGGGGCATCGGCGGTTCCACGCCTGCCTCTTCGAGGGTCTTCCGCCAGCCGGCGACCCGGTCGGCGGCCTCCTGCCAGTCCTCGGGTCCGGCGAGGTGCCAGACCGTGCGGTGGCCGGCGGCCAGCAGGTGGCCGGTGGCGAGCCGGGCGCCGAGGTACTGGTCGACGTTGGCGCTCGGGACCGTGGACGCGGAGCCCGTGCCCACGGCCACCACCGGGAAGGGGCGGCGGAGTTCGGCGAGGGCCTCGACCGCCGACCGCTGCGGGGCGATGGCGATCACACCCTCCACCCCGCCGTCGCTGAGGTGGTCCAGGGCCTCGGAGAGAGTCTCCACGGTCAGCTTGCGCACACTGACCGTCGAGACCAGGTACCCCTCGGCCCGGGCCGCCTCCTCCAGCGCGAACAGGGTGCTGGCCGGCCCGTAGAGCGTGGTGTTGGAGGCCACCACACCTAGGGTCCGGGTGCGCCGGGTGGCCAGGGCCCGCGCGGAGGAGTTGCGACGGTAGCCCATCTCCTCGATCGCGCGCTGCACCCTGGCGCGGGTCTCGTCCCGCACGTTGGGGTGGTCCCCCAGAACCCGGGAGACGGTCTGGTGGGAGACCCCCGCGAGGCGGGCGACGTCCGCCATGGTGGGCGGCCGGAGCGGTGAGTGTGTCACGGCCGCACCTCCTCGGCGGTCGTCGGCGGATAAGACCTCTGCTGCGGGCGGAGCGCTCCGCGTCGTCGGTTTCACGCCGGGGTTCCGGACGTTCCCATGGCACCGGCGGGGAAAGCGGGTTGGAGCACTGCTGGCACGACGCTCGTACCTCCTCGGGTGCCGTCGGGAACCGACTGGTGAATGCGGAGGTCATTGTGAGCGCTAACAATTCCCGCGGGTCAAGAGGGCTGCGGCAGGGAAGTCGTCACGGTTGAATAACGCGACCTCCCGCCGGGACCGCGCCGGGGCCCCTCCTGGCCGCACGTTACGCCCACGAAAAAGGCCCAGGTCCTGCGGTGTTGACACCACGGCCCCTCGCTTTCCCACCCCCGCCGCCCGCCACTCGGGCCACCGCTGTGGACAAGCACCACGGGGGTGTTCGCGACACCAACGCCGAGCCCATGAGGCCCGACGCGGGGGCCCTCAAGGGC
>NZ_LIRK01000339.1 GCF_001419765.1 Streptomyces torulosus
CGGGACGCTGCCGCGCACCAGCTCCGCCGAGACCCTCGCCACGATGCAGGCCGCCGTCCTCACCGGCGAGGCCCTGTGGATCGGCTACGTCAACGCCGAGGGCTCTGCCAGCCAGCGCGTCATCGCCCCGGTGCGCGTCGAGGGCGGCTTCGTGACGGCGTACGACCACACGGCGGACGAGGTCCGGACGTTCCCGCTGCACCGCATCACGGGCGTCGCGGAACTGGCGGACGACTCGATCTGACCCCCGTTGGACCCGGATNNCCCGGATGGCCCTCGTTGGGCCCGGATGACCCCGGGTTGGCGCTGCGCGACCCTGAGGCGCCCGGCCTCCGTTCCATGATCAAATCACCACCCGACTGTCACCCGTTCGGGCGTACCCGGACGTTCATGCAGGCCATCCCCGGTTTTCCCTCCGACGAGGGGTCGTGATGGGGCGTGCGCATCGGGGTGGGGGCCGCCGGGCAGCCACCCTGTGTCCGATCGAGATCGACGTCCACGCTCGAAAGGTTCACAGGTCCGTATGCGTCCCATCCCCGCACTGCTCTGCGCCCTCGCCGCAGCCGCCCTGATCGGTGTGCTCGCCTCGCCCGCCGCGGCCAACCCGCTGCCCCTCCCCGAACTCGGCACCATGGTCGGGGAGGGGCTCACCGTGGAGGGGCCGCTCATCCAGAACGTCAGCCTCCTGAAGTGACTCAGCCCGCCGAGGGGACCCGGCGCAGCCGGTAGCTGTCCCCTTCGAGGCGGACGATGTCGGCGTGGTGCGCGAGCCGGTCCACGACGGCCGGGGCGGCCCCGCCGAAGATCTCGTCCCAGCGGCCGAGGGGGCGGTCGCTGGTGACGATCAGGGAGGCCCGCTCGTAGCGGTGGGCGACGAGTTGGAAGAGGAGCCGGGCGGTGTCGGGGTCGAAGGGCAGGTAGCCGACCTCGTCGACGATCAGCAGAGGGCAGGTGTCGAGCGCGGACAGTTCCCCGGCGAGCCGGCCCTCGGCCCGTGCCCCGGCCAGCCGCGCGGCCCACTCCTCTGCGGTGGCGAACCGCACCTGGTTCCCCGCCTGGCAGGCCCGTACGCCGAGGCCGATCGCGAGGTGCGTCTTGCCGGTGCCGGGGGCGCCGACGAAGACGACGTTGCGCCGGGCGGCCAGGAAGTCCAGCGTCCCGAGGCGGGCCAGCAGGTGCCGGTCGAAGGTGCGCGGGTGGTCCGGGTCGAAGTCCTCCAGCAGCTTGCGCGCGGGGAACCCGGCGTCCCTCAGCCGGCTCTCGTCCGCCGCCTCGTGCGGCACGACGCGGGCCCGGCCACGTGTGAACGCCGTCCCGTGCCGGCGGGTCTCCCGCTCGCGCGCCGCGTGCTTCTCGTCCGAGGTGGCCTGCGCCGGGATCGGCAGCGAGGCGGGGCGCAGGACCGGGGTGGAGGGGAGGGACGGCCCGGTGGCCCCGTGCTCCTGGTCCCACGGCGGGCCGACCGGTCCGTGGGCGCCCCCGGGGTCGGCGGGTCCCCGTGGTGCGGGCGGGACCGGGTCGGCCGGGCCGCGCGGGTCGCCGTGCGGGACGTGGTGCGGGCCGTGGCCCTTCTCCTCACGGAGCATCGGCCCCGACATGTACGCCAGGAGCACCGCCGAGACGATGAACGCCATGTGGATCACCGTGCCCCACAGCAGCGCGTGGCGGGAGGTGTGGTGGACGTCCACGAACATCTGGAGCAGATGGACGGAGGAGATGCCGACGATGGCGGTGGCGAGCTTGACCTTCAGGACGTTGGAGTTGACGTGGGAGAGCCATTCGGGCTGGTCGCGGTGGCCCTGGAGGCCGATGCGCGAGACGAAGGTCTCGTAGCCGCCCACGATGGTCATGATCAGCAGGTTGGCGATCATGACGACGTCGACCAGCTTGAGCACCGCGAGCATGACGTAGTTCTCGGTGGCACTGCCGCCGACGCACTTGACGATTAACGTCCACAGCTCGTTGAAGAACTTGTAGACGTACACCCCCTGTGCGGCGACCAGACCGAAGTACAGCGGTGCCTGGAGCCAGCGAGTGGCGAACAGGGCATAGCCGAGAGTGGTGCCCTGCGGGGAGGCGGACGGGGTGACCGGGCCGGCGGGGGAAGATGGCTGCACGGTTCAACATTCTTGGGGAGCCCTTGCCTCATATTTGAATTCCCTCCACTCATCGGAATGAATAGACATCCAATAAGACTGATGTGAGGGAGAGGCCGGGCGGAACGACCCCGGCGAAAGGGCGGAACGATCAGGCACACTGGACGTTTGGCCGAAACGAAAGGGTGTCGCGCGTGAATGGTCCACTCATCGTCCAGTCCGACAAGACCCTGCTCCTGGAGGTCGACCACGAGCGGGCGGACGACTGTCGTCGGGCCATCGCGCCGTTCGCCGAGCTGGAGCGGGCTCCGGAGCACATCCACACCTACCGGGTGACGCCGCTGGGGCTGTGGAACGCGCGGGCCGCCGGCCATGACGCGGAGCAGGTCGTGGACGCGCTGGTCGAGTTCAGCAGATACCCGGTGCCGCACGCGCTGCTCGTCGACATCGCCGAGACGATGGACCGCTACGGCCGTCTCACCCTGAGCAAGCACCCCGCCCACGGCCTCGTCCTCACCACCACCGACCGCCCGGTCCTGGAGGAGATCCTGCGGTCGAAGCGGGTCGCCCCGCTCGTCGGCTCCCGGATCGACCCGGACACCGTCGCCGTGCACCCCTCGGAGCGCGGGCAGATCAAGCAGACGCTGCTGAAGCTGGGCTGGCCGGCCGAGGACCTCGCCGGGTACGTCGACGGCGAGGCACACCCGATCGAACTGCACGAGGACGGCTGGGCGCTGCGGCCCTACCAGAAGCAGGCCGTGGAGAACTTCTGGCACGGCGGCAGCGGTGTCGTCGTCCTCCCCTGCGGCGCCGGGAAGACGCTGGTCGGGGCCGGTTCCATGGCCCAGGCGAAGTCGACCACGCTGATCCTCGTCACCAACACCGTCTCCGCCCGGCAGTGGAAGCACGAGCTGGTGAAGCGGACCTCGCTGACCGAGGACGAGATCGGCGAGTACAGCGGGACCCGCAAGGAGATCCGTCCCGTCACCATCGCGACGTACCAGGTGCTGACGACGCGGCGGAAGGGTGTCTACCCGCACCTGGAGCTGTTCGACTCCCGTGACTGGGGCCTCATCGTCTACGACGAGGTGCATCTGCTGCCCGCGCCCGTCTTCAAGTTCACCGCCGACCTCCAGGCGCGGCGGCGCCTCGGCCTGACGGCGACGCTGGTGCGTGAGGACGGCCGGGAGTCGGATGTGTTCTCCCTGATCGGGCCCAAGCGGTTCGACGCGCCCTGGAAGGAGATCGAGGCGCAGGGCTACATCGCGCCCGCCGACTGCGTCGAGGTCCGGGTGAACCTCACCGACTCCGAGCGGCTCGCCTACGCCACCGCCGAGCAGGAGGAGAAGTACCGCTTCTGCTCCACGACCGCGACGAAGCGCCGGGTGACCGAGGCGATCGTCCGCCGCTTCGCCGGGCAGCAGATCCTCGTCATCGGCCAGTACATCGACCAACTCGACGAGCTGGGCGCCCATCTGGACGCACCGGTGATCAAGGGCGAGACGTCGAACGCGCAGCGCGAGAAGCTGTTCGACGCGTTCCGCGAGGGCGAGATCCACGTCCTGGTCGTCTCCAAGGTCGCCAACTTCTCCATCGACCTGCCGGAGGCGACCGTCGCCATCCAGGTATCCGGCACGTTCGGCTCACGCCAGGAGGAGGCCCAGCGGCTGGGCCGGGTCCTGCGCCCCAAGGCCGACGGCCACCAGGCGCACTTCTACTCCGTCGTCGCCCGCGACACCATCGACCAGGACTTCGCCGCCCACCGGCAGCGCTTCCTCGCCGAACAGGGCTACGCCTACCGGATCATGGACGCGGACGAACTCCTGGCGGACGACGCCTGAGCGGATCGCCGCGCGAGGCCCTCCGCAGGACGAGGTGGTGCATGGCCGGAGCCGGTGGGGGGACCGGCCCCGGCCACGCCGGGGGTGGGAGGGATGGTTCCGGGATGCGCTGAGCGCCGTGTGGCCGACGACGGTGGCCGCCGCCCTGAGTGCGGATACGGACAGCGGATGCGGGTCGTCGGGCCGGGGTGACGTGCGAGGCGTGAGATGACGTGCGCGCTGGAGCGATGACGTGACGTGCGGACCGCGTACCGAGCAGGCTGCGTACCGAGCGGGCTGCATGCCGCACCGGTCGCGGCGCCGGTGTGGAACCTCGGAGTGGGCCTTGGAGTGGCCCTCGGAGTTGGGCAGGAGTGCCCTCGCTCCGACGCGAGAGGTCGGGGCCTGTTCCGTGGACGGGGGGCGCGTCAGGTGGGGCGGCGTATGCCCGCTTCTTCCGCGTACTCTCCGAGCACGATCACGCCGAAGGCGGCGCCCGCGAAGACCTTGACCGCCCGGAGGGCGTCCGCGAGGCGGTGGCGGGGGTGACGGTCGTCGAGGCCGGTCGCACCGGACGGCGGACCGGGTCGGCCGGCGGCCGAGGCTGGGATGAAGGTCGCTGCACTCATGTATCCATGGTGGAACGTCCGCCTGTGGATGGCGTCGGTCCATGGATGGAACCGGCTGAGCCCTCCGCTCACCCTCAGGTCCTGCCGTCCCCTAGTACCCCCGGCGTACCCGCCCCCTAGGGGGTACGGCGGCCAGACACGAAATCCGTTGGCCCTCTCCCCCTCGTCTCGCCTAAACTCTCCGCCCTTGCCCGCCTCCCGCTCGTGGAGCGCCGCCGTCCGGACGGAAACCGGCCGGCTCACCCCACCCCCACCGCCGGATCCCGTGGATCCCGTAGGCCCCCGGAGGCACTTCCTTGTCCGCGCCCGCCGACGAAGAGATCAATCCCCTCACCCGCGAACGCGACCACCTCGCCGCCTCCCGTTCCGCGCTGCGCGCCATGCGGGAGGACGTGGAGGCTCTGGACATCCGGGACGTGACCGCGAACTGGGTGAACGCGGAGGTGCTCGCCCGACAGATCGACGAGCGGATCAAGGCCCTCGCCGACCTGAGCCACACCCCGCTCTTCTTCGGCCGCCTCGACTATCTGCACGCCCCCGGCGCCGAACAGGCCGAGGGGGCGGAGGGGGAGCGCTTCTATATCGGGCGCCGGCATGTGCACGACGCGGACGGCGACCCGATGGTGATCGACTGGCGCGCCCCCGTGTCGCAGCCGTTCTACCGGGCGTCCAAGAAGGACCCGATGGACGTCGGGCTGCGCCGCCGCTTCGGCTACACCGGCGGCGACCTCACCGCCTACGAGGACGAGCACCTCTCCGACCCCGCCGAGGCGGCCACCACCAGCAAGCTGCTCCAGCAGGAGATCGAGCGCCCCCGTGTGGGCCCGATGCGGGACATCGTCGCCACGATCCAGCCCGAACAGGACGAGATCGTCCGCTCCGACCTGTCCGGCAGCCTCTGCGTCCAGGGCGGCCCCGGCACCGGCAAGACCGCCGTCGGCCTGCACCGGGTCGCCTACCTCCTGTACGCCCACCGTGAGCGTCTCTCCCGCACCGGCACCCTCGTCATCGGCCCGAACCGCTCCTTCCTCCACTACATCGAGCAGGTGCTCCCGGCGCTGGGCGAGCTGGAGGTCAAGCAGGCCACCGTCGACGACCTGGTGGCCCATGTGGAGGTGCGGGGGACGGACGAGGCGGCCGCCGCCGTCGTCAAGGGCGACGCCCGGATGGCGCAGGTGCTCCGCCGCGCCGTCCGCTCGCACGTCACCCTCCCCACGGAGCCCGTCGTGGTCGTACGGGGGTCGCGCCGCTGGCGCGTCCCGGCGTACGAACTGGAGGACATCGTCAAGGAGTTGCTCGACCGGGACATCCGCTACGGCGCCGCCCGCGACGCCCTGCCGCAGCGGATCGCGCACGCCGTGCTCGTGCAGATGGAACGCTCCGGTGAGGCGCCCGACGACCGGGTGCAGGACGCGGTGGCCCGCAACACCGCCGTGAAGGCGGCCGTCAAGGCGATCTGGCCGCCCGTCGACCCCGCCAAGCTGGTCCTGCGGCTGCTCACCGACGCCGACTTCCTCGCCGAGCACGCGCAGGGTGTCCTCACCGACGACGAGCAGAAGACGATCCTGTGGGCGAAGCCGATGCGGAGCGTGAGGACGGCGAAGTGGTCCGCCGCCGACGCCGTGCTGATCGACGAGGCCACCGACCTCGTGCAGCGCACGCACTCCCTCGGCCATGTCGTCCTCGACGAGGCGCAGGACCTGTCCCCCATGCAGTACCGGGCGGTCGGCCGCCGCTGCACCACCGGCTCGGCGACCGTCCTCGGCGACCTCGCGCAGGGCACCACCCCGTGGGCGACCCGGAGCTGGCAGGAGGCCCTGGCCCACCTGGGCAAGGCCGAGGCGCACATCGAGGAGCTGACCGCCGGTTTCCGTGTGCCGACCGACGTCATCACCTACGCCTCCCGGCTGCTCCCCCACATCGCGCCCGGCCTGACCCCGGTGGCCTCCGTCCGGGAGAACCCGGGCTTCTTCGACGTACGGCCCGCCGAGGACGACATGCGGGTGATCGCCGCCTGCGAGGAGCTGCTGCGCCACGAGGGGTCGGTCGGTCTGATCGCGGCCGACGCGCGGGTGCCGGCGCTGGCCGAGGCCCTGACGGCGGCGGGGATCGGCTACCTCGCGCCGGGCGAGGAGACGACGTACGAGACGCGCCTCACCCTCGTGCCGGCGTCGCTCGCGAAGGGCCTGGAGTACGACTACGTGGTGCTGGACGAGCCGCAGGCGGTCGTCGACGGGGAGCCGGACGAACGGACGGGCCTGCGCCGCCTGTACGTGGCGCTCACCCGTGCGGTGTCGGGCCTGATCGTGACGCACGCGGCGCCGCTGCCGCCGCAGCTGGCCTGAGCGCGGGAGCCCCTGAGCCTTTGAGCCTTTGAGCCTTTGAGTCCCTGAGACACGGAGCGGCCCCCGGCGACCGAGGTCACCGGGGGCCGCTTCACGCGCGTCGGCCTACTTGAACTTGTTGCTGGTGGCCAGGTAGACCTCCTTGGCGTTCTTCCCCAGCCGCGGGCCGGTGATGAACGAGGAGCGGTCGCTCAGCGAGTTGTTGGAGACCAGGTAGGTACGGCCCTTGTGGCTCATGAACCAAGGGCCGCCGGAGGCGCCACCGTTCAGGGTGCAGCCGACCATGTACTGGGCCGGGTAGTCGCTCGGGTAGCTGTAGCCGAGGACGAAGCGCTTGGTGGCGCCCTGGCAGTGGTACATCTTCGAGCCGTCGTACGGGGCCTCGGCCGGGTAGCCGCGCACCTTCATGTTCTTGACCTTGTTGGCGGCCGGGGCGTTGAACCACACCGGGAGCGCCGAACCGACGCGCTCCTCCAGCGACTTGGCGCCCTTCTCCGGCTTCACGTGGAGGACGGCGTAGTCGTACGCGGCGGCCACGGTGCCCTGGCTGGCGTTGCCGCCCTTGATCCAGGTGCCGGAGGTGGTGGCCCAGTCGGCCCAGAACAGGCCGTACGGCGAGACGTTGCTCGCGCGGTAGTTGGCGGAGGCCTGGCTGATGTTCAGCTTGGCGGTGTTGTTGAAGGACGGGACGAAGGCGATGTTGCGGTACCAGCCGCCGCCCTTGCCCGCGTGGACGCAGTGGCCGGCGGTCCACACGAGGTTGGACTTGCCNNCGGCCGCCGAGCAGACGCTGGAGCCCTGGGGGGTGGTGAAGAAGAGCTTGCCGACCGGGGCGGCGTTCTTGTGGTAGGTCGACTTGACCTTGGAGGCGTTCTGCCGCTTCACCGAGCCGTCGGGCAGCCAGACCTTGGTGGTCTTGTTCGACCCCTTCGACACGTTGCCCGCGTCGGCGATCTCCGGCAGCTGCGTGGGCATCTGGGCCTTCGCCTTGGCGATGCGCTCGGGGGTCCAGAAGTCCTCGATGTAGGGGTTGGCGAAGTCCTCCGCCTTGGAGGCCCAGTCGTCGAAGTCCTGCCAGCCGCCGTTCTTCCACTTCTGCAGCGCGTCACCGGAGAGTTCGGTGGGCACGCCCTCGGGCAGCTTGAAGCCGCCGATGGTCGTGTCGCCCCCGCCCTCGTTCTCGCCGGTGTCGACGTCCGAGCCGGCGCCCGCCTGGGCGGTCGTCTCGCCCGAGGCCTTCGCGCCGCCCTCGTCGGACTTGCNNACTGAAACTTGTCATGCCCCGGCTTGGCTGGGGCGGACACAACTATGCACGCGGGACAGGGCCGAAATGATCGTCGGGAGGGCTCCCGCGGCGACTTCGCACACAACAACTACGTGGCGGATATCGATCCGTGATGTGACATCGCGTCACCACGTGACGCACCGTCGGCCGCCCCGCCCGGCGAACTCACGGAGCCTTCACAACGTTTGATTCTTCATCACTCCGACACCTCCCACCTCTTGTGCGCTACCGGCCAGTAGCGCGAATCTGACCTGCGCATGCCATCCCCCGCCGGTGTGCCCCACCC
>NZ_LIRK01000034.1:0-166 GCF_001419765.1 Streptomyces torulosus
TGATGCCGACGGCGGCGGCGAGGTCGCGCCGGCTGAGTTCGCCGGCGACCTCCAGCCACCACAGGGAGAGCAGTTGTCGGTCCTCGTCGTCGAGCCAGCGGACCGCCTCGGCGACCTCGCGTCGCTGGCCCTCCAGTTGGAGCCGCAGCACGGTCAGTTCGGCGAA
>NZ_LIRK01000034.1:186-10282 GCF_001419765.1 Streptomyces torulosus
GGCGACGAGCCAGGACCGGAAACTGTCCGGGTCGCGCAGGGTCCCGAGGTTGTCGACGGCGCGCAGCATGGTCTCCTGCACGACGTCGTCGACGTCGGCGTGACCGTTGAGGGCGCGGCCGACGATGTTGTAGACGAGGGGCAGCCAGCCCTCGACCAGTTCGTCGAGGGCCCGCCGGTCGCCTGCCTGTGCGGCCGCGATGGTGGAGCGCCACTGCCGCCCGTCCACGTACGTTCCTTCCGGCCCCGGGGGGTGCACCCTGCTCAATCGGCTGTTTTCCGTACCTTCTCAGCCGTTCCCGTGGCAGGGAGGACCCGCGAGGCGGAGATCACACGTCCCATGCGGCGCACTCCTGTACGTGGGGAAACAGGCGTCGGTGTGGAGACGGGACGGAGGCGCCGCCGATAACAGTTTTTCGCCCCGTGACGCGACCGGGCCCCTCAGGCCGTGGCCGCCACCGGCGGCGCGGTCGTCGGCAGCGCCTCCAGCCGCTTGATCCGCTTCCACACGACGTACAGCGGGATCACACCGAACACCCCGAACGACATGTCGATCAGCGACCACCAGAAGGGGATGCCCCGGAGGGGCCCGCAGATCAGGGCCAGCGGGATGATCCCCGCGCAGGCGATCATCCCGACCTCGACGACCCAGATGTTGCGCACCGGGTCGCGGTACGGCCCGTAGAAGGCGACCGCGATCACGAGGTGCGCGAAGGCCAGCCAGTCGGTGCCGTACAGCAGGAACGGGTACTCGGCGTCGGCCTGGTCCAGCCCGGCGCGCACCCGCTCGATCCACTCCATGAGCCCCGGCAGATGGTCCCCGACGGACAGCGACCGCATCAACTCCTCGGTCCAGCGCAGCTCGTGGACGAGCGGGAAGGCCGTGGCGCCGCTCAGCACCAGGCAGACGACGAAGAAGACCAGCCACGCACGGATGCCCTTCACCAGGGCGGCTCTGTCGCTCATGGCAGGAGCGTACGCCCGGACTTGAACACGTTCAAAAGCACCCCCTCACCCGCCGCTCACCAACCTGTCGCCGCCCACTCGACGGGTCCTCGACGCCGACGCCGACACCCCGCGCGGCGCACCGAATACTTCCGGACGCAATAAGGCGATTCTTCCCGCTTTTCGCGACCCGCCCGCCGTTCGACGAATTACGGCGAATGGCAGGAGAATGCGACGGGCAATTCGTGGTGACCGTGTGCGCGGCTCTTGAAGAAGGCTTGCGGCCCTTTCCCAACTGCCGTAGTTACGTGAATCATGAACCTGTTCAACCGTGCTGCGTCCCTGCGCCGCCCGGCTCCCCCCACTGACCGACAACTCCCCCACGAATCCCCGGCGTTCGCCGCCACCGGCACGCTGGATCCCGCCCTGGCGGGGCTGACCGGAGAATGGATCATCGACCGGGCGCACAGCCGTATCGGTTTCTCCGTCCGCCATGCCCTGGTGACGACCGTGCGCGGAGCTTTCACGCAGTACGAGAGCCGGCTCTATTTCGACGGCCGTGACCCGTCCCGCTCGCAGGCCGAGATCCTTCTGTCCACCGCGTCCGTCGACACGGGCGTGGAACAACGTGACGCCCATCTGGTCGGCCGGGACTTCCTGGATGCCGCGACCTATCCCCGGATGCGCTTCGCCAGTACGGCGGTGCACCTCGTCGGCAACGATGTCTACCGCATGACCGGCGACCTCACGATCAAGAACGTCACCCGTCCCGTCGACCTCGAACTCACCTATATCGGCCATGTCGTGGACCCGTTCGGATACGAGCGGGTCGGCTTCGACGGCACGACCACGATCAACCGTTCCGAGTGGGGCCTGACCTACAACCAGCGGCTCGCCGAGGGCGGCGCCATGGTCAGCGAGAAGGTCCGGCTGCAGTTCGACCTCGCCGCGATCCGCCAGTTCCCCGGAGCCTGACGAGCCCACGAGGAGCACCTGACAAACACGACGGGACCGCCCGGGGTCATGTACCCCGGGCGGCTCGGCGGCGATGACACGTCATCCCTCGGCGGCCTCTTGCGCGATCCGCTCGAACTGGGCACCCATGGCCTCGGAGAGTGCCTGGGCGGCCGAGAGCGGCCGCACCATCACCGTGAACTCGTCGATCCTGCCGTGCTCGTCGAAGTGCAGGAAGTCGCAGCCCTGCAACTGCTTGCCCGCGACGGTGGCGGTGAACACCAGGGCGTGGTCGCGGCCGTCCGGGTTGGCGATCTCACGGACGTAGGTGAAGTCCTCGAAGACACGCGAGACGGCCCGCAGGATCGCGGCGGTGATGGCCTTGCCCGGGTACGGCTTGAAGGCGACGGGGCTGGTGAAGACGACGTCGTCGGCCAGCAGGGCGGCGACGGCGTCCATGTCGCCGCTCTCGACGGCCTTGCGGAAGGGATGCACGAGCCCACCTCACAAGCTGATACTAAACAAATTGACTATGACACAGGCAGGCTAGAGGGCGACGCCTCCCTTGTCCACGGGCGGGGAGGAGGCTCTCTGTCACCTCCTTGATTAGTCACACGCGGTGCTAGCGTGGGCCCCATGGCGTTGCGGAACGCGGTGATGGCCGCGCTGTTGGAGGGCGAGGCGTCCGGGTACGACCTCGCGAAGGCGTTCGACGCGTCCGTGGCCAACTTCTGGATGTCGACCCCCCAGCAGCTCTACCGGGAGCTGGAGCGCATGGAGGCCGAAGGGCTGGTCGCGGCCCGCGTCATCGAGCAGCAGCGCCGCCCCAACAAGAGGCTGTTCTCGCTGACGGAGGCCGGGCGCGCTGCCGTGCACGCCTACACCGTCGAGCCCCTCGGCAAACCGTCCGCGATCCGGGACGAGTTGATGGTCAAGGTGCAGTGCGTGGACGCCGGCGACATCGACGCCGTACGCAAGGCCGTCGCCGAGCGCATGGAATGGGCCACGGCCAAGCTGGCCCGCTACGAGCGACTCCGCCGGCGTCTGCTCGACGGGCGCTCGGAGGAGGCGTACTTCGCCGAGGCCGAGCGCGTCGGCCCCTACCTCACCCTGCTGCGCGGCATGTCCTTCGAGCGGGAGAACCTCCAGTGGGGCGACATGGCGCTCCGCCGCCTCGACCAGCGCGCGGTCGCACTCCACACCGAGGGCTGACCCCGCAGCCCCGGTCCGCGCCGAAGGCCGACCCCGCTACTCAACCAAGTGCATGGTCAGGGCGTGACCGTGAGCACCGGGAGCAGTTCTGGGCGCTTGGGTCGGCGGCCGTCGCCGGAGGACTGTCCGCGCAGCCGGCGGAGCAGCCACGGACCGAGGAAGGCACCGGCCCAGCGCAGCTCGGCGCCCACGGCCCGCAGCCCCGCGGCCCCCGCCCCCTCGGCCGGCAGCGGCAGCGTCCAGCGGTCGTCGCTGCCGGGCAGGCCGAGCGCGTACGCGGCGGCGTCCGCGATGCGGTCGTGGCCGAGGGGCCCCGCGTGCAGCCGGTCGGCGCTCCACAGCCTCGGGTCGGTCGACACCGGGTACGCGGCCGTCTCCGCCACCACCACGCCGTGCCGTGCGGCGGCCTCGCGGATGCGCTCGTTGAGTGCGAGGACCCGAGGGGCGAGCGGGCGGGCCATCGGCGAGATCCGGCCGACGTCGGGGAACATGAGCGTCGCGACCGTGGCGCCCTGCGCGGTGAGCGCGGCGAACATCGCCTCCAGATGACCGGCCACCTCGTCCAGGTCGCAGCTCGGGCGGAGCACGTCGTTGACACCGGCCACCACGGTGGCGAGGTCGGGCCGCATCGCGAGCGCCGGGGCGAGCTGCTCGGCGCGCACCTCGCCCGCCTTGCGGCCGCGCACGGCGAGGTTCGCGTACAGCAGGCCGGGACTGTGCCGGGCGACCCGCTCGGCCAGCCGGTCCGCCCACCCCCGGAACCCGTGCACGTCGTCGCCGTCCCCGAGCCCCTCGGTCTGACTGTCACCCAGGGCGACGTACCGCAGATACGCACCGCTCGACACGGGCCGACCGCCTCCTCGCCAACACCGCCCGCGAAGGGCGAACCGACCACGCCTAGGCAACTACGTACCTAGGTGCATTGTTGACTATGAAGATAGCGTCGCGCCCGAAGCCCTCACAACCCCACGATCCCGTTCCACCGCCTGGCGAACCCGGGCCGCTCCTTCGGGGTGATGTCGCGGGCGATCGCGAGGCGGGACCGCATGGTGTCGTCGGGGAAGATCAGGGGGTCCTCGGCGAGCGCGGCGGTCTCCTTGTCCGAGGCGGAGGCGAGGACGTCGCGGGCGGCGGGGACGGGGCAGACGTAGTTGACCCAGGCGGCAAGTTCGGCGGCGACCTCGGGGTCGTAGTAGTGGTCGACGAGGCGTTCCGCGTTGGTCTTGTGCCGGGCCAGGTCGGGGATCATCAGGGACTCGGACCACAGCTCGGCGCCCTCCTCGGGGACGACGAACGCGATGTCCGGGTCGTCGGCCTGGAGCTGGATCACATCGCCGGAGTAGGCCTGGCAGGCGAGGACGTCCCCGGACGCCAGGTCCTTGATGTAGTCGTTGCCGGTGAACCGGCGGATGTGGCCCGCGCGGACGCGGGACTCCACCTGGTCGCAGATCCGATGGAAGTCGTCGGCGGTCCAGCGCGTGACATCGACGCCGTTGCCCTGCATCAGCAGCGCGAACGCCTCGTCCAGCCCGGAGAGCAGGGTGACGCGCCCCTTGAGGTCGTCCGCCCAGAGGTCGGACAGGCGGCGCAGCTCGCGGCCCACCTTCCGCCGGTTGTAGGCGATCCCGGTGATCCCGGACTGCCAGGGCACGGTGAACGCGCGTCCCGGATCGAAGGCGGGCGACCGCAGTTGCGGATCGAGGTGCGCGGTGACGTTCGGCTGCGCCGCCCGGTCCATCTCCTGCACCCAGCCCAGCCGTACGAACCGGGCGCACATCCAGTCGCTGAGCACGATCAGATCGCGGCCGGTGTCCTGGTGGTTCATGAGCGCCGGGCCGACCTTGCCGAAGAACTCGTCGTTGTCATTGATCTCCTCGACGTAGTCGACCCGGATCCCGGTCCGCCGTTCGAACGCCTCCAGGGTCGGCCTGCGCGACTCGTCCGCGTCATCGGTGTCGATGTACAACGGCCAGTTGGCCCAGCTGACCCGCTTCTCCCGCCCGGACCGATCCACCGCGGCCCGCTCCCCGGGCGCGACATACGCGGCGGGCACGCCACATCCGGCGAGAGCGCCCGCCAGCGCCCCGGAACCGAGGGCGCGCAACACAGAACGACGGGAGGGAGGGCGGCCGTTGACCCGCGGCACGAACATCACCGCAGCATGCCGCGCCACCTCCACGCCGGGCAACGACACCGCCCCCGCGCCCTGACGGGCCACAGACCCATCAGAGACGCGGGGGCGTCATCACCCGCTCGTCAGCCCAGGGACGTCATCACGTGCTTGATCCGCGTGTAGTCGTCGAACCCGTAGCCCGAGAGGTCCTTGCCGTACCCGGACTTCTTGAACCCGCCGTGGGGCATCTCCGCGACCAGCGGGATGTGCGTGTTGATCCACACGCATCCGAAGTCCAGCGCCTTCGACATCCGCATCGCCCGGCCGTGGTCCTTGGTCCACACCGACGAGGCGAGGGCGTACTCCACGCCGTTCGCCCACTCGACGGCCTGGGCCTCGTCGCTGAACGACTGCACGGTGATGACCGGCCCGAAGACCTCCTTCTGGATGATCTCGTCGTCCTGCTTCAGCCCGGAGACGACGGTCGGCGCGAAGAAGTAGCCCTTGTCGCCGACCTGCTTGCCGCCGGCCTCCACGCGCGCGTGCGCCGGCAGCCGCTCGATGAACCCGGAGACCTGCTTGAGCTGGTTGGGGTTGTTCAGCGGACCGAACAGCACGTCCTCGTCGTCCGGCTGCCCGGTCTTCGTGTCGGCGGCGGCCTTGGCCAGCGCCGTCACGAACTCGTCGTGGATCGACTCCTGCACCAGCACCCGGGTGGCCGCCGTACAGTCCTGCCCGGCGTTGAAGAAGCCCGCCACGGAGATGTCCTCGACGGCCTTGGCGATGTCGGTGTCCTCGAAGACGACGACCGGCGCCTTGCCGCCCAGCTCCAGGTGGACCCGCTTGAGGTCCTTGGACGCGGACTCGGCGACCTGCATGCCCGCCCGTACCGAACCGGTGATGGACGCCATCGCGGGCACCGAGTGCTCGACCATCAGGCGGCCCGTGTCACGGTCACCGGTGATGACGTTGAAGACGCCCTTCGGGAGGATCGCCCCGATGATCTCGGCCATCAGGACCGTCGACGCCGGCGTGGTGTCGGACGGCTTCAGGACGACCGTGTTGCCCGCGGCGATCGCCGGGGCGAACTTCCACACGGCCATCATCATCGGGTAGTTCCAGGGCGCGACCTGGGCGCAGACGCCGACCGGCTCACGGCGGACGATCGAGGTCATGCCCTCCATGTACTCGCCGGCCGAGCGGCCCTCCAGCATCCGGGCCGCACCCGCGAAGAAGCGGATCTGGTCGACCATCGGCGGGATCTCCTCGGACCGGGTCAGTCCGATCGGCTTGCCGGTGTTCTCCACCTCCGCCGCGATGAGCTCCTCGGCCCGCTCCTCGAACGCGTCCGCGATCTTCAGCAGGGCCTTCTGGCGCTCGGCGGGGGTGGTGTCCCGCCAGCCGGGGAACGCGGCCGCGGCGGCCGCCATGGCCGCGTCGACGTCGGCCTCGCCGGACAGGGGCGCGGTCGCGTAGGCCTCGCCGGTCGCGGGGTTGACCACCTCGGTGGTCCGTCCGTCGACCGCGTCGCGGAACTCCCCGTCGATGTAGTTACGCAGACGACGCAGCTCGGTGCTCACTGCCGTGCCCTCCAGATGTGGGTTCCAGATGGGGGTGTCCATCCTTTGAGACACCACCCTAATCCGCCGACCGACGTTTTCAACACCCCTGACACCAGACTCGCTGCGAAATCCGCAAGCTACGGCGCCGTAAACAACGAATTTCATCGATCCGGCCTTGCGGAACTGTCGATGTCTCGTGCACAGTGTGCTCGTGGCCAGTCGAAGCGCAGAGCAGAGGGACTCCCGCGAGCCCCGGAGGGACTCCAAGGAGCCCAGGAACGGCACTCCCCAGTTGGACGCCGTCTCCCTCGCCATCGTCCAGCAGCTGCAGGAGGACGGCCGCCGGCCGTACGCCGCGATCGGCAAGGCCGTCGGCCTCTCCGAGGCGGCCGTGCGGCAGCGCGTGCAGAAGCTGCTGGACCAGGGCGTGATGCAGATCGTCGCCGTCACCGACCCGCTCACCGTGGGTTTCCGGCGCCAGGCCATGCTCGGCATCAACGTCGACGGCGATCTCGACCCGGTCGCGGACGCGCTGACGGCCATGTCGGAGGTCGAGTACATCGTGATCACCGCGGGCTCGTTCGACCTGATGGTGGAGATCGTCTGCGAGGACGACGACCACCTCCTCGAGGTGATCAACAAACGCATCCGGACCCTGCCCGGCGTGCGCTCCACCGAGAGCTTCGTCTACCTCAAGCTCAAGAAGCAGACCTATATGTGGGGAACCCGATAACCGTGAGGACGCGATAACCGTGAGCCCCAAGGACCTCAGCAAGACCGCGTACGACCACCTGTGGATGCACTTCACCCGCATGTCGTCGTACGAGAACTCCCCGGTCCCCACCATCGTCCGGGGCGAGGGCACGTACATCTACGACGACAAGGGCAAGCGGTACCTCGACGGTCTCGCCGGTCTCTTCGTGGTCCAGGCGGGCCACGGCCGCACCGAACTCGCGGAGACCGCGCTCAAGCAGGCGCAGGAGCTGGCCTTCTTCCCGGTGTGGTCCTACGCCCACCCGAAGGCCGTCGAGCTGGCCGAACGCCTCGCCCACCACGCGCCCGGCGACCTGAACAAGGTCTTCTTCACCACCGGCGGCGGCGAGGCGGTCGAGACCGCCTGGAAGCTCGCCAAGCAGTACTTCAAGCTCGTCGGCAAGCCGACCAAGTACAAGGTCATCTCCCGCGCGGTCGCCTACCACGGCACCCCGCAGGGCGCCCTGTCGATCACCGGCCTGCCCAGCCTCAAGGCCCCCTTCGAGCCGCTGGTCCCCGGCGCGCACAAGGTCCCGAACACCAACATCTACCGCGCCCCGCTCTTCGGCGACGACCCCGAGGCCTTCGGCCGCTGGGCCGCCGACCAGATCGAGCAGCAGATCCTGTTCGAGGGCCCGGAGACCGTCGCGGCCGTCTTCCTGGAGCCGGTGCAGAACGCCGGTGGCTGCTTCCCGCCGCCGCCCGGCTACTTCCAGCGGGTCCGCGAGATCTGCGACCAGTACGACGTGCTGCTCGTCTCCGACGAGGTCATCTGCGCCTTCGGCCGCCTCGGCACGACGTTCGCCTGCGACAAGTTCGGCTACGTCCCGGACATGATCACCTGCGCCAAGGGCATGACCTCGGGATACTCCCCGATCGGCGCCTGTGTGATCTCCGACCGCATAGCCGAGCCCTTCTACAAGGGCGACAACACCTTCCTGCACGGCTACACCTTCGGCGGCCACCCGGTCTCCGCGGCCGTCGGCCTCGCCAACCTCGACCTGTTCGAGCGCGAAGGCCTCAACCAGCACGTCCTCGACAACGAGGGGGCGTTCCGCTCGACGCTGGAGAAGCTCCACGACCTGCCGATCGTCGGCGACGTCCGCGGCAACGGCTACTTCTACGGAATCGAGCTGGTCAAGGACAAGACGACGAAGGAGAGCTTCGACGAGGACGAGACCGAGCGGATCCTCTACGGCTTCCTGTCGAAGAAGCTGTTCGAGAACGGTCTGTACTGCCGCGCCGACGACAGGGGCGACCCGGTCGTCCAGCTCGCCCCGCCGCTGATCTCCGACCAGTCGACCTTCGACGAGATCGAGCAGATCCTGCGCGCCACGCTGACGGAGGCGTGGACCCTGCTGTAAACCCGCCCTCCGGCGCCGCGAACGGCCCGGGATGCCCCCGTACGAGTGAGATGGGGGCGTCCCGGGCCGCGTGACGTCCGGCCCCGCCACCCCTCGTGCCTAGCGTGCCTGGTAACCGATCAGCCCTGCTTTCGTTCCCCCGGACGGGGACTCCCCACGGCAATCCCTGATCCGAACCGAGGTGTACGCCCATGGTGGCCCCGCCGGACAACGACGTGCTCTGGGCACGTGGTCTGACCTACGCGCACGACGGCTCGCCCGCGCTGCAGAACGTGTCGATGGGCGTACAGGAGGGCGAGATCCTCGCCGTGACCGGTCCGCGCGGCAGCGGCAAGACCACCCTCCTGCGCTGTCTGTCCGGCCAGCTGCGGCCCCAGCAGGGCGAGGTGTGGTTCAACAGCATCCCGGTGCACACCATGGGGACGGTCTCGCGGGAGCGGCTGCGCCGTGACCGCTTCGGCTGGATCGACCCCGAGCCCGCGCTCGTCCCCGAGCTGAACGTCTGGGAGAACACCGCCCTGCCGCTGATGCTGCGCGGCACGGGCCGCCGGGCCGCCAAGGCCGCCGCCCTGGAGTGGCTGGAGCGCCTCGACATCCGCGACACGGCCCGCAAGCGGCCGCACGCCCTGCTGCAGTCCGAGCGCCAGCGGGTGGTCGTCGCCCGCGCCCTGGTCGCCGCGCCCACCGTGCTCTTCGCCGACGAGCCGACCGCCCCGCTGCACCGCGCCGAGCGCTCCCACGTCCTGCGCACGCTCACCGCGGCCGCCCGCTCCCACGCGATCACGGTCGTGCTCGCCACCCACGACGCGGAGACCGCCGCCCTCGCCGACCGCACGGTGACCCTGCTGGACGGCCGATGCGTGAAGACCGTCCAGCTCCCGTCCGCCACCGACGGCGAAGCGAGGCCGGCAGCGCGCGGGGACGGCCGGACCACCACGCGCGAGGGCGGCCGCACCGCCGCACGGGAGGAGGGCGGCACCCGCGCGCGCGGGGACGGCCGCACGCCCGCACGGGAGGACGGCCGCGCCGCCGCGCGCGGTCAGGCGCGGTCCGCAGCGCGCGGTGAGGCCCGGTCCGCCGCCGACGGCGAAGCGAGGCCGGCAGCGCGCGAGGGCGGCCGCACCCCCGCACGGGAGGACGGCCGCGCCGCCGCGCGCGGTCAGGCGCGGTCCGCCGCGCGCGGTGAGGCCCGGT
>NZ_LIRK01000340.1 GCF_001419765.1 Streptomyces torulosus
CACTCGGGGGTGCCCGGCGGCCAGCAGTTCTTCGCCAAGAACGTGCCGCCGGGCACCCCCGAGTGGGTCACGACCGCCGAGGTGCGGCGCATGGAGGGGCCGTCCCGGATGGTGCTGGTGCAGGACCTGGCCAGCCTGATGTGGGCGTCGAACCTCGTCACCGAGTTCCACACGCCCCAGTGGACCGTGGACTCGCCCGACGAGGCCGACCGGATCGTGTTCGACCTGGATCCGGGGCCGCCCGCGAGCGTCGTGGAGTGCTGCGAGGTCGCCTGCTGGCTGCGGGAGCGGCTGGCGGCGGACGGGATCGAGGTCCTGGCGAAGACGTCCGGGTCGAAGGGGCTGCATCTGCTGGGCGCGGTGCGCGGGGCGTCGTCCGAGCGGGTGACGGAGTACGCCAAGGAGCTGGCCGTGGAGGCGGAGCAGGCGCTGCCCCGCCGGGTCGTCCACCGGATGACGCGCAGTCTGCGCCCCGGGAAGGTGTTCGTGGACTGGAGCCAGAACGCCGCCCGCAAGACCACGGCCGCCCCGTACACCCTGCGGGCCCGCACCGAGCCCACGGTGTCGGCGCCGGTCACCTGGACCGAGGTCGAGGAGTGCTCCTCCCCCGGCCGACTGGTCTTCCGGGCGCCCGACATCGCCCCCCGCCTCCAGGACTACGGCGACCTGCTGGCCCCTCTGCTCGACCGGGCCGCCGCCCGTCCACTGCCCTGAGGGTCCGCCTTCCCGGTGAGCCCCCGTCCCGGCCCTGTCCGTCAACGCGCGGTCAGGCCCTCACCCAGGTGCCGCGGTCCCTGGCCGTCGCGTGCAGGGCCTCGATGTCGGCCGGTTTGAGCATGCCGCCGGTGCGGGCGAGGCCGGGGATGTCGGCGTCGGTCAGGACGCGGGCCTCGCGCGGGGGCGCGCCGACGCGCAGGTCGGCGGGTTCGACGAGGGCGAGGACGGGGTGGACCTCGGCGGTGAGCGCGTAGGAGGCCCGGTCGGCGTCGGCGCGGAGCCGGCGCAGCAGGGGGCGCGGCTCGTGGCGGCCGAGGGCGACGAGGGGGTCGGAGACGGTGACGCGCTGCCTGCGGGCGTAGAGGGAGCGGACGCAGTACAGGCCGCCGGGGCCGATCACCAGGTGGTGGATGCGGTCCCCGCCGGGCAGCGGCACCGAGTGCAGGGTGCGCCAGCCCGCGCCCTCCAGCCCGTCCAGCAGCGCCCCGATCGTCTGTTCCGCCGTGAGGGCCCGGCGGCGCGGGTCGGGGCGCAGCCGGTGCGGCGGCCCGGGGTCGCGGTCGAGGTCGACGAGCAGGGCCTCGCCGGGGCGGTTGGGGGCGAGGTCGTCGTCGGGGTGCAGGCTCAGCCGGGCCAGCTCGGCGGCGGTCGGCACGGGCGGCGGGCCCACCGTGACCGGTCCGGTGACGAAGGGGTGGAGGGCGGCGAGCACGTCCGCTCTCGACTCCTCGCTCAGGAGGTTCACCCGGCCTGTCTCACGGTCGTACCAGGCGACGTTGCTCCCGTCGGTCCGGCACACGTACAGGCGTTCCTGTCCGTGCCGCCGGGTCGGTATGACGCGCAGTCCATTCATGCACCATCACCCCCGACCATGGGAACAGGCGGGGTGCTCCATCGGCAAGAACCCGGATACCTTTGGGGGGACGACCCGTCGTCAGGGGCTTGGGGAGGCCGCCGTTGCCGCCGCGCAGAAAGCAACCCGACGTTCCGGCTCCGCTCGAACCGTGGAGCGAGATCGTGCCCGGCCTGTGGATGGGCGGGCACGAGTTCGCGGGGCGGGCCGGCACCGGAGAAGTCGAATTCGCCGTCGTGGGCGATGAGTTCGATCTCGTGCTGTCCCTGCTGCGGCTCCCCGGGTACGGGCCGGGGGACGGCGTCGAGCACCATGTGTGGCCGATCCCGGACGGACCGCTCGACGGGACGCAGCTGGCGGGCGTGATGCGGCTGGCGCAGGCCGCGTGCGACGCGCTGGAGGACGGCCGGAAGGTCCTCGTCCGCTGCTTCCACGGCTACAACCGGTCCGGTCTGGTCGTCGCGCACGCGCTGATCCGGGACGGGCACTCCGCCGAGGAGGCGATCCGGCTGATCCGCACCCGCCGCTCGCCGTGGGCGCTGCACAACGAGCTGTTCGTGGAGTATCTGCACACCGGCCTGCCGACCGTCCGCTTCCTGGAGGAGCTGGAGGAACTCGCCGAGTAGGGTCTGTCGTCCGGATCACGCCGACCGCGCCCCCTGAGGGCGGATCGAGCCACGCAGGTGTGCGGATCGAGCCACGCATAAGGTGTACGGGACTGTAAGCCGCCCTTTCGTATCCAGGAGTCCCGTGTTCCGCAGCCGGTCCGCGCGCGCGGCCGTCGGCGCCGCGTTCGCCGCGGCCGTCGTCGTGCCGTTGACGGGCTGCGGCGACTCCGGGGGGCTGGTGAGCGCGGGCGCGACGCCCACCGCGAACGGCCCGACCCGGCTGTGGCCCGGGCAGCCGCCCGCCTCCTCCCCCGCCTACGACTTCGGCGAGGCCGACACCGAGGTGGTCAAGGGGGTCACCGCTCCCGGCGGCGACATCCGGAAGGTGGACCCGGTGGCGGTCGTGCGCGCGGAGATCGCCGCGCACCCGGACGTGTACGCGGCCTCCACCGGGCCGTACCGCGGGACGGTCCGGCGCATGGCCGACTGCGGGCCGGGCGGCGACCGGGAGGAGTGCCCCGTCCTGGAGGCCTACTACCGGGACCTCACCGGCGACGGGCACGACGACATGGTGCTGGGCTTCCGGCTGCTGCCGGGCAACCAGACGGCCGTGCGGATGTACACCTTCCGCAAGGGCCGGCTGGTGCAGGTGCTGGCCAGCGACGACGCGGTGATCGCGGTGGAACTGGCCGGCCGTACGGTGATCATCCGGTCGCCCGCGGCGATCGAGGGCTACGAGTACCGCACCCAGTGGAACTGGGACGACGAGCAGCGAGCGATGCTGCTCACCCGGGACGAGATCCTCCGGGTCGGGGCGTCGACGGGACCGTCGGACGGGCCCACCCCTTCGCGTTCGCCGTCCGCGTCGCCGTCCCGGTCGTCGTCCGCGTCGTCGCCCATGTCGTCCACCTCGTCCTCGTCGTTCTTGTCGTCCTCGTCGTTCTCGTCGTCCGTCCTGCCGTCGGAGAGCCCATGAAGTCCGGCGGAGGGCTCGTGACGCGCGCCCCGGGGAGGCGTCCGGGGCTGCGTCGGCGGGCCGCCTCGCTCACCTGGAAGGCGCTGGCCTTCATCACCGTCATGTGCTGCGGTCTGGCCGCGCTGCTCGGTGCCCTCGTGCATGTCTCCGTGACCGACCAGACGGTCAGCGACGCCCGCTCGCGGGCCCTCGGCCGGCTGGAGAGCGCGACCCGGGCGTACGAGGCGGGGAACCGGCTCCCGCCGGACGCCGTGGTCGATCCGCCGGGGCTGCCGCAGTCGCTGCGCGCGCTGGCGGAGAGCGGGCGGCGCGGCACGATGGTCGGCGTCGTCGACGGCCACCCCACGATGTGGGCGGCGACCCCCGCCGACGGCCGCGCGCTCGCCGTACGGCTCGACTACGCGCAGAGCGCGGCCACGATCGAGGCGCTCGACCGGGCCATCCTGGGCTCGTCGGCGCTGGCGATCGGGGTGACGCTGACGCTGGGCGCGCTCGGCGTCACCCGGGTCACCCGACGGCTGCGCACGACCTCCCAGGTGGCGCGGCGGATCAGCGCGGGCGATCTGGACGCCCGGGTCGGTGATCCCCGGACGACGGACCCGGCGCGGTACCGGGACGAGGTGGCGGCGGTGGCCGCGGCGCTGGACACGATGGCGTCGACGCTCCAGCGGAAGCTGCTCAGCGAGCAGCGGTTCACGGCGGACGTGGCGCACGAGCTGCGGACGCCGCTGACGGGGCTGCACGCGGCGGCCGAACTGCTGCCGCCGGGGCGGCCGACGGAGCTGGTGCGGGACCGGGTCTCCGCGTTGCGGACGCTGACCGAGGACCTGCTGGAGATCTCCCGCCTGGAGACGGGGAGCGAGCGGCTGGACCTGGAGGACGTCCGGTTGGGCGTGCTGGCGGAGCGGGTGGCCGCGCACGCCGGTGCCGACACTCAGGTGCGCGTCGTCGAGGACAGCTGTGTGGAGACCGACCGGCGGCGGCTGGAGCGGGTGTTGGGGAACCTGGTGGCCAACGCGCACCGGCACGGGGCGCCTCCCGTCGTGCTCACCGTGGACGGGCCGGTGGTGACCGTGCGGGACCACGGGGACGGGTTCCCGGAGTACCTCGTCGCCGACGGGCCGCAGCGGTTCCGCACGGAGGGCTCCGCCAAGGGGCACGGGCTGGGGCTGACGATCGCCGTGGGGCAGACGGAGGTGCTGGGGGCGGAGCTGGAGTTCTCGAACGCCTCCGACGGGGGCGCGAGGGCCGCGTTGCGGCTGCCCGTACGTTAGGGCCCTTCTGACGGATCTCCGTGGGAGAAGGAGCGGCGTCCGGTGCGTGCTCTCGCCGTGCCGCGTGGAAGTCCTCGTAGCGGCGCTACGTGGGCTTCCGCGCGGTGCGGCGAGAGGACATGCCGGACGCCGTGACGCCGCGGAGATCCATCAGAAGGGCCCTAGGGCTGACGGCTCCTCAGGGTGCGGCGCTGCTCCGATGGCCCAACGCAGAAGGCGCCCCGTTCCCCCTCCTCCTAACGTGGCGATTAGTCAGCTTCGCCCCCATTCTGGAGGAGCATCACATGTCCCTGCGGATTCTGCTCATGCGATTCGGCATAGCCGCCGCCGGTGGCGCTCTCGTGGCGCTCGCGGCCACCACCCCCGCCGCCGCCGGCGACGAACGGGGCCTCGCCGGCCCCACCAAGAAGACCGTCAAGGGGCAGGTCACGGCCCGCTCCGGACTGATCCTGCGCAGCGCGCCGAACCGCGGTGGCGCGGTCATCCGGGTCGCGCCCTACGGCGAGATCGTCGACATCTTCTGCCGGACCACGGGCCAGAGCGTCGACGGCAACCGCTACTGGTACCTGCTCACGGACGGCACCTGGGCCTGGGGTTCGGCCCGCTACATCAACGCCCGGAAGACGCCACGCTGGTGCTGAGTTGAGCGACACAGCGCACAAGACATTGCATTTGGGTAAGTTCCGGACATGACCACCAAGGCCGGAACGACCCTGGCGGCGGGTCCGGCGGACCCGTCCCCGCCCGCCGTTCGCCTCCCCCGGCGCAGAGGCGTCGAGTTCAGCCTCGTCGTCGTGGCCGTCCTGCTCTCCGTGTACGGCTACTGCGCCGTCGGCCTCGCGAAGAACGGCACCGTCCCGCCCGGCGCCGCCGACTACGGCGCCGGGCTCGGCGTGCTCGCGCTGCTGGCCCATCTGGCGGTGCGGCTCCGGGCGCCGTACGCCGATCCGCTGCTGCTGCCGATCGCGGTGCTGCTGAACGGGCTGGGGCTGGTGCTGATCCACCGGCTGGACCTGGAGACCCCCGCCGATCAGGCGGCACCCGCCCAGCTGAACTGGTCGGCACTGGGCATCGGGCTGTTCATCGTGGTCATGGTCCTGCTGTGGGACCACCGGGTGCTCCAGCGGTACGCGTACGTCTCGGTGGTGGGCGCGCTGGTGCTGCTGGCGCTGCCGATCCTCTTCCCGCCCGTGAACGGCGCCCGGATCTGGGTGCGGATCGCCGGATTCTCCCTCCAGCCCGGCGAGTTCGCGAAGGTGCTGCTGGCGCTGTTCTTCGCCAGCTATCTCGCGGCCAACCGCAACGCGCTGGCGTACGCCGGGCGCCAGATCTGGCGGTTCAAGCGCCTCCAGCTGCCGACGGGGCGGGTGCTCGGGCCGATCGTCACCATCTGGCTGCTGAGCGTCGGGGTGCTGGTCCTGGAGCGGGACCTCGGCACCTCGCTGCTGTTCTTCGGCCTGTTCGTCATCCTGCTGTACGTCGCCACGGGCCGTACCGGCTGGATCGCCGTGGGGCTGCTGCTCGCGGGGGTGGGCGCGGTGGCCGTCGGCTGGCTGGAACCGCATGTCCATGTCCGGGTGGAGGACTGGCTGCACCCGTTCGCGTCCATCGAGGCGGGGCAAGGTCCCAACCAACTCGCGCAGTCGCTCTTCGCGTTCGCGGCCGGGGGGCTGCTCGGCACCGGGCTCGGCCTCGGCGAGTCGATCCTGATCGGCTTCGCCGCCAAGTCGGACTTCATCCTGGCCACGGCCGGCGAGGAACTGGGCCTGGTCGGGCTGTCGGCGATCTTCCTGCTCTACGCCCTGCTGGTGGAGCGCGGCTACCGCGCCGGTCTCGCCCTGCGTGACCCCTTCGGGCGGCTGCTCGCCATCGGCCTGGCCTCGATCATCGCGCTCCAGGTCTTCGTGATCGCGGGCGGCGTGACCGGGCTGATCCCCCTCACCGGCATGGCGATGCCCTTCCTGGCCCAGGGCGGCTCCTCGGTCGTCACCAACTGGATCATCGTGGCCCTGCTGATGCGGCTGAGCGACTCGGCCCGTCGGCAGTACGACGGCCCGGAAGGGAAGGGCGCGTGACCAAGTACATCCGCCGTGCCGCCGCGCTGTGCGCCCTGCTGCTCGTCGCCCTCCTCGTCAACGCCACCCGCGTCCAGGTCTTCCAGGCCCGCGCCTACGACGACAACCCCGCCAACCGCCGCCCCGAGATCGCCCGTTGGAGCCAGCCGCGCGGGAACATCCTGGTCGGCGGCCGGCCCGTCACCGGTTCGAAGGACACGGGAGAGCAGCTCCGCTACGAACGGACCTACCGGGACGGCCCGTTGTACGCGCCGGTCACGGGCTTCGCCTCGCAGGTGTACGGGACGACGCTGCTGGAGCACGCCGAGAACCCCCTCCTCGACGGCAGTGACCCGATGCTGTCCTTCCTGCCGCTGTGGAACGACATCACCCGCGATCAGAACGCCGGCGGCGAGGTCGTCACCACCATCGACGCGGCGGCGCAACGGGCGGCCTACCGGGGGCTGGGCGCCCGCCGCGGCGCGGTCGTGGCCCTCGAACCGGCCACCGGGCGCGTCCTGACGCTGGTCTCCCGCCCCTCGTACGACCCCGGACTGCTCTCCGGGAACGGCCCCTCGGTGGCGCGGGCCTGGGCGCGGCTCAACGGGGACGAGGCCAAGCCCATGCTCAACCGGGCGGTGCGGCAGACCTATCCGCCGGGATCCACCTTCAAGGTGGTGACGGCCGCCGCCGCGCTGGACGCCGGGGTCGTCGAGGATGTCGACGCCCCGACCCGCTCCCCCGCCCCCTACACCCTGCCGGGCACCACCACCTCCCTCGCGAACGAGGTCGAGGGCTGCGAGAACGCCTCGCTGCGCTACGCCTTCGAGTGGTCCTGCAACACTGTGTTCGCGAAACTCGGTGTGGACGTCGGCCTCGGCCCCATGAGGGACACGGCCCGCGCCTTCGGGTTCAACGACTCGGGGGTGCGCATCCCCTTCTCCGTGGCGCCGAGCAGCTTCGACACCCACATGGACCGGGCCCAGCTCGCCCTGTCCTCCATCGGGCAGTTCGACACCCGGGCCACGCCGCTGCAGATGGCGATGGTCACGGCGGCCGTCGCCAACGGGGGCACCGTCAGATCGCCGTACCTCATCGAGCGCACCACCACGGCCGACGGCCGCACCGTCTCCACCGTCGGCACCCGCACTTTCCGCCAGGCGATGACCTCGACGACCGCGAGACGGCTCCGCGAACTGATGCTCGGCGTCGTCACCGACGGCACCGGCGCCAAGGCCCGTATCCGGGGCGCCGCCGTCGGCGGCAAGACCGGCACCGCCCAGCACGGCCTCGGCAACTCCGGCACCCCCTACGCCTGGTTCATCGGCTGGGCCCAGTCCCATGACGCGCTGGAACCCGAGGTGGCCGTGGCGGTGGTGGTCGAGGACGCGGACGCGGTACGGGGCGAGATCAGCGGCGGCGGGGACGCGGCCCCGATCGCACGGGACGTGATGAGGGCGGTGCTGAAGAGGGCGGGATGAGACAGCCTCGGGCCCGGCGGGCGGGTCCGCCCCGTCCCGCCGCCCACGGGTGGGCACAGGCCGTCCGCCTGCTGGGTGGGCACCGGCTGTCCGCCCGCTGAGATAACGGGTGTCTCCCCCGAGACGCCCGACCTATCGTTCGGTCCATGACCGCCGTCGCGTACGAACTCGCCCAGGTGAACATCGCCCGCCTGAAAGCCCCCCTCGATTCGCCCCTGTTGAAGGACTTCGTCGACGCGCTGGACCCCGTGAACGCCATGGCGGACGCCGCCCCCGGCTTCGTCTGGCGTCTGCAGAGCGAGTCGGGCAACGCCACGGACGTCCCGGTCCTCGGGGACGCGTGGCTCATCGTCAATCTGACGTCGTGGCAGGACATCGACGCCCTGACCGCGTTCATGTACCAGGGGCGGCACCGGGAGCTGCTGTCCCGCCGCAGGGAGTGGTTCGAGCGGCCGGCGGAGGCGGTCACCGCCCTGTGGTGGGTGCCGGCCGGTCACCGCCCCTCCGTCGCCGAGGCGGAGGAACGGCTCCTGCACCTCAGGGCGCACGGCCCGACGCCGTACGCCTTCACCCTGCGGACAACGTTCCCGTCGGGCCCGGCGGAGCCGCACGGGGGACCGGCCGCCGAGCCGGAGCCCGGGGTCACCGTCGGCTGACGATGCCGCGGCCGGAGGCGGGGGTCAGCGGATCGGCCGACGCATCTCGTCCCGCACCCGCAGGGTCAGCTCGGCGCTCGCCTCCAGGTCCACGTCGTCCGGGTCCTCGCTGGTCACCGCGGGGTCGACCACCAGGACCATCACCCCGGTGTTGCCGTCGTTCCAGGCGCACTGCGGATACACCGTCCGCGCCCCGAGGTCCTTCCTGACGAGAAGCTGGCAGGTCACGGTGGTGTCGGAACCAGAGGGACGGAAGTCGCGGGGCGGCACGGCGAGCTCGGTGCCGTCGGCCCCGGCGGCACGCTCCAGCATCGTGTCGCGCGCCCCGTCGGGGTCCTTGAAGCGGCCGTACAGGCCCGAGATCGACAGCTGGCCGCCGCGGTTCACCGGTGTGTACGTGGCGACGGCCGCCTCGACGTCCCGACCGCCCAGGGTGCGCCCGGCGTTCCGCGCGAAGGCGCCGTCGGACGCGTCGGAATAGTTCCGCTCCAGCTCGTACGCGCCGTCCAGCAGCTTCGGGGGCAGCGTCAGCCGGTACTCGGCGTCCGGGTAGGCGGAGTCGGAGTCGCCCCGGAGGACCACGAACGCGGCCACGCCCGCGGCCAGCAGGGCGACGGCCCCGCCCACGATCCCGAGGACGAGCCCGATCCGGCTCCCGCGCGCCGACGGGGGCGGCGGGGGCCAGGCCGCGTGAGCGGACGAGCCGTCCGGGGCGTCCGGGACAACCGGAGCGACCGGTGGTGCGTCGGGCACCGCTGCGTACGGGTCGTGCGACTGCGGGGGCGGCGGAGGCATGGACACCCCGGGCAGGCTACCCAGGCACCGGCCCGCGCAGGAGGCCCCGGCGCCCACACCGAGCGCTTCTTCACCGACAGTTCCGGCCGCGTTCGCCCCGCCGTCGCCGCACGCGCCCGACCGGTCCGCCGACACCGCGCGGACCCCACCCGGTGGACGTGCCGTCAACAAGTCGTGCGCAGGGGATTGACGCCCTTGCTGACAAGTAGTCTCATAAGCGATGACCGCCGGTAACTGACCGAAAATCCCCGTACGACGAGGGTGGGAACAGCCATGACGACGGTGACCTCGGTGTCCGAGGCGGAGGTGCTCCGTGACGCCCTCGGCCTGCTCAAGGACCGTGAGCAGGTGGCCGAGCGCCTGCTCGCCTCCTCGGCGAAGCATTCCTTCGACCCGGACAAGGAGCTGGACTGGGACGCGCCCTTCGAGCCGGGGAAGTGGTTCTGGCCGCCCGAGCTGGTGTCGCTGTACGGGACGCCGATGTGGCGGCGGATGTCGGAGGAGCAGCGGATCGCCCTGTCCCAGCACGAGGCGGCCGCGCTGGCCTCGCTCGGCATCTGGTTCGAGATCATCCTGATGCAGCTGCTCGTACGGCACATCTACGACAAGGCGGCGACCAGCGCGCATGTGCGCTACGCGCTGACCGAGATCGAGGACGAGTGCCGACACTCGAAGATGTTCGCCCGGCTGATCAGCAAGGGGGACACCCCGTACTACCCGGTGAGCCGGCTGCACCAGAACCTGGGACGGGTCTTCAAGACGATCTCCACGACCCCCGGGTCCTTCACGGCGACCCTCCTCGGGGAGGAGATCCTCGACTGGATGCAGCGGCTGACGTTCCCCGACGAGCGGGTCCAGCCGCTCGTCCGCGGGGTGACCCGGATCCATGTGGTCGAGGAGGCCCGGCACGTGCGGTACGCCCGCGAGGAGCTGCGCCGGCAGATGGTGACGGCGCCCCGGTTGTCCCGCAGCTTCACGCGGGTCACCTCCGGTGAGTTCGCCCGGGTCTTCTCCGTGGCGTTCATCAACCCCGACGTCTACACGAACGTCGGCCTCGACCAGCGCGAGGCGCTCGCGCAGGTCCGCGCGAGCGCGCACCGGCGGGACATCATGCAGACGGGGGCGCGCCGGCTGACGGACTTCCTGGACGACATCGGGGTGCTCCGGGGTGTGGGGCGGCGGATGTGGCGATCCTCGGGGTTGCTGGGGTAGGCGGTAGGGCGCCTTATGAGTCGGGGGTACCGGTTCGTAGGCGACTGCGGATGAGTGGGGGTCGTTCGCGCAGTTCCCCGCGCGCCTGGAGGGACGGGCCTGCGGCCCACCCTTC
>NZ_LIRK01000341.1 GCF_001419765.1 Streptomyces torulosus
ACCGTTTCGGATCAATAGCCGGTGGAGCCCGATTCGTGGCCGCACGCCACGAAGGAGGCGCGGCGACCATGGCCGATGCCTACGCGCGCATGTCGGGCGAGGTCGCTGTGCTGTCGCTGCACCAAGGCTGCGGTTACACCAACGCGCTCACCGGGATCACCGAAGCGGCCAAGACCCGGACCCCACTGCTGGTGCTGACCGCCGAGGCGAACGACCCGGCCTCCAATTTCTTCATCGACCAGCCTGGGCTCGCCGCCGGTCGGCGCCGTGCCGCTGCGGGTGGGTTCGCCGCGGTCGGCACTGCGGGATGTGGCCCGAGCGTTAGCCATCTGCTCACAGCAGCGGCGGACCGTGGTGCTCAACGTCCCGATCGACACCCAGGAGCTGGAGCTGCCGCCACAAGAGTGCGGCAAGATACCGGCTGCGGTCGAGGCGCCCCAGCCGGCCCCCGGACCGCTGGAGGCGTTCGGCCGGCTGCTCAGTGAGGCATCGCGGCCGGTGTTCATCGTCGGCCGCGGTGGACGGTCTCCCGGTGCGGGCGAGGCGGTCCGTGAACTCGGGAACCAGGCCGGGGCGCTGCTGGCCACGTCGGCGGTGAGTCGTGGCCTGTTCCACGACGATCCCTGGAGTATCGATGTCTCGGGGGTTCGCCTCGCCACTGACCGTGGAGCTGATTTCGCGGGCTGACCTGCTCGTCGCGTTCGGGTGCGCGCTGAACATGTGGACGACGCGTCATGGAGCACTGATCGGAGCCGACACACGCTTGGTCCAGGTGGATCTGGACCCGGCGGCGATCGGTCGGCACCGCGGCGTCGACCTCGGGCTGTGGGGCGGAGTCGCGCAAACCGCCCGCGCGGCCACCGACCTGCTGCGGTCCGGCGGGTCGGAGCCGCGGGTCGGCTACCGGCGGCCGGAGATCGGCGACCGCATCCGCACGAGTCTGAGCTGGAACCAGCTTCCGCTCGACGATGCCTCCACCGAGGACCGCATCGATCCGCGCACACTATCGTCGAATCTCAACCAGCTGCTGCCGGCCGAGCGGACCGTGTCGGTGGACTCCGGCAACTTCCTCGGGTACCCCAGCATGTACCTCGACCTGCCGGACGAATACGGGTTCTGTTTCACCCAGGCGTTCCAGTCGGTCGGACTGGGCCTGGCGACCGCCATCGGCACCGCGCTGACCCAGCCCGGCCTCCTCCCCGTCGCGGCCCTCGGCGACGGTGGGTTCCTGATGGGACTGTCCGAACTGGAAACGGCGGTGCGCCTCGGACTCCCCCTGCTGGTCGTCGTCCACAACGACGCGATGTACGGCGCGGAGGTGCACCACTTCGGATCCGGAACGGCGGGCCTGGACAACGTCACCTTCCCTGAGAGTGATCTCGCCGTGCTGGCACGGGGACACGGCTGCGAGGGCCTGACCGTGCGATCGGCCGACGATCTCTCTGCCGTCAAGGCCTGGCTATCCTCTTCTCCCCGGCGACCGCTGGTGATCGACGCCAAGATCACCTCGGACGGCGGGGCCTGGTGGCTGCAGGAGGCCTTCGGGCACTGAGTGGAATGACTGCCGCTTCGGCTACGTCCGTCATATTTGGACTATAGAGTGGAACGGGCGTGACCCGGCCGACCTCGGGAGGAGCACGGACGATGACGGGTATCGACTGGCGCGAAGTGGCCCGGTTCGGCGAGCTCGCCTGCGGATCACTGCAACCGGTCACGGTGCAGCGGCGGACGCTCCCCGAACTGGTCCGCCTGCTGCGCTGCGACTCGGGGGCGATCCACCTGATCGACCGCCGTTACCGGGGCCGGATGGCGACCGTCACCGGCGCGCCGGTGCAGATGCTCCTCGAGTTCGAGACCATCGCAGGGCCGACGAACCCGTACTTCGAGCGGTCGAGCACGTCGCGGTTCCCAGTGCACGACGCGTTGCTGCACGGGCGCCCCGCCGACCACCTGCGCTCACCGGTGGGGCGGGTCCTGGCCGGCTACGGTTTCGAGCACTGCCTTTTCGCGCTGCTCGTCGCCCAGGGGCGGCCCGTCGGCACGGCGACCCTGGCCCGGCGGGCCGGGCGTCCCCGGTTCACCCCCCAGGAGCAGGACCTGGCGCACCGGCTGTCCAGGTTTCTCTCGATCGGCCTGTCGAACGCGGCTGCGTACGACCAGTGCGCACCAGGGGCGGTGATCATGGGGCGCTTCGGGCCGGACCACGACGTCGACACCGTCGATCTGTCGGGGACGGCGCGGGCCGGCACCGCGCCGTCCCCCGGTGCCCACGGGACGCTAACCGAGCGGGAGCGCGAGGTTCTCGCGCTCGCCACGGACGGCTTGATCAACGCGGAGATCGCCGCCGAACTCGGCATCGCGGTGAACACGGTCAAGCAGCACCTGCGGCACGCCTTCCACAAGCTCGGCGTGCGCTCGCGGCTCGAAGCCCTGCGCTACCTACAGCAGCACACCTGACAAGCTCCGGAACGAACGCCGCTGTTGAAAGGAACGTCCCGTTGCTTTCAACAGGGATCCTCGGCCGCCCCGTCACACCGGGGTGGCCGGCGCTCGCAGGCCGGCCTCCTCGAGCCGGGGCAGCACTTCGCTGGCGAACTTCTCCAGCCCGTTCTCGTAGTCCAGCCAAATCAGCATCAGACCGTCGACGCCGGCTTCGGACAGCTCCGACATACGGTGCGCGATGTCGCTGGCCGATCCCACCAGCGGGTAGCCGCCGTATCCGGCCTTGAACTCGTACGACATTTCCGCCATCTTCTCCGGAGGCATCGTCTTGGCGTTCGGAATGTTGGCCTCGATCAGGTCCGCGACGGCGATATCGTCGCCCTGTGTCACGATGTAGTCCTGTGCGTACGCCTCAGCTTCGGCGGTGGTGTCCTTCTGGACGACGTAAGCAGAAAGCCATATCTGGATCTCCTTGCCGAACTTCTGCCGCGCCTCTTCGCGATATTCGGCGACCCTGGCCTTGACCGCCCGGGGATCCGGATCGTCGGGAATGGTGAAAGCCACCTCGGCGTGCTGGGCGGCGAACTGGCGGCCACGCGGCGAACCACCGGCGTTCAACAGAACCGGACGCGACTGCAAGGGGCGAGGCTGCGAGAGGGCGTTCTTGACGTCGAAGTGCGCGTTCTTCAGGTCGAAACTCGAATCCGCCGACCAGAGCCGGTCGAACACTTCCATCCACTCGTCGGCGTAACCGTAGCGGTCGTTGTGCTCCTGCATCTCGACGCCAAACAGATCGAACTCGGGCGGAAACCAGCCGCAGACCAGGTTCATCCCGGCGCGACCGTTGGAGATGATGTCGACCGTCGCTTCGGCCTTGGCGACGAAGGCCGGATTGAGCAGAGAAATCGGGATCGTGCTGATGATGCTGATCCGCTCGGTGATCGCGGCGATCGCACCCGCCCAGGTGAAAGTCTCCATGAAATCACCCGAGTAGTGCCCGTCACCACCGAAAGCGCGCCAGCGTGACGCCGACACGAATCCTTCGATGCCCAACTGGTCCGCCCTCTTGGCCAATCGGGTGATAGCGCCCCAGTCACCGGAGAACCGGTCAGGATGATGCGTGAAAGAAGCACCTGTGCCGTTCACGCCGAAGATGCTCAGCTTGAGCTTGTTGGCCGAGTCCCGAATGGGGTTCGACTTGACGGTGTTGTCGTTCACGGTGACCACATTTCTCATATCGGAGATATCAAGCTTTGTCATTTCCCGATCGCAGCTGATTAAGAGTATCGGCGCACGAACACCGGTCAGGCCATAACACTCAGGTGTTAATCGGCGCCCATCGCTTTGTTGACGGAACTGCGAACAGCGCGCTAACGTGACGGCGAATCCACGCCAAGACGTGGCCCGCACCATGAGCTGGTGCGGGGCTGTACGAGCCAGAAGACCTCGTACCAGCTGCAGGCAGATCGTCACCGCAACTCATCCCCTGGGCCGCTGCCGTGACGACCGTCGAAGCCGAGGTCCTCCGGGGCCGAACGGAGCAGCTATGAGAACCACCATCGTCGTCGGAAATCCGAAGCCCGCTTCGCGTACCCGGCAGGTCGCCGAAGCATTGCTCGATCGTCTGGTGAAGGACGACGCGGACCGGCACGTCATCGACCTGGCCGAGTACTCCGCGCAGATCTTCGAGTGGCCGTCCGAGGTGATGTCGGCGCTGAACGAGCGCGTCGCCGGCAGCGATCTTGTGGTGATCGCGAGCCCGACTTACAAGGCCACCTACACCGGGTTGCTGAAGGCATTCCTGGACCGTTATGCCGCAGGAGCGTTGACCGGGGTGACGGCGATCCCGGTGATGACCGGTGCCGACCTCGGCCACTCGATGGGCGTCGACACCCACCTCGCCCCACTGCTCACCGAGCTCGGCGCCGTGGTGCCGGGACGCGGATGGTACTTCGTGACCTCGTCAATGGACCGCCTGGACACGCTTGCTGACGAAGCCGCCGCACGCTACGCCCAGACGATCGGGCAGATCGCCCGCCTGGCCGAGGGGGCGATGATCCCGTGACCGGCGCCATCGACCCTCGCGCGTACCGCGACGCACTGGGACGCTACGCCTCCGGTGTCGTGGTGATCGGCGCGACCGCGGCTGACGGACAGCGTCTCGGGTTCACCTGCCAGTCGTTCCACAGCGTATCCCTGGACCCGCCGCTCATTTCGATCAGCGTCGCCCAGACCTCGACCACCTATCCAATGATCCGGGAAACCGGGCGGTTCGCCGTATCCGTGCTGGGCGACAACCACCACAAGGTCGCCTCCGCTTTCGCCCGGAAGGGCATCGATCGCTGGGGCGGAGTGGCGCACACCGGCACCGGGACGGGTAACCCCGTCCTCACTGAGAGCCTGATGTGGCTCGACTGTGAGATCGATGCCGAGCACGAGGCGGGCGACCACCACATCGTCGTCGGCCGGGTATTGGAGATGAGCCAGTTGGAGGCGCACCGTGGCGAGCCGCTGCTGTTCTACCGCGGCGGATTTCACGGCATCGCCTCACTACCCGCCACCGGATGAGCCTACAGTGACCGGCGAGTTGGTAGGTGGTTGTCAGTGGCTAGCAAGAGTCCCCACGGGCGGCCAGTTGACCTCATGTATTCAGCTGAACCCTTGAGCTGACGCCCCGACAGCAGAAGGGTGCCTCCGACCTGCGATGATCTGGACTTCCTAGATCAAAACCGTCGCAGAGAAGAGGCACCCAACAGGTGCAGGCTACCGAATGGGATCACCGGCTCGCCGTGCGGGCCAACGGCAAGAACCTGACCGGCCACGCGGGCGTGGTGCTTGCGGAAGGTCGCCGATCGTGTGGGACTTGCCACCGAGCTGAGTGCGGCGTTGCCGAAGGACGCCGGGCCGGGCTGGCGGGATCGGGGCACGGCGCTGGTCCAGCTGGTCTGCGCGATCGTGATCGGCGCGAGGAATGTCCTGGAGGCTGAGCAACTCCAGTACCACTGGCGGCCGGTGTTCCCACGTCCCGTCTCCGACAGCACCCTGCGCGGCCCTCCGGGATGGCGCCGCCGATCCAGCGGGCGATGCGGGACTGGTCGTAGCGCAGGAGTTCAGTTGCACCGTTCTCCGCGGCAACAGCCCGGAAGCGAGCGGCCAGTTGCCGCTGCGACACGCCCCATTCCTGGATGACGGCTTCCAGCCGGGTGTTGCGTGTGCGCCCCATGGGTGTGCGCCCCCGTCCCCGAAACGATCTTGCATCACGTGCATCGCTTTGCCGAGCCTGCCTGCATTCCCACCGGCCCTGGCACGCGGTTGTCTCGTGAAGACGATATTCCTCCAACACCCAGGCGGCGTACCGGAATCGGCCACGTCATGCCCACGAGCTCGGACGGTGACCGGAATTGGCCCCTGCGGGGCCGGGAAGGGCAGCTGATGAACGTGCAGTACCCGATGGGCGGCCTTCGTGGGGTGCGCACCATTTCGGTGGTGCGCGGCGGCCGGGAAGCGATCGCCCCTCCGTCCGAAAGTGACAGCACGCCGACCTGTCGGACCCGTGACTTCCAGATGGTGATCGAGATCCCTGCGCAGGCGGAGGCCGTCGCCGGAGCGCGTCATCAGCTCGGCACGCTGCTCCAGCGCTCCGGGCTGTCCGAATGCGCTGACACGGTCATGCTCGTCACCCAGGAGCTGATGGTGAACGCCATGGTCCACGGGTGCGGAAGCAAGCCGGCGCTCCGATTCTCCGTACGGGCTACGCATGGGCACGGATGTTTGCGGGTGGAGGTGGAGGACGCCTCGATCGAGCAGCCTCATCCGCGGCCGCCGTCCGCGGGTGAGGAGGGCGGCCGCGGGTTGCACCTGGTCGATTCCCTGGTCACGCGATGGGGAACGGACAGCTCCGCGCCGGGGCCGGGCAAGACGGTCTGGTTCGAGCTGGACCTGGCTGCCGAGGAGGCCGCGTCGTGAGTCCCCTCCGCCTCGGCCGTCGCCCGGCCTCCTGTCTCGGGAGTCGGTGCGCCGTCCGACAGCACCATCGACAACGTCTCCTCCGCAGCGGCGACCACCGACCGGGGAGTGACGGAGGGGGATGGCCGCCGGATGCGCGCCGCCGCTGTTGTCGGCCGCCTCGATGCGGACCTGGGCGGCCAGAGCGGGCAGGCCGACCCGTTCGGCGAGCGCGACCAGCGGAAGCAGCCCCGCATCCGCGATCAGAGTCGGCTCATCGAAGAGTGCGGAGACATGGACGGCGGCATGGGAAGATTGCATCTCGGAAGAGCCTTGTCATCGTGCGTGCCGGAAGCCTCAAGAACTCCCATCATCGCAGGTCACAAGGCTCTTCCTCGTTCCCGGAGAAGTTGTCCACAGACGTCAGCCCGGTGGATCCGGGCTCAGACACCGCCCACCCAACAACGTGACAGCGCCGATCCGAGGTTTGGAACATGCCTTGCTCGGCCATCCGGTGCCGCAGCTGCCACCGGTAGCCCATCTTCTTGATCACGGTGGGAGCTCGGCGTTGGTGTGCTCGACGCAGATCCGGGCCGAGCACTGGCGGCGCCTGGCCTCCTGTCAGATGTACTTGTCACCGTCGCACGCCTCGTCCGCGGGCTTCTTCGGCGGTGCACTGACCTGGTCGGGGAACTCCTTGGCCAGCCCCTGGTACCGGAGTCGACCTGGGCCCTGACCGTGGGATGGTGCGGAACTGCTCGGCGATGCCCTCGGTGCGCAAGGCGGTCTGTTCGTGCATGCGGCCCTGGCCGCCGCTGAACGTGGTGGTCTCGATGGTGTTCTGCCTGCGCTCGACGGAGACGAACGCCCGGTGGCCCGGGCGTCCCGCCTGAGGGCGGCGGACCTGGGTCTCGCCCCGTCCATCCGCAACTCGACGCCCGCGGCCTCGGCATGGGCGAAGACGTCCTCCAGGGTCTTCAGCCGCAGTCCCACCCGGTCGGGTACGGCGAACCCGCGGGCCGCGAGGAGCGGACGGACCTGCCGGACGGCCTCGGAGACGGTGGAACGGTCCACGGCGAAGAGTTCGGCGAGGACCGCGTGCGGCAACTGGTGGCGCAAAAGGACCAGGGTGACCAGCAGCCGGTCGGAAAAGACCAGCTTCGGCTTGAGCCCTAGTAGGACTCCGTTAGGTCTGTCTCGATCTTGATGTTCTGTATGTCCTGCTGGGCAGGGGCTGTTGGCAGGTGGTGCAGATGCCGGTCCAGCACCTCAGGACGTCTTGGAGGGCGTCGAGGGTCTGGTAGAGAGTGAGCCCGGCGCGGGTGCTTTTGGGGCCAGACGTTGTTCGGTGAGGAAGGCATGGGCTGCGGTCACGAGGGTGATGTGGTGGTGCCAGCCGGGCCAGGACCGGCCTTCGAAGTGGTCCAGGCCCAGGCCGTGCTTGAGTTCGCGGTAGTCGTGCTCGATGCGCCAGCGGATCTTGGCCAGACGGACCAGATCGACGACAGGGGTGTCGGCCGGCAGGTTGGACAGCCAGTAGTCGGTGGGAGCCTTGGCCTCTTCGGGCCACTCGATCAGTAGCCAGCAGTCGGGCAGGATGCCGTCCCACCAGCCCTGCTCGGCTGAGGCGGCGGCCCGGATCGGACGCTCGACGGCGTTACCGGCAGGACGGACGCGCACGGCAGCGAAGCGGGAACGTAACTCGCCGCGTGAGCCCTGCCGCCAGGTGAGGGAGGTGAATGCTTCCTGTCCAAGATCGGTGGCAAGGGCTGTCACCGAGGGTGCGGGCTGGCGGTAACGGGGCTGGGGCCAGCAGCCGACGGGGCCCTTACGATCCGGGGCTACCGGTTGGGCGTCGAATGGGTGGGCGGTCACGTCCGCGCGGATGGCCAGCATGTAGTCGATTCCGCGGTCCGTCAGGCCGGCCCGCAGGTGGGCGTTGGTGCCGTAGGCGGCGTCGGCCACGACAGCGGGCGGCCTCATGCCCCAGTCGGCCAGCGTGTCGAGCATGTCCAACGCCAGCCGCCACTTCTCGCGGTGTGTGACCTCGGGCGGGATGCGGGTGACGGTCCTGCGGTCGGTGTCCGCCGCCCACTCCTTGGGCAGGAACAGCCGCCACTGCAGCGGGCAGGAGGCCGTGTCACTGGCGGCGTGGACACTGACCGCGACCTGGCAGTTGGCGCGTTTGCCCAGAGCCCCGCAGTACTGCGGGGCCACGGCGACCGACACTCTTCCGTCCTTGGGCAGCGACACGTCGTCGATCACCCAGGCAGTCGGGGTGATCATCGGCAGCATGCGTTCGCAGATCCGCCGCTGTACCGGCACCGGGTCCCAGGTGGACTGGTTCACGAACTGCTGCAGGTTCTGTTCGTTGCCGTCCGGCAGCCGCGCGGCCATGGCCTGGATCGACTTGCGGCGGCCGTCCGACATCAGTCCCCGCAGGTAGCAGTCGCCTTTGGCCCGCTGGTCCTTGCGTGGCACCGAGGCGAACACATCAGCCACGTACAACGCCAACTTCGCCCGGACACGGTTCACTTCATGTGCGTCCATCCATCCAACATGTCCAGGAACAGGCCGAACCCAAAGACCTAACGGAGTCCTACTAGCCCCTTCCGCCCGCCGGCGCGGGCCACCGCGTGCCGCACGCAGCGCGGACTGGCGGGCCACTTCCCACGGTCCGGCGAGTTCGGCGAACAATTCGCCGAAATGTGCGCGGGAGACACCGGACAGGGCAGGATGGGAACAGACCGGTCAGCTTCACAACTCACCCAACCCGTGCGGTCCTTCTCATATCACGGCCCGACCGGGGCGATCACTATTTCCCCCGAGGTCGTTACCGCCGGCGGTGTCCGCGGTGGTCGGTCGAACGGCATGTGCCAGGACACTAGGGCCTGTGTGATGTCGTGATCAATCGGGTGTTCGCAACAGTTCTTCGAGCCAGATCATCGAGGCACGGAGTTCGAGGCCGACGAGGTAGCTCTCGGGTGCCTTGTCGAAGCGTGTGGCGATGCCGCGCCTACACTTATTTTCAGGCTTTCGTCAACTCCTCTTCACGACCGATACACCCTCGCTGAGTGTGGTCGGCCAGTCCAGCCCCCTTCAGGGAGACACCATGGATTCGGTGACGTTCAGCACGAACGATGTCGAACACGCGCGCGTGGAGGTCGGCCGGATCCTCAGCCCCCACCGCCTCACCCCGCAAGCCGACCACATGGTGACGCTCCGTCTTGCTGCGCGCAAGCTCGGCGATGTGGGAGTCGTGGACCTCGACTACGGCGGCCCGGTCCTGGTACAACCCGAGCCGCTTTCATCCTTCTACCTGGTGCAGATGCCTTACTGCGGCTCCGGCGTAGTAAGGCACGCAGGCCGGAGCGTGTTCGCCACCGCCGAAACGGCCGTGGTGATCTCGCCCCAGGAGCCCTTCGAGAAGGAGTGGTCCGCGGGAACACCGCACCGGCTCTTCTACGTCCAGCGCAGCAGCGTGGAGCGTGAGCTCCAGCGGCTGCTGGGACACGCGCCGGAGGAGCCGGTACGGTTCGAGCTCGGCGCATCCACCACCACGCCGCAGGCGCGTGCATGGCGACGCGGGGTCGACTTCTTCGCTGAGGAACTCGCCCACGCCGGGGACTCCTCCCTGCTCGACCACCCGTCGGTCGCCCGTCGTTTCGAGGAGGCACTGGTCGGGCAGCTGCTGGTCACCTACCGGCACAACTACAGCGATGAACTGTCCTCCCCGGCAGCGCACCGGCCTCCGAGTCGGCTCATCAGGCGCGCCTGCGCCCTCATCCAGGACCACCACACCGAGCCTCTCACCGTGGGCGACGTCGCCGAGGCGCTGGCAGTCAGTGTGCGGACGCTCCAGGAGGCCTTCCGCCGTGAACTCGACAGCACTCCGATGGCATACCTGCGGGCGTGCCGACTCGACGCCGTTCGTCGCGAACTGCGCGCCGCCGAATCCGGGACATCGGTGACGTCCATCGCCTTGGCGCACGGTTTCGTGCACATGGGCCGGTTCGCCTCCGAGTACCGCACCCGGTTCGGCGAGAGCCCTTCCACCACTTTGCGCGGATAAGCAGCTCGGCCGTCACCCCGGGGGCGATGCCGGGGTGACGGCCGTGCGGGCGAAACCGGACCCTCGTCAGCCGATCAAGCTCGGCCGCGCCGCGAGTTCGGCGCGAAGCTTCGCCCCGTCCTCGTCCGCGAGGGCTGCGGCACGGAGGTGCTTCAGCCGTTCGGCGGAGCCGTCCGCGGTCGGCAGGTCGCGGGCAGCGTCGATCAGCAGGTCGAAGCTCTCACCTCCGTGAGCGTAGGTGGCGCCGTAGCCCTTCAGGACCTGCTGGCATTCGATGATCTCGCGCGCCAGTGCGGGATTCTCCGCAGCCCTGGAGACAGCGAGGTTCAGCCACGCGTCGATCGATTCCTGCTCCCGGACGAACCGCAGTGACCTCGGCCGCAGCGGGCGCAGCCGGGCCAGCACCGCCAGCGCCGTGTAGCCGGTGATGGACGTCGTGTTGAGCACGATGCCGCGGTGGGTGGCCGCGTGCACGAGTCGCTCGAAGAGCTTCGAGCGCAGAAGCCTGGCTCCCAGTCCGGCGGGGACGGTGTCAGTGATCTCCTCCACCTGTGGATGCAGGTACTCCCGCACCTGCATCAGCTGGCCCTCCCCGGCCTTCGCTTCCTTGCGTACCCGCTCCATACGCCCGCGCCTGGTCTTCTGCGCCGCGACCTGGATGGTGTCCTGGTAACACATCCACAGGGCGATATGCCGTGCGGCCTCACACGTCAGCGCAGCGTCGCCGTCGCGGTCCGGATCCACGTCCGCGACTGCCCTCACCCGGTCGAGGTACTGGTCGGCGTACTCGGGGCTCTGGTACACGGCGGTGCGGACCACTCCGTGCAGCACCGTGGAACGGACCGCCGCGGGCAGTTCGGCGGCCCGCTCGGCCTGGCCGGTCAACGCCGGTCCGACGAGAGAGGCCGGGGCGGCCGAGGCGATCCGGTTGCGTTCGCGCTCGGCGGCCTGCTTGCGGTCCTCGGCGGTCTCCGGGCGGCGGCGCCCGATCGTCACCGGCACCGGTTCTCCCCGGCGGGCCGGGGGTGCGGCCGGCGGTTCGGCGGCCGGCGTCTTTTCCGCGGCCACCTGGCTCGTGGCCTCCGCGTAGGCGGCGGCGAAGGCCTTGAGTGACCGCTCCGCCGCCTTGGGGAAGGACCGGATCGGCGCCTCGAACTGCTCCCGGGTGAACGGCAGGGCACCGGATCCGGCGAGTGCGCCATAGAGGGAGGCGCTGATGACGCTCCCGGCGTCATCGGCCACACGGGCGAAGTCGGCGGCCACCAGAACCTTGGCGGCGCGCTGCGCGGCGGCGAAGAGCTCTTCGCCGTCCACCCGGCCATCGCCCAGCGCGATCTTCTCGTCGACCGAGTACACCCGGTTGGTCGATGTGATCAGCGTCGTGCGGTCCGGTGTGGCGAAGCCACGCTGTACGGCACGGCCACACTCCATGAGTTCGGAGGTGATGACGATGTCCACTTCGCCGGGTGCGGGGAAAAGGCTCAGGATCGGTTCGGTCCGTCCGCCTTCGGGAACGCCGTCGGAGGGCGGCGGCAGGAGTTCGACGTAGTAGACCGTGGCGCCGGTGCGCTGGGCGACACCCGCGACCGAGGTGTTCTGCGATACCCAGCCGGCGTGCTCACCCACCTCGACGATCCAGTCGGCCAGCACGCCGCCGCCTTCCCCACCCATAGCCAGGATCGCCAGGGTGATGGGCCGCTCTCCGTCGCGCCATGTGGTGCTGTGGGTGCCCTTGAACTGTGCTGTGGTCATCAGACTGCCGCCTCGTAGCGTGCCGCGCGGTTCTCGAGCCCCTTGGACAGCAGAGCCATCCAACGGGTTCGCACCGTGGCAAGGATTCGGTCCCGCTTGGTGGGGTTCTGGACGACGTCCGTCCGGTAGAAGGACGGGCAGAGTACGGCGGCGTGCGCGTTGGCGCCGCAGACCCCGCACCCGACGCAGCTGTCCAGCACGGTAGCGATGGGGTCGGTCCGCAGCGGGTCGGGGTTGTCGGTGATCGTGAGGGACGGACAACCGGAGATCCGGATGCACGCGTGGTCGCCGGTACAGGTGTCCGGGTCGACTCCGAAGCGCTCGCGAATCACCCGCTTACCCGCCTTGAGATCAGCCGTCTGCTGCTTCTTGACGCGCCGCTGCCTGTGGGTGGCGATAGGACGTGGACTTCACCCCGCTGCGCAAGCAGGACCTGGCCGCCGGCTTCGGCACGGCCGCCTGACTCGCGGCCGGGCCGGCGTCACGACGCCACGGGCCAGACGGAACGGACCGAGCACGAGGCCGATGGCGAGCCGGCAGCGGGCTCGCGGGCCTGCGCCGCCGCCCCGGCAGCGTGATGGTGGGCCCGCGCGATTGTGGGGTCGACGTTGATGTCCCAGGTGATCAGGTCCTTCGCATCCGCCCGGGCCTGGAGGGTGGTGAAGATCTGTTGCCAGGTGCCGTCTCGCTGCCAGCGGCGGAAGACCCCACGGCCCATACTCGGCGGGCACGTCGGCACCTCCTATGGGTGATCCACATCACATCGGCGCGGAGAGGTGCATGCCGCGCGCCGGCCCGTGGCGAGGGTACCCGGGACTCTGTGAGTCCACGGTCCGCCACGGACCGACCGGCTCCGGCTACCGCCCGGGCGCCGACCCGACCGGCGCCCGGCCGTGGCCGGGGCCCGCCGGGACGGTGGTGGACGGTCTCAGGACGCTGGTTCTCAGGAGCGGGTACAGCACCAGGACCATGGCGAGCGAGATGAGGAAGCCCAGCTGGGTCACGTCGGTCTCCTGCAGCGCCCCGCCGGTGCCGGCAGCGGCGAGGACAGAGATGACGCCCGCCCAGTTGACGGCCTCCAGCTGGTCGGCCTCGGCCTTGTGGCCCCGCCTGACTATGAAGAAGTCGGCGACGATCACCCCGGCGAGGGCCATGGTGGTGACGCCGAGGATCCCCAGGTAGCTGTTGATCAGCCCGAGGATGTCGCCCGCCACCATGACCAGACCGATGACGTTTCCGACGACGACCATCACGACCCGGCCGACGGTGCGTCCGGTCAGGCTGTTGAATAGGTTGGACAGGGCCAGCGAACCGCTGTAGGTGTTCAGGACCTGCGCCTTGGCCTGGGCCACATACATCAGCAGGAACCCGATGAAGCCGGCCAGCACCACGAAGTAGGCGCCCGAGTTGTTGTTCACCATCCAGGCGACCTTGTCGGCGATGCCGGTGCCCTGCTGGGTCGCGGCCGTGGCGGGGTGGGCGGTGAGGTAGTCGCCGACCACGCTGGAGCCCGCGTGGATGATGATGGTGCCCAGCACCACGACGAGCACGTCGATCATGATCGCGCCGCCGACGGCGAGGATGCCCACGTCCCGGCCGGACTTCGCGTAGCGGGCGAAGTCGGCGTCCACGAGAGCGAGCGCGCCGGCCGATCCGGCGAGGATCGACAGCACGGCGGTGAACCGTTCCCCCTGTCCGCCGTAGCCGGGCACGACCGGGCCGGCCGACATCAGCTGGGAGAGGCTGGTGTCGGACTTCGCCAGCGCGAGTCCGGCCATCACCACCGTGAGGACCACGAAGGCGACGAGCAGCACCATCGACGTGCCCTGGACGACCTTGAGGCCGAAGGCCGTCAGGGCGATCCACGCCAGCGTCAGCACGCCGTAGATGACGATGGCGTTGGCTGTGGTGGGCGACCAGCCGAACATGAACAGGGTGCCGTAGTAGAGGAGCGCGTTCTCCAGGGCCAGGAAGCCCAGGATCATGAACGCGAAGATCAGCGAGGCGATCGCAGAGCCGCGCAGTCCCAGCCCGTAGAACCGGGCGGTGACCGTGCTCGACGTGCCGGACCGGTAGGCGACATGACCGACTAGCCAGCCGAGAATCCCGCCGAAGACGGCGACGAGCACGCCAGCCAGGATGCCGTAGCCGACCCCCGCGATCAGGGTGACGCCGCCGCCGATGGCCAGCTGAACCAGGGTGGAGGCGATGCCCGCGGTGTTGGTCATGAGTCCCCAGCCCGAGCGTCGCTCGTCATCCGGGACCGCGGTCAGCGCGTGATCCTCCATCTGAGCCCGAACGCCGCCCTCGGAACCGGGCTGGGCACCTTCGTCAATGGGACCGTGCATGAATGATGGCCTTTCCCTGGTGTGCCACCGGATTTTCGCCGAAACGTACATGCGGCGAAACAAGGCCAGCTATCCCGTGCACGCCGAGCGCTATCCAATCTGCGCTGGACAGCGAGTTCATTGCGATTCAGATTCGAAAGTTCTTGACTCCTGACCTTTCCCGAATGTGTGCTTGCCTCGCTCACGGAACTGCCCTGGAAGGGAAGATCATGGCATCTCAGCCGAGCGCTTTCTCGCACGTCGGGACGACGGTCACGGATCTGCCGCGCGCCATCGAGTGGTACCAGGAGGTGATGGGTCTCTATCTGCTCCGCGGGCCGCTGGAGGTGGTCGAGGACGGCACTCCGCTGGCCGTCGCGGCGGCGCAGATCTACGGCGTAGGATTCCAGCGGTTCCGCTTCGCCCACCTGTGCGGCGCCGACGGGCTCGGGGTCGAGCTGTTCCAGTTCGACAGTCCGCCGACGACCCCGCGGGAGAATTCCTTCGAGTTCTGGCGCACGGGCCTCAACCACTTCGCGGTGACCGCCCGGGACATCGACGCGCTGGCCGACCGGATCGCCGGGAACGGCGGTCGGCGGCGGTCACCGACCGTGGTGATCGACGCGGACAAGGGCTACTCCATCGCCTACTGCGAGGACCCATGGGGCACGGTCATCGAGGTGTGCTCGCATGCCTACGCGCAGATGTGGGCGTAGGACCGGATCCGGATCAGCCCCGCGGTCCGGCGCCCGCCTCGCCCGGCGCCCTGCGCAGGGTCGCGGACGGGGTCTCGCCGAACCGTCTGCCGTACTCCATCGAGAAACGGCCCATGTGCAGGAACCCCCAGCGGACGGCCACCGAGGTGACGGTGGCCGTCTCCGGGTCGGCCTCCAGGAGCGCAGCGTTGGCGCCCCGCAGCCTGGTCTCGCGCAGCTGCTCGGTCGGGCTGCAGCCGACGTACCGGCGAAAGCCGTCCTGCAGCACCCGGACGCTGACGTGCACCTCGGCCGCGATGTCCGCCACCGTCAGCGGTTCCGCCGCGCGGGCCTCGATGATCTCCCTGGCCCGGCGGATCGCCTGCGGCGGGACCGGCTGCTCACCGCGGTGCAGTGCCTCGCTGTGCGTGTTCGGCTGGCCCAAGAGCAGGTGCGTCATGAACAGCTCCTCCATCCGGGCCAGGGTGAGGGGCTCGTTCAGCATCCCTCCGCCGTTCTCGATCTCGCCGCGCAGCAGCATCACCAGGTTCAGCAGGCTGCGCCCGGCCGGGGTGTCCAGCGGCAGTCCGAGCGCGAAGGACAGCGGCTGGTGGACGGGCCGGTTGAGCGTCCGGCACAGATGGGATTCGAGGGGCTTGCGGCCCACGCGGACGATGAGCTGGGGGCTGCCCGCCGAGCGCCGTGTCTCTATCGGCCGGGCGGGGGACAGCACGACCGCCGTGTTGCGGTCGGCCGTGACGCACTGCCCGCCGGAGCTGATCTCGGAGACTCCGCCCAGCGGGATCTCCACCAGATAGAAGTCGCCGAGTTCGCCGGGGGCCACCCGTACGTCGGTGCCGTAGTCCAGATAGTGCAGCCCAAGTCCGCCGATCTGGACGGCCTGGTAGCGGGCGTCGAGACGGCTCCTGGGATGCTCCAGGGTCAGTTCGTGCGGGCAGAACGCCTGCGCCACCACGGCTCTGGTCTCTTCCAGATCGCAGCTGTGCAACTGCGGGTGGCGGGCCAGCGGGAGCAGCACCCCGGTCACGTCGCACCTCCGAGGACGGCGTCGCCGATGGAGCCGAGGCCCGCACCGACGACAGGGATGACGGAGCAGCGGCAGCACTGCCTCTGCATAGAGTAGAACCCGGGAGCACCACGGGGAAGTGCGGTCCGCGCGCTCGCGCCGCGTCACCGCCGGGTGGCCCTGTGCCGGGCGTCACATGCAACGAATGCGGGCCGGCGGTGTCTTGTGCTGGTGGCGCGGAAGCACGCCGCCCGGCCGGGTACGGATCATGACCGTCCAGGATCCCGCCTCCTCGTCGACGTGCACCACCCGCATGTCCACGTTGTCCGCGAGGGGCTTGAAAGGGATCTCGTCCGTCGCGATGCTCTGCCGAATTCCTCGGAAACGGCTTTTCGCCTCCTGGCTGTTGATGTTTCCGGAGGTCGGGACATTACGGCCGCCGGGGAAGCACCCGCAACGCCGATCTCGGAATGGACGTCAAATGGACAGCCGGCTGCGCTCAGCGGATAGCCGGGCATTTCCGTGGGGCTTATTTTCTGAGCAGTCTCGCGCGTCTGCGCGCGCACGCCACAGGTGGGCCCGCGCCCGGGCACCCTCCGGCGACGGGCCGGCCGAGAGCCGGCGACCGTGCCCGACGCCGGTCCGGACGCGACTGCGGCCCGTACCGGGTACCGATCCGCGAGAACGCGCGCTCCGCCCGGCCGGAGAGCGCCGCCGCAGGGGTCGGCGGGCTCAGGGCCGCCGACCCGCCCCTTCGACACCCACAGGAGCACAGATGCCCACTACGGTCGACGCCATCGTCGTCGGATCCGGGGTGAACGGCCTGGTCGCCGCCGCCGAACTCGCCAAGGCCGGCTGGTCGGTCGCCCTCGTCGAGCGCGCCGACCGACTGGGCGGCTTCATCGCCACCGAGGAACGCACCGTCCCCGGATACCTGCACGACACGTTCTCCTCCTGGCACCCGCTGTTCGTCTCGGGCCCCGCGTACGCCACGCTCGGCGCCGACCTGCACCGGCACGGCCTGAACTACCTGAACGCCGACGCGTACGTCACCGGCACCGTCGCGGACGACGGTCGGGTCGTCCTCGCCCACCGCGATCCGGAGGCCACCGCGTCGTCGTTCACGCACCCGGAGGACGGCGCCGCCTACCTGGCGATGCTGCAGCGCTTCCTCGACAACGCCGACGCGATCGGCGGCTTCCTGGGCAGCGAGCCGCGTTCGCCGCAGGTGCTGCGCCACGCGGTCAAGCTGCTGCGGCAGGAGAAGCTGGCCGGTACCGAGGCCTGGCTGCGGGACACGGTCACCAGCGGCCGCTCCTACTGCCGCCGCGAGTTCCGCGGGGAGGAGGCGGACCTGCTGTGGGTGCCCTGGCTGCTGCACGCCGGGCTGTCGCCCGACCACGCCTCCGGCGCGCTGATGCTCCCGATCCTGGCCGCGACCGTGCACGGCTTCGGCCTGCCGGTGGTGGAGGGAGGCGCCGGCCGTTTCGTGGACGCCTTCCGGGCGCTGCTCGCCGAGTTGAGGGTGGAGGTGCGGACCGGCAGCACCGTGGAGCGGATCGTGGTCGACGGCAACGGACGGGCCGTCGGGGTCGTCTGCGGCGGCGAGACCCTGCGGGCCCGCCGCGCCGTGCTGGCCTCCGTCACCCCGTCCGCGCTCTACGGCGAGCTGCTGCCGGCCGCTGCCCCGGTCGCCCCGCGGGTCCGCGCGCAGGCCGGACGGTTCCGTCACGGCCGGGCCGCGATGCAGCTCCACATCGCCCTCTCCGACCCGCTGACCTGGAACGACGACCGGCTGGCCGAGGTACCGCTGCTGCATCTCAGCGACGGTTCGGCGAGCACCGCGATCGCCTGTGCCGAGGCGGAGGCGGGCCTGCTGCCGCGGCGGCCGACGGTCGTCGTGGGACAGCAGCACGTGCTGGACCCCTCCCGGGTCCCGACGGGCGGCGCGGCGCTCTGGCTGCAGCTCCAGGAGCTGCCCTTCGCCCCGGCCGGGGACGCCGGGGAGGAGCTGGACGTGTCCGGCGGCTGGACGAAGGAGCTGGCGGAGGGGTACGCCCGCCGGGTGATCGCCCGGATCGCGCGGCACGCCCCGGATCTGCCGGACAAGGTGCTCGCCGTCGACGTGGTCAGCCCCGCCGACCTGCTGGCGGCCAACCCCAACGCGGTCGCCGGCGATCCGTACGGCGGCTCGGCCGAGCTGGACCAGAACCTGTTGTGGCGCCCGCTGCCGGCCGCCTCCCGGCACGCCACTCCGGTGCCCGGGCTGTGGCACATCGGCGCCTCGACCCACCCCGGCCCAGGTCTGGGGGGCGGCTCCGGGCACCTCGCCGCCCAGCAGCTGCTGCGCCGGGGCCGGCGCTCCCGCGGGAACTGACATCGCCGTCCGGCCTCGCGAAGACGCCCTGGGCGCCACCGGGGAGAGGTTCTCGTCCTCTCCGGCGGCGCCCAGGGCGCATGCCGTTCTGGCGTGCGGGCGACGGGCGGATGCCGTTCGCCCGCACGGGGGGTCAGGCCGTGGCGGGCCGCACGAGGCGCTCGTCGGGGATGACCGCGACGCCGACGATCTCGATCAGGGCCTCGGGCTGCCACAGGCCCGTGGTGCCGATGCCGGCCATCGCGGGGTAGACCGGCCCGGCCAGCTCGCGCCACACCGCCCCGATCTCCTTGCCGTGCGCCTGGTAGTCGGGGATGTCGGTGAGGTAGATCGTGATGCTCACCAGATCCTGCGGGATGCCGCCGGCCTCCGTCAGCGTGGCGAGGACGTTGCCGAACGCCTGCCGGAACTGCTCGACGATGCCGCCGGTGACGATCTTCATGTTCTTGTCGAGAGCGGTCTGACCGCCCAGGTAGAGCGTGTTGCCGCTGAGCGTGCCGTGCGAGAATCCGCTGGGCTTGGGCAGGGACGCGGGGTTGACCGGAACCGGGGCCGAGTTGGTCGCCATGAAGAGCTCCTGCGGGGGCGTTGCCGGGTCTGTGCCGGATCTGTGCTGTCTGGCGGCCACACCGTAGCATCTATTGACAGATTTATGACGCTCGCGGGGATAATGAAATATCCCGAGGAGCGCACCGCGCCGAAGAGAGGGAAGAACCCATGCGTCTATCGACCGTCCTCCACGCCGCCGGTACCAGCGCCGCCGTGCTGGACGGGACCACCTGGCGTGCGCTGCCGGCCGCCGACCTGTCGGCGCTGCTGGCCGCGGTGCCCCTCCAGCGGGTGGCCGGCCTGGCCGGGGACGCGCTGGCCGACGCCGTCCCGGTTCTGCCGCTGCCGGCCCCGGGCAAGGTGATCTGCTGCGGCCTGAACTACGCCGACCACATCCGGGAGACGGGCCGCGAGCTGCCGACGTACCCCACGCTCTTCCCGAAGTACGCGGACACCCTGACCGGGCCCGAGGCCGACCTCGTGCTGCCGGCCGGTCTCCAGGTGGACTGGGAGGCGGAGCTGGCCGTCGTGGTCGGCACCCCCCTGCGGCGCGCCGACCGGGTCACCGCGCTGGCCGGGATCGCCGGGTACACCGTGGCGAACGACATCTCGGTGCGCGACTGGCAGTACCGCACCCTGGAGTGGTTCCAGGGCAAGGCCTGGGACGCCACCACCCCCCTCGGCCCCGTGGTCGTCACCCCCGACGAACTGGACCCGGCGGCGGGCCTGCAGGTGATCTGCCGGGTCAACGGCGAGCAGACGCAGCGCGACACCACGAAGACGCTGGTCTTCGACGCCGCCGACCTGCTCGCGTACATCTCGACGTTCACCGTGCTGCGCCCCGGCGACCTCGTGCTGACCGGCACGCCCGGCGGCGTCGGAGTGGCCCGGGAGCCCAAGCGCTTCCTCGCCGACGGCGACGTCGTGGAGACCGAGATCTCCGGTATCGGCACGCTGCGCAACACCGTGCGCTTCACCGGCTGACGCCCCCACCCATCACCGACGAGGAGTCCTCATGAACCCCGATCCCAGCCAGTTCGTCCCCGGTCAGCAGGTCCCCGCCCCGTACGTCCTCGACGGCGACAACTCGATGTACGCCACCGAGAGCGGCCTGGTGGTACCCGTCGTCACCCGCGGCGGCACGGAACCCGGTGACACCGGGCAGTCCGCCGGCGCCACCAGGATCTCGGGCGTCAGCGTCCAGCACACCCCGGCCACCCGGATCTGGTTCGGCAAGGTCCACAACGACGGCGGCTACCGCTCAGTGCCCCACCACCACGGCGAGGCCGAGACCGGCGGCTATGTGCTCTCCGGCCGGGCCCGGATCTACTTCGGCGCGAAGTTCGAGGACTACATCGACATGGCGGAGGGCGACTGGGTGTTCGTCCCGCCGTTCCTGCCCCACGTCGAGTGCAACCTCGACCGCAACAACCCGCTGACCTGGATGACGACCCGCACCCCGGAGAACATCGTGGTCAACCTCCCCCAGGTCGCGGACACCGACCTGCGCGACTGGACGGACCGCCCCTGATGACCGACACCAACTCCGAGGTCTTCACGGCCGCCGTCACCCTCACCCCGGCCGAGGCCGAGCGGTTCGACCTCGCCTTCACGGCGGTCACCCAGCCCTGCCCGTGGCCCAAGGCGTACGGCGGCGACCTGGTCGCCCAGGCCGCCGCGGCGGCGATGAAGTCCGTCGGCGACGGCAAGACGCTGCACTCCATGCACTCGTACTTCATGCGCCCCGCCGACATCGGCGCCGAGGTCCGCTACGAGGTGGAGCTGCTGCGCGACGGCCGCGGCTACGCGACCCGGCAGGTGCGCGGCTACCAGAACGGCAAGCCGCTCTACGTGTGCCTGGCCAACTTCGCCGCCGGCGAACCGGGCGGCAGCCACAGCGCGGGCCTGCCCGACTGGCTGGCGGCCGCGGGCCTGCCCGGCCCCGAGAAGCTGCTCAGCTCCGCGGAGTACCTCGCCGGGCGGACCGGCGGCACGATGACCGACGCCTCCAAGGACTACTGGTGCGGTGGCCGGGGCTTCGACATGCGCCATGTGCCGGGCCCCGTCTACCTCGACGTCGAGGGCGAGCGCAAGCCCCACCAGGCGGTCTGGGTCAAGCCGTTCGACGCGCTGCGGCCGGTCGACGGGCTCACCGACGCGCAGCGGGACACGGCCGCCCTCGCCTACGTCTGCGACTACACGATCCTGGAGCCGGTGCTGCGCGTCCTGGACCTGCCCTGGGCGCGCGAGGGGCTGGTCACCGCGAGCCTCGACCACGCGATGTGGTTCCACCGGGCGCCGCGGGCGGGGGTGGCGGACGACTGGCTGCTCTACGCCCAGGAGGCGGTCGCGGCCGAGGACGGCAGAGGGCTCGCCACCGGCCGCTTCTTCACCCCGGACGGCACCCACCTGGCCACCGTCGTGCAGGAGGGAATGATCCGCGACGCCGAGGGAGGGCGGCCATGACCCTGTCGCCCTCCGGACACACCGACACCTTCGCCCGCGACCACCTCCCGCCGACCGGGCAGTGGCCGGTGCTGGAGTTCACCACCGAGGCGCTGCGCTACCCGGAACGCCTCAACGCCGCCGTCGAGCTGATCGACGTCGCGGTAGCCGCGTTCGGCCCGGACCGGCCCGCGCTGCGCACCCCCGACGGCGAGGTGTGGAGCTACGGCGAACTGCGGCGGCGGGCCGACCAGGTCGCCCAGGTGCTCACCGAGGACCTCGGCCTGGTGCCCGGCAACCGGGTACTGCTGCGCTCCCCCAACAACCCGTGGACCGTCGCCGCCTGGCTGGGCGTGGTGAAGGCCGGCGGGATCGCCGTCACCACCATGGCCGCGCTGCGGGCCGGCGAGCTGGCCCCCGTCGTGACGAAGACCCGGCCCGCCGTCGCGCTGGTCGACCACCGCTTCCTCGACGACGTGTGGGCGGTACGCGACTCGGTCGCGCCGGACCTGGTCGTCGTGCCGTACGGCGGTGACACGGCCGACGACCTGAGCAGCCGCGTCGCGGCCAAGGACGGGCGGTTCAGCGCGGCCGACACCGCCGCGGACGACGTCGCCCTGTTCGGGCCGACCTCGGGCACCACCGGCGTCCCGAAGATCACCACCCACTTCCACCGCGACATCCTGTCCATCGACCACACCTTCGGCAGGCACACGCTGCGGCTGCGCCCGGACGACCTGGTCGCGTGCACCGCCCCGCTGGCCTTCACCTTCGGGCTCGGCCTGCTGGTCGTCTTCACGCTGCGGGTGGGTGCCTGCGCCTTCCTCACCGAGGCGGCGGCACCGGCGGTCCTCGCCGACCTGGTCGCCGAGCACGGGGTGACCGTCCTGGCCACCGCGCCGACCGCGTACCAGCAGATCCTCAAGTCCGGGAAGGCGGACCGGCTCGGCGGGCTGCGCCGCGCGGTCAGCGCGGGCGAGCACATCCCGCAGAGCCTGTGGGAGGAGCTGCGCGACCGACTCGGCCTCAAGGTGATCGACGGGATAGGCGCCACCGAGCTGCTGCACATCTTCATCTCGGCCGACGGCGACGACATCCGCCCCGGGGCGACCGGCAGGCCGGTGCCCGGCTACCGCGCCGCGATCCTCGGACCGGACGGCGAGGAACTCGGCCCCGGGGTCGAAGGCCTGCTCGGGGTGATCGGCCCGGTCGGCTGCCGCTACCTGGACGACGAGCGGCAGGCCCGCTACGTCCTGGGCGGCTGGAACGTCACCGGCGACACCTTCCTGCGCGACGAGGACGGCTACTTCTGGTACCGGGCGCGCAACGACGGCCTGATCGTGTCGTCCGGGTACAACATCGCCGGCCCCGAGGTGGAGGCCGCCGTCGCCACCCATCCGGACGTCGTGGAGGCGGCCGTGGTCGCCGAGCCGGACCCCGAGCGCGGCTCGATCGTCTGCGCGTTCGTCGTCCTGCGCGACGGCGTGACCGGCGACGCGGCCACGGCCCGCGCCATCCAGGACCACGTCAAGCGGCAGATCGCGCCGTACAAGTACCCGCGCGACGTCCGCTTCACCGACTCCCTGCCGCGCAACCCCAGCGGCAAACTGCAGCACTTCAAGCTGCGTCAGATCGTGGCGGAACAGATCGTGGAGGAACAGTCATGAGGATCGCTATCGCCGGCGGCGGCCCCGGAGGCCTGTACTTCGCCGCCCTGATGAAGCAGCTGGACCCGGCGCACGAGGTCACCGTCTGGGAGCGCAACGCGCCCGACGACACCTTCGGGTTCGGTGTGGTCTTCTCCGACGAGACCCTCGGCGGCATCGACAACGCCGACGACGTCGTCCACGCCGCCATGGAGACCCGGTTCGCCCGCTGGACGGACATCGACATCGAAGTCGACGGGGAGCGGTTCACCGTCGGCGGCCAGGGCTTCGCCGCGATGAGCCGCAAGGAGCTGCTGGGGATCCTCCAGCGGCGGGCCGCCGATCTGGGCGTCACCGTCCACTACCGCACCGAGGCCCCCGACGTGGACGAGCTGCGCGCCACGCACGACCTGGTGCTGGCCGCCGACGGCCTCAACTCCGCCATCCGCACCAAGTACGCCGACGTGTTCGGACCGTCGCTGGACCGGCGGCGCAACAAGTACATCTGGCTCGGCACCGACCTGGTCTTCGAGGCGTTCCAGTTCTTCGTCAAGCAGACGGAGTGGGGCACCATGCAGATCCACGGCTACCCCTACTCCGACGGCGGCTCGACCTTCATCGTCGAGATGCACGACGACGTCTGGCGGCGCGCCGGCTTCGACCGGACCGAGGACCAGGTGTTCCCGCCGGGCGTCTCCGACGAGTACGCCGTGGCCCGGATCGCGGAGATCTTCGCCGACGAGCTGCGGGGCCACCAGGTCCTCACCAACAACTCGAAGTGGCTGAACTTCACCACGGTCCGCAACGAGCGCTGGTCTGACGGCAACGTGGTGCTGCTCGGCGACGCCGCCCACACTGCGCACTTCTCGATCGGCTCGGGCACCAAGCTGGCCATGGAGGACGCCCTCGCGCTGGCCGCCTGCCTGCACGAGCACCCGACGGTGACGGAGGCCCTGGCCGCCTACGAGACCGAGCGCAAGCCGGTCGTCGAGTCGACGCAGCGGGCCGCGCAGGCCTCCCTGGAGTGGTTCGAGAACATCGGGATGTACGCGGGCCAGGACCCGGCGCAGTTCGTCTTCAACCTGCTGACCCGCTCGCGGCGCATCACCTTCGAGAACCTCAGGGAGCGCGACGCCGAGTTCGCTGCGCTGATGGAGTCCGAGTTCGCCCGGCACCAGCAGGCTGCCGAGGTGGCCCCGGCGATGTTCCAGCCGGTCCGCATCGGTGAGCTGGAGCTGAAGAACCGGATCATCGTCTCCCCGATGGACATGTACTCCTCGGACGCCGGTGTCCCCGGCGACTTCCACCTGGTGCACCTGGGCTCCAAGGCGCTCGGCGGGGCCGGCCTGGTGATGAGCGAGATGGTCTGCGTGTCGCCCGAGGGCCGGATCACGCCGGGCTGCCCGGGGCTGTGGACCGACGGGCAGCGCGACGCCTGGCGCCGGGTCACGGACTTCGTGCACGACCGGACGACCGGCAGGATCGGCCTGCAGCTCGGCCACTCGGGCCGCAAGGGCTCGACCCGGCTGATGTGGGACGGCATCGACGAGCCGCTGGAGGAGGGCAACTGGGAGGTCATCGCCCCCTCGGCACTCCCCTACGGCGCCGGCTGCCACGTCCCCCGTGAGGCCACCCGCGCGGACCTGGACAAGGTGATCGCCGACTTCACCGCCGCCGCCGTGCGCGGCGCGGAGGCGGGCTTCGACCTCATCGAGGTGCACGCCGCCCACGGCTACCTGCTCTCCTCCTTCCTGTCCCCGGTCGCCAACCGGCGCACCGACGAGTACGGCGGCTCGCTGGAGAACCGGCTGCGGTTCCCGCTGGAGGTCTTCGACGCGGTCCGCCAGGCCGTCCCACTCCACATCCCGGTCACGGTCCGTATCTCGGCGACCGACTGGATGCCGGACGGCAACACCGCCGACGACGCGGTGGACATCGCCCGCGCCTTCATCGAGCACGGCGCCGCCGCCATCGACGTCTCCTCCGGCCAGGTCGCCAAGGAAGAGAAGCCCGCGTTCGGCCGCTCCTACCAGACGCCGTTCGCCGACCGGATCCGCCACCGGGTGGCCGGTCCCGCGGGCGTGCCGGTGATCGCGGTCGGCGCCATCTCCTCGTACGACGACGTGAACTCGATCCTGCTGGCCGGGCGGGCCGACCTGTGCGCCCTGGGCCGTACCCACCTCTACAACCCGCAGTGGACTTTGCAGTCCGCGGCGGAGCAGGAGTACCGCGGGGCCGGTGCGCAGTGGCCGGTGCAGTGGGCGGCGGGCCGGCGCAAGCCGCCCACCTCCCGTACCGACAAGGTCCCGCCGCGGCTGTCGCTGCTGCGCGAGGGCGCCGGCGGCGATGTGCACCTGCGCTGGACCCCGACCGCGAGCACGGTGCCGGCGTGACCGCCGCGCTCCCGGCCGCGCACCCGGTCGGCGTGCACCGCACGCGCATCGAGTGGATCGACACGGACGCGGCCGGGATCTACCACAACAGCACGGTCGTACGGTTCGTGGAGGCCGCGGAGGCCTCGCTGATGGCCGGGCTCGGCCTGCACGGCTACTTCCCGGTGGCGCCCCGCGTCCGCTACGAGGTGGATTTCGAGTCGCCGCTGTTCTTCGGCCAGGACGTGCGCACGGTCGTGGAGCCGGTGCGGATCGGCACCAGCTCGATGACCTTCGCCTTCGAGGTCTGGGGCGAGGAGTTCCGGGGCCGTCCGGCCGGCCGGGCCGCGCGCGGCCGTTATGTGACCGCGCACATCGGCCCGGACCACACGAGCGGTGCCGTCAGCGTGCCCTGGCCGCCGGAGTGGGTCGCGGCGCTGACCGGCCCGGTCCCCTCGACCGGGCCGGTCGGATCATGCGATGCCGGTCCGGCATACTCACGGGAATGAGCGAGACCAAGGGCGACCGGCCCACCACGGCGGCGCGCCGGTCCCGGACCGTGCTCGTGAGTTTTCTCGGCGCGATCGTGCGCAAGATGGGCAACTGGATGCCCATCGCGGGCACGGTCGAGCTGCTGACCGCGTCGGGTCTGGACGCCGCGAGCGTCCGGACGGCGGTCTTCCGGCTCAAGAAGCGCGGCTGGCTGGAGTCGGAGAGCCGCGCGGGGATGCGCGGCTACGCGCTCACCCCGGCCGCGCTGGCCGCGCTGGCCGCCGGTGACGAGGTCATCTGGCACGCCCGGCAGCCGGCCGAGCTGGGCGACGGCTGGTGCTTCGTGAACTTCTCCGTGCCCGAGTCCGCCCGCGCGCTGCGCCATAAGCTGACCGGACACCTGACCTCGCTCGGTTTCGGCAACATCGGCTCCGCGGTCTGGATCGCCCCCGCCCGGATGCTGCCGGCCGCGCAGCGCGCCATCGCCGAGCTGGACCTCACCGGGCAGTGCGCCGTCTTCGTCGGCGACTACGTCGCCGGTCAGCCGCTCACGGACATGGTCCGGGGCGGCTGGGACCTGGACGAGATCGACCTGCGTTACCGGGATTTCATCAGCGTGTACGAGGATGAGGCACAGCACCTCACCGAGGCCGCGGTCATCGACGGGCGGCACGCCTATGTCACGTATCTCGCCGTGATCGACCACTGGCGCAAGCTGCCGTTCCGCGATCCCGGGCTGCCTCGCGAGGTGCTGCCTCAGAACTGGTCCGGCCCCGCCGCGGTCCAGCTCTTCGAACGCATGGTCACGATCCTGGAGGGCCGGGCGCTGGCGCACGCCGCCGGCCACTGGTCCTCGCCCTGATCGCCCTACGGCTTGCCGCCTCTGGGGTGCCGTCCCATGGAGACAGCATGGACTCGGTGGAGTTCTACACGACCGATGTCGAATGCGCGCGCGTGGAGGTCGGCCGGCTCTTCTGCCCTCACCGCCTCACACTGCGGGCCGAGCGCTCGGTGAAGCTGCGGCTGGCAGCGCACCGGCTCGGTGAGCTGGGCGTGGTCGACCTCGACTACGGCAGCCCTGTCCGGGTCCAGCCGGAGCCGCTGCCCTTCTACCTGGTGCAGATGCCCTACCGCGGTACGGGCCTGGTCCGGCACGCCGGCCGGGACGTCGTCGTGAGCGCCGACACGGCCGTGGTGATCTCCCCCCAGGAGCCGTTCGAGAAGGAGTGGTCGGCGGGCACGCCGCACCGGATCTTCCACGTCCAGCGCACCAGTGTCGAGCGGGAACTGCGACGGCTCCTCGGGCACCCGCCCGAGGAGCCGGTACGGTTCGAGCCCGGCGCGTCCACCACCACTCCGCAGGCGCGGGCGTGGCGGCGCGGCCTCGACTTCTTCGCCGAGGAGCTGGCGGGCGCAGGGGAGTCCTCCCTGCTGGACCACCCGGCGGTCGCCCAGCGCTTCGAGGAGGCGCTGGTGGGGCAGCTGCTGATCACCCACCGGCACAACTACAGCGACGAACTGGCCGCCACGGCCGGACGTCGGCCGCCGAGCCGGCTGGTCCGGCGGGCCTGCGCCCTGATCCGGGACCACCACGACGAGCCGCTCACCGTGGGCGATGTCGCCGAGGCGCTCGGGGTCGGCGTGCGGACGCTGCAGGAGTGCTTCCGCCGTGAACTCGGCAGCACCCCGACGGCGTATCTGCGGGCCTGCCGGCTCGACGTCGTGCATGACGCGCTGCGGGCCGCCGAGTCCGGGACGTCGGTGACGGCCATTGCGCTGGAGCACGGCTTCGTGCACATGGGCCGATTCGCCTCCGACTACCGGGCCCGTTTCGGGGAGAGCCCCTCGGCGACGCTGCGCGGGTGAGCGCGCGGCGCCGCCGGCGGGGCGGGTCAGCCGGTCGGGACGGGCAGCGCGGCCAGCTCGGCGCGGAGTTTCACGCCGTCCTCGTCCGCGAGCGCCGCGGCCCGCAGCTTCTTCAGCCGGTCGGCGGCGCCGTCCGTGCCGGGCAGCGCGCGGGCGGCCGTCATCAGCAGCTCGAAGCTCTCGCCGCCGTGGGCGTAGGTGGCGCCGTAGCCCTTCAGGACCTGCTGACACTCGATGATCTCGCGCGCCAGGGGACCGTCCTGGGCGGCCGTGGCGAGCGCGAGGTCCAGCCAGGCGTCGATGGCCTCCTGTTCCCGCACGAACCGCAGCGACCGGGGGCGCAGCGGGCGCATCCGGGCGAGCACCGCGAGCGCGGTGTAGCCGGTGACGGACGTCGTGTTGAGGACGATGCCGCGGTGGGTGAGGGTGTGAACGAGCCGCCCGAACAGCTTCGAGCGCAGCAACAGGGCGCCGAGGCCGGCGGGCAGGGTGTCGGTGATCTCCTCCACCTGGGGGTGCAGGTACTCGCGGACCTGGGCCAGGTGGCCGCCGGCCTTCGCCTCCTCGCGCACCCGCTGCATCCGGTGCCGACGGGTCTTCTGCTGGGCGACCTGGATGGTGTCCTGGTAGCACATCCACAGCGCGATGTGCCGGGCGGCCTCGCGGGTCAGGGCCGCCTCGCCGTCGCGGTCCGGGTCCACGGCGGCCACCGCCGCGACGCGGTCCAGGTAGCGGTCGGTGTACTCGGGGCTCTGGTAGACGGCCGTGCGGACGACACCGTGCAGCGCCGTCGAGCGGACGGGCTCGGGGAGTACGGCGGCCCGCTGGGCGTGGGCGGCCAGGGCCGGGCCGACGAGGGAGGCCGGGTCGGTGGCGGCGATCTTGACGCGCTCGCGTTCGGCGGCCTGCTTGCGGTCCTCGGCGGTCTCGGGACGGCGGAGCCCGATGGTCACCGGGACCGGTCCGCCCGAGCGGGCGGCGCCGGCCGGGGGGACGGCCGGTGTCTGGGCGGCCTGGCGCTGTCCGGCGGCGACCTGGCTCGCGGCCTCCGTGTAGGCGAGGGCGAAGGCCCTCAGGGAGCGCTCCGCCGCCTTGGGGAAGGCCCGGATCGGTGCCTCGAACTGCTCCCGGGTGAAGGGCAGGGCGCCGGATCCGGCGAGCGCGCCGTACAGGGAGGCGCTGATGACACTGCCCGCGCTCTCGGCGAGGGTCGCGAAGTCGGCCGCCACCAGGGTCTTCGCGGCGCGCTGCGCGGCGGCGAACAGTTCGTCGCTGTCGACCCGTCCGTCCCCGAGGGCGATCTTCTCGTCGACCGAGTAGGTCCGGTTGGTCGAGGTGATCAGCGTGGTGCGGTCGGGGGTGGCGAAGCCGCGCTGGACGGCGCGTCCGCACTCCATGAGTTCGGAGGTGATGACGATGTCCACCTCGCCGGGCGTGGGGAAGAGGCTCAGGATCGGCTGGGTGCGGCCGCCCGCCGGGATCCCGCCGGGGGGCGGCGGGAGGAGTTCGACGTAGTAGACGGTCGCGCCGGTGCGCTGTGCGACGCCGGCGACGGAGGTGTTCTGTGCGGCCCAGCCGGCGTGTTCGCCGACCTCTACGATCCAGTCGGCGAGGACGCCGCCGCCCTCTCCGCCCATGGCGAGGATGGCCAGGGTGACCGGCCGCTGTCCGCCGCGCCAGCTGGTGCCGCGGTCGTTTCGGGACTGTGTCGTGGTCATCGGGCTGCCACCTCGTATCGTGCCGCACGGTTCTCCAGACCCTTGGACGCCAGGGCCATCCAGCGGTCCCGCACCCTGGCCAGGACGCGGTCCCGGCGGGTCGGGTTCTGCACCACGTCGGTCCGGTAGAACGACGGGCACAGGACCGCGGCGTGCGCGTTGGCGCCGCAGACCCCGCAGCCGACGCAGCTGTCCAGCACGGTGGCGATGGGGTCGGTGCGCAGCGGGTCGGGATTGTCGGTGATGGTCAGGGACGGGCATCCGGAGATCCGGATGCAGGCGTGGTCGCCGGTGCAGGTCTCCGGATCGACGCCGAAGCGTTCGCGGACCACCCGCTTGCCGTCCTTGAGGTCGGCGGCCTGCTGTTTCTTCACCCTGCGCTGCCGGTTGAGCTGGCACTCGCTCTGGGCGACGACGACCTTGGGGCCGGGTTCCTTGGTGGTCAGCGCCTCGACGAAGAGGTCGCGCAGGGCGGAGACCTTGTAGGTGTTGGCGACGGTGCGGCTCCAGCGCACGCCGATTCCCCGTACGGCCCGCTCGATGGGGTGTTTCGTAGAGCGGATCGGGTTGTCGGCCTGCGAGGAGAGCACGTCCTGGCCGCCGGTGGCGGCGCTGTAGGCGTTGTCGACTACGACGAGCAGCTGGTCGTTCTCGTTGAAGACGGCGTTGCCGACGCCGCTGGTGAGGCCGTTGTGCCAGAAACCGCCGTCGCCCATGATCGCGACCGTGCGCCGGTCGGCTTCCTTGGAGTTGAGCGCGGAGGCGCCCGCGGATCCCAGGCCGTAGCCCATCGTGGTCGCGCCGAGGTTGAACGGTTCGTTGACGGCGAAGAGGTGGCAGCCGATGTCGGCGCTGATGTGGTGCTGGCCGGTCTCGCGCTCGGCGAGTTTCAGGGCGCTGAAGATCGGCCGCTCGGGGCAGCCGGTGCACAGGCCCGGCGGGCGCTGCCGCATCTCGGCGGCGGCGACGCGCGGCGCGAACGGGCTCTCGGGTTCGGAGTCGGGGAGCAGCAGCGTCGGTTCGTGGGCGATCGCCTCGGGGAGGTAGGTGCGCAGGAACTCGGCGACGCCCTTGGTCATCGCGGTGGAGGTGTACTCGCCGACCGCGGGCAGCATGTCCTTGCCGTGCAGCGCGGTGTCGCTGCTGGCCCGCCGCAGGATCGCGTGCAGGTTCTGCTCGATGTAGTCGGGCTGTCCCTCCTCCAGGAGCAGCACGGCCTGTTTGTCGGCGCAGAAGTCGAGGATCTCGTCGTCGACGACGGGATAGGTGACGTTCATGACGTACAGCGGCACGCTGGTGCGGCCGTACGGGTCGGAGGCGCCGAGGAGTTCGAGGGACCGGTTGAGGGTGTTGTAGAGGCCGCCCTGGACGATGATGCCGACGTCGGCCCGGCCATTGCCGAAGACCTCGTTCAGGCCGCGTTCCTTGATGAAGCGGACGGCGGCCGGCCAGCGGTCCTCGTGCTTCTCCTTCTCGTGCAGGAAGGTCGCGGGCGGCAGCACGATCCGGCTCAGGTCGCGGCGCGGGTTCTCGATGGCGTCCTTGACGGTCATCTCCGGGCGCCGGTTGTCCTTCGCCGTGAAGGTGCCGTGCAGGTGGCAGGAGCGCAGCCGCAGTTCGAGCATCACCGGGGTGCTGGAGACCTCGGAGAGTTCGAAGCCGGCCTCGACCGCGTTGACGATGGCCTCCAGGTTGGGGCGCGGGTCGAGCAGCCACATCTGGGACTTCATCGCGAAGGCGTGGGAGCGCTCCTGCATGATGCTGGAGCCCTCGCCGTAGTCCTCGCCGACGATGATCAGCGCGCCACCGGTGACGCCACCGCTCGCAAGGTTCGCGAGCGCGTCCGAGGCGACGTTCGTACCCACGGTGGACTTGAAGGTGATGGCGCCTCGCAGCGGCTGGTGCACCGATGCCGCGAGCATCGCTGCCGCCGTCGCCTCGGAGGCACTGTTCTCGAAGTACACGTCGAGGTCCGACAGGACCTCGTGGGCATCGCCGAGCACATCCATCAGATGGGAGATCGGCGCGCCCTGGTAACCGCCGACGTATGCGACACCCGACTGCAGAAGCGCCTTGGTGACGGCCAGGATGCCTTCTCCGCTGAACGTCGTCCCGGCGCCTTGCCGCAGCTTTCCGATCTCGGCGGCGAAAGACCTTTCCGCCATCGTGTTCCTCCTTGCTCGGGTCGTCGGCCCCGCCACTGCCGACTCAGCACTGCCGGGCACGCCGGCCCCTGATCGAGCGGGACACGAAGCCACGCTCCCGCCGTGGTACCGAGTCGGGAAAGGTTTCGTGCGATGTTGGGCGACCTTACGAGCACGTCCGCACCGGGGCTATCCGCGCGACGCGGCTTCGGTCCGCTGAACGCAGAGGGTCTTCGGCCGGCGCTTTTATGGGGCCATGCTCGTCGACACCCGCACCATTCCGCTCCACTCCTTCGGAAGGACCACACGCATGAGCGACGTCATCACCGCAACCGCGCACCTGACTGCGGTGGCCGATCAGCTGGTCTCGGGCTCGATCGAGGTCGTCGACCTCACCGCCTCCTTGCACGGCGGGACCCCGATTCTGGAGCTGCCTGAGCCGATGGGTCAGACCGCCCGCTTCCAACTGGAGGAAATCAGCCGCTACGACGACCGCGGCCCGGCCTGGTACTGGAACAACTTCCGCACCGGCGAGCACACCGGCACCCATTTCGACGCACCGAACCACTGGATCACCGGAAGGGACCTGGACGACGTCTCCCAGGTTCCCGCCCAACGGCTCGTCGGCGCCGCGGTGGTCATCGATCGGACGGCAGAAGTGTCCGCTGACCCTGACTACCTGCTCGACGTCGCGGATCTGCGCGTTTGGCAGGAAGAGAACGGGCCCCTGCCGGAGCGCTCCTGGCTGCTGTACCGGACCGGCTGGTCCCGGCACGCCGAAGATCCTGCCGCTTTCGCCAACCTGGGTGAGAACGGCCCTCGCACTCCGGGGCTGACTCCCGCCGCCGCTCGCTACCTCGCCGAAGAGACCGGGATCCTTGGCATGGGAGTCGAGACGGTCGGCACTGACGCGGGCGCAGCGATGGGCTTCGAGCCGCCGTTCCCCTGCCACTCCTTCCTGCTCGGCGCGGGCAAGTACGGGCTGACCCAGCTCTGCCATCTGGACAAGCTTCCGGTCACCGGGGCGGTGCTGATCGCAGCCCCTCTGCCGATCGTCAACGGTTCCGGCTCTCCCTGCCGCGTGCTCGCGCTGGTGCCGACCGACGGGAACTGAGCCGGAGCCCATCGGGAACCGCTCTGGAAGCCGCGGGTTCCGGACGGCTACCCAACGGTGCCAAGCAGCAGACGAGGGGGTACCCGCACCTGGGGGTACCCCTCGAGGACTTCTGCGGATCGGTGGACAGTTTCAAGGAGTCCTTGCAGGTGGGGCTTAAGGTCGAACCACTTCCAGATCCGCCCGATCGTCGATCGCGACAGACCGGTGCGCCGGGCCATCGAGGCCCGTGACCAGTGCGTGTCCTGGCCCGGGACCGACTCCAGGTGTCCACGACGACCTCCTCGACCTGGTCGAGGAGGATCGAGGGCGGGCGGCCCGAGCTCGGCTCGTCATGCAGGCCGTCGAGGCGTTTCGCGATGAACCGGGCCCGCCGGCGGTCCACGGTCGACCTGTCGATGCCGAGGTCGGCCGCGGCCCGCTGGTTCGTCCCGCCCTCCGCGCAGCGCAGCGAGCTGCGGCATGATGCCTCTTCGTGAGTGTTGATCTTTCGCAGCGGCTGGTTCCTGACGGTCTGTGGGAACTGGCCGCCCCGTTGCTGCCGTCGTTCACCTCCCGTCCGCAGGGCGGCGGGACCGCGCCGCTCGACGAGCGCTGCGTGTTCACGGCGGTGGTGTACGTGCTGACCAGCGGGTGTGCCTAGCGGTGTCTGCCGGAGACGTTCGCCGTCTCGCCCGCGACGGCACACCGCCGGTTCACGGCGTGGACGAGGGCGGGGCTGCGGCGTCGACTGCACCGGGCGGTCCTGGCCGAGCCGGGCGCCCGGAGCGAGATCGACTGAACCTCGGATCGGCGCTGTCACGTTGTTGGGTGGGCGGTGTCTGATGGTGCGTCGCGGCGTGGTGGAGCCCGGTTTAGGGCTGTGCTCAGGCCGCGGTGGCGAGGGCGGCGACGCCGGTGATCTGCTCCCAGATGGCGAAGCGGACGGTCATCTCGGAGCGGTAGCGGTGTGCGGGCATCAGGTGTCGGCGGGGCCGGAAGTGGGGCGAGATGCCGCTGAACGCGGACAGGAACCGCTGCGCTCCGCCCGCGGAGCGGAAGCGTTTCATCGCGCGTTCGCGCTGCCTGGTGGGCTGGTGGCTGTTCTCCGCCCGGTTGTTCAGGCCCTTGTGCGAGCGATGTTCCACCGAGGGCATGACCTCGCGGTGGGCCGCGCCGTAGGAGCGGAGCTTGTCCGTGACGACCACCCGCGGCACCGCACTGGCCGTCTTCATCAGGCGGCGGAAGAAACGCCTGGCCGCGCCTTGTCCCAGCGCTTCTGCACCAGGATGTCCAGAACGTTGCCGTCCTGGTCGACGGCCCGCCACAGGTACTTCTGGTCCCCGTTGATCCTGATGAAGACCTCGTCCAGGTGCCACCTGTCCCCAGGCCGTGGCTGCCGGTGGCACAGCGCGTTGGCGTACTGCTGCCCGAACTTCCGGCACCAGCGGCGGACCGTCTCATACGAGACGATCACACCGCGCTCGAGCATCAGCTCCTCGACCTCGCGCAATGACAGAGGGAAGCGGAAGTACAGCCACACACAGTGGGAGATGACCTCGACCGGGTACCGATGCCCCTTGTACGCCAGCGACACGGACCCCACAGACAGCCCCCTCCAGCACGATCAACCAGAAGATCATCCCACCCGGCCAACCAACGTGACAGCGCCCTCCTGCGGGGTCGGTGCGCTGGTGCGGGCGGCCAGGTCGAGGGCTACGTCGGCCAGGAGGTCTTCCTGGCCGCCGACCATGCGCCGGGCGCCGACCTCGACGAGGATGTCGCGGGTGTCGACGCCGTACCGGGCGGAGGCGGCCTCGGCGTGCCGCAGGAAGCTGGAGTAGACGCCCGCGTAGCCGAGGGTGAGAGTTTCGCGGTCGACGCGGACGGGCCGGTCCTGCGTGGGGCGCACGAGGTCTTCGGCGGCGTCCATGAGCGGGAACAGTGCGCAGGCGTGCTCCCAGCCGAGAAGGTCCATCACGGCGACGAACGGCTCGATCGGGGCGTTGCCGGCGCCTGCGCCCTGCCCGGCGAGGGAGGCATCGACACGGTACGCGCCGTTCTCGACCGCGACGACACTGTTGGCGACACCGAGGGCGAGGTTGTGGTGGGCGTGGATGCCGATCTCGGTCGCCGGGTCGAGTACGTCGCGGTAGGCGCGGACCCGGTCGCGGACGCCGTCCATGGTGAGTCGGCCGCCGGAGTCGACGACGTACACGCAGTGCGCGCCGTAGGACTCCATGAGTTTGGCCTGTTCGGCGAGCTGCTTCGGCTCGGCCATGTGGGACATCATCAGGAACCCGGAGACGTCCATGCCCAGTTCGCGGGCCAGGCTGATGTGCTGTGCGGAGATGTCCGCCTCTGTGCAGTGAGTGGCGATACGGATCGACGACACCCCCAGCTCGCGGGCGGCGCGCAGGTCCTCGGCGGTGCCGATGCCGGGCAGCAGCAGCGAGGTCAGCTTCGCCCGGGTCAGGACCGAGGCGGCGGCCTCCAGCCATTGCCAGTCGGAGTGTGCGCCGGGGCCGTAGGTGAGGGAGCTGCCGGACAAGCCGTCGCCATGAGCGACTTCGATGGCGTCGACGCCGGCCGCGTCCAGGGCCCCTGCGATGGCTTTCACCTGGTCGAGGGTGTAGCGGTGCCGGACGGCGTGCATGCCGTCGCGCAGGGTCACGTCCTGGACGTAGACCCGGGGTGTCTGGGGGGTGTGTGAGGTGGTCACGCGGCGACCCTCCCGGTGGCGAGGTGTTCGGCGGTGCGCAGCGCGGCCGCCGTCATGATGTCGAGGTTTCCGGCGTAGGCGGGCAGGTAGTGGGCCGCGCCCTCCACCTCGAGGAAGATGGTGATGTGCCAGCCGCCGTTGGGCAGGCCGGCGAGCTTCGCGGCCTGGTCGCCGGCGGCGACGGGCACGAACTGCACCTCCTGCTTGAGGCGGTAGCCCGGCACGTAGGCGCGGACCTTCTCGGCCATGGCGTGCACGGAGGCAGTGACCGCGTCCCGGTCGCAGTCGGGGACGAGACAGTGCACGGTGTCGCGCATGATGAGGGGCGGCTCGGCGGGGTTGAGCACGATGATCGCCTTGCCAAGCGCGGCGCCGCCGACTTCTTCCAGGGCGTGAGCGGTGGTCTCGGTGAACTCGTCAATGTTGGCGCGGGTGCCGGGGCCCGCTGACTTCGACGAGATCGAGGCGACGATCTCGGCGTAGGCGACGGGAACGACCGCGCTGACCGCGGCGACCATGGGCACGGTGGCCTGGCCGCCGCAGGTGACCATGTTGACGTTGGCGGCGTCCAGGTGGGCGCCGAGGTTGACCGGCGGAACGACGTACGGTCCTATGGCGGCCGGGGTCAGGTCGATAAGGCGCTTGCCGTGCCCTGTCAGGAGGTCGTGGTGGAACCGGTGCGCCCTGGCGGAGGTGGCGTCGAAGACGAACTCGATGTCGGAGAACTCATCGAGGGCGATCAGTCCCTCTACGCCGTCGGCGCTGGTGGCCACCTTGAGGCGACGGGCACGAGCGAGGCCGTCGGAATCCGGGTCGATGCCGATCAGCGCGGCGACTTCGAGGTGCTCGGAGCCCCGGAGGACTTTGATCATCAGGTCGGTGCCGATGTTGCCCGACCCGATGATCGCGACTTTGGTGCGGCTCATCGGGAGACCTCCGTGGTGGACAGCGCGGGGGTGGTCTGGAGGGTGGTGGGGAGCAGGTCCTGCAGCCCGAACAGGCGCACGGCGTTGCCTGCGAGCAGCGCGTTTTGACCTATGGGGTTCAGCCTGCTGGCGCGGATCAGAGCGCCGGGCTCGGCCTCGCCGAGTGGGAAGGGGTAGTCGGTTCCCAGCAGGACCCGGTCGGTGCCCATGACGTCGACGAGCAGCCGCAGCGAGTGCTGGTCGAAGACGGCGGAGTCGACGTGGAAGCGGTCCAGGTAGCCGGACGGCGGCAGCGGGCTGTCCTTGCGGACGATGTCGCGGCGCCGCCAGGCGTTGTTGGCGCGGCCGAGCAGGTAAGGAAACGAGCCGCCACCGTGCGCGAACAGCAGCTTCAGCTCCCGCGGGATGCGCTCGAACGCACCGGACAACGCAAGCCGCAGGATGCTCAGGTGAGTCTCGGCGCTCATGCCGACCAGCCACGCCAGCATGTACTCCTCAGTGCGCGGATCGTGGGCCATGTCCCACGGGTGCACCAGGACGGTTGCGCCCTCGAGGGCGCAATGGGTAAGGAACTCGGTGACGGCTCCGTGGTCCAGGTCGCGCGGCCCGACGTGGTTGCCGATGTGCACGCCGCGGTGACCGGCGCGCACGGCGCGGGTGACGGACTCGCACGCCGCCTCGGTGTCCTGCAGCG